>JBBCHM010000001.1:309853-619706 GCA_037200045.1 Rhizomicrobium sp.
CCAATACGCTTCGCTCGCCGCCGGTAGCCCTGTTCGATGCCATCCTGCACTACGACACCCAGGACTGGCGCCTGCAGGTCAATGCCAGCAACCTGCTCGACCGGACCTATCTGTCCCGTTGCAGCGACGTGACGCAGTGCTTCTATGGTCTGCGCCGGGACGTTACGGTTACGCTCAGCCGGAAGTTCTGAACCGGCGGGCGGCAGGCCGCCGGACGGCATGTCAGGCTTCCCGCCCTGCGAGCCCACCAATGCCGAACGCTGCCGCACCGACCCTGCCTTCCGATCCGCGCGCAAGGTTCGCCCGGCAAGCCGCGGTGCACAACGCGCTGGTCTGGTTGCATCGCTATTCCGGTCTGGCGATCCTGCTGTTCTTGATCTCCGCTGGCGTGACCGGCAGCGTTCTCGTGTTCCGCACGCAACTCGATGCCGTGCTCAACCCGGACCTGTTCGATGCCGATACGGCGCATGTCACCGCCGCACCTGCAGCGCTCGCCGACGCGATGGCCCGCGCGCATCCCGGCTGGCGCATCACCCAGGCACCGCTGACGATCGAGCCGGGCCGGTCGCTGGCCCTGCGGGTGGCACCGGCGCGGCGCGGCAAACCGCTCGGCTATGACGAGGTCTTTGTCGATCCCCTGGACGGCCATGTCCTCGGCACACGCCAGGTGACGCCCGGCTGGGGCCGGCGCGGGTTTGTCGAGGCGATCTATCAATTCCACTTCAACCTGCTGGCGGGCACGTTCGGCCGCTGGTTCATGGGCGCGGTGGCGATTCTGTGGGTACTGTCGAACCTCATCGGCCTCTATCTGACCTTTCCGCGCAGCCGGCCGTTCTGGAAGAACTGGGGCCAGATGTGGCTCGTCCATCGCAACACACGGCTGGCGCGATTCTGCCTGGAACTGCATCGCGCCGGCGGGCTGTGGCTGTTCATCGGCTTCCTCGTCCTGTCGATCACATCGGTCGAGATGAATTTCTACGACGAGTTGTTCGTGCCGTTCACAAACGCGGTGTGGGCGCACGAGCCAACGCCGTTCGACAGCGCGCCCGTGGCGCGGGACGCGCCGCCCGTGCTGACATTCTCCCAGGCGTTACGCCTCGCCGAACCGCTGGTGGCGCGAGATCATCCCGCGTGGGTTGCGGCTTTCGCGACCTATGGACCGCAAAGCGGTCTCTACAGCGTGTCGTTCATCCGGCCGGGCACCGACACCTATTCGGCGCTGGGCCCCGTGGCCTACTATCTCGACGGCTGCAGCGGTGATTTCGTCTATCGCGACGACCCCTACAACGATGGTACCCGCGGCGCCTTCATGCGTTCGCTCTATCCTCTTCATGCCGGACGTATCCTCGGCTGGCCGACACGCTATCTCGTGCTGCTTCTCGGGATCGCCGTGACGGTGCTTTCGATCACCGGTCTTTATGTCTGGTGGCGGCGGCGTTTTGGAATTCAGGCACCGCCAATCTTCCAGCGCGCCAGCCGCTCGTAATACGGATAGGCCGCGTCGGCGACCGCCGCCAGCGCGGGCGACAGCTTTTGAGGGGTCGTTCCCTGCCGGGACACAAAGCCGGTCGACCGCTCCACCTGATCGTACCAGGCCGGTGCCCAGACGCCGTCGCTCCCCCGACGGCCCTCGGGCCAGTGCAGCATCTTCGCACTGAATGCGATCCCGATCGCGGAACAGAGCGCTTTCAACTGAAACTCCGGCGCGGCGGATATGTCGGATGCGTCGATCACTATCGGCGCATGCCCGAGGCGGTCAGCTTCGGCGTCGAACAGTTCCGCCTGCCTTACGATGCCGATGTCCGACAGCGTGGCTTCGCCCCGCTTGTCCTTGTACGAGGCGACGACGTCATCCGGCCGCCGGATCAGGAAGACGTTGCAGCAGGCCGACATCCAGCCTGTCCCGATCTCGGGCAGCATGTGATGGGTCATGTGTTTTTGATAGAAGATCGGCGCGCCATGGGGACTTGGGCCGAGCAGCGCGGCTTCGACGTCGCGCCAATCGTTCGGCTGGCTCTTCAGGACCTCTTCGCGCATCGGGTGGTCGGCGCCGCTGAGCGCGAGATAGGCGGCATAGAATGGCTCGTCGACCACCGCGGTGTCGTCGCGATTCTCGAAGGCGCGCATCATCGCGGTCGAGATGTTGCGCGGGCCGGACCACATGGCGATGCGCAGCGGCTGCGTGCTCATGTCTTCGCGGCCTCGGCATCCTTCAGCTCGGCATAGGCCGCGCGGAGCCGGGACGTGACCGGCCCGGGCAGCGCCGCGGGCAGCACGCGTCCGTCGATCTCGCGGATCGGCGTCAGCCCGCCGAACGTCCCGGTGACAAAGGCTTCGTCGGCGTCGCGCGCCTTGTCCGGTGCGAAGCTCCCGAGCGCGATGCTGATCCCGTGCACCCGGCACAGCGCGATGACATTGGCGCGCGTGACGCCGTTAAAGCAGAAAAGACCGGTCGAGGTGTGCACGATTCCGTCCTTGACGAAAAAGAAGTTCGTGGCGTTGCAACTGGAGACGAACCCATCCGGATCGAGCATCAAGGCTTCGTCGGCGCCGGCACGGATCGCCTCCTGCAGCGCGAGGATGAGATTGAGCCGGCTGTGCGAGTTCAGCCGCATGTCGAACATGTGCGCCGGCGTGCAGCGGATCGAGACGGTGGCGAGCGACAGCCCGCGCGTCGCCAGCTTCGGACTGGGCTCTTTGCGCTCCGCCAGGATGACGATGGTGGGTCTGCCGAGCGCATTGCGCGGATCCTGGTTGGCGGCCGATTTGGGTCCGCGCGTGATCATCAGCCTGAGATGAACGCCGTCCTCGAACCGGTTGGCCTTCAGCGTCCGCCAGATCTCGGCCACCAGCGTCTCGCGGCTCAACCCGATGTCGAGCCCGATCGCCGCGGCCCCGGCGAACAACCGGTCCAGATGCGCGTCGAGGAAGAGCAGGGCGCCCTTGTGCAGGCGAAGGCCTTCCCAGATGCCGTCGCCGACGACGAAGCCGGCATCGAATACCGAGACCTTCGCCTCGGCGCGCGGCACCAGCGCACCGTTCAAATAGATCAGCGCCGACTCATTGGCGGGATCGTTCTCGAAGTCCTGGCTGCCCGGCATCGCACGCTCTCCGTCGTCAAACGAACGCCGGCGCGTTCGCGAACGGCGCGTCCAGGCTGTGCGACGGATGCGTGAACCAGCGCGGCCCCTGCTCCGTCATGTAGAAGTGATCCTCAAGCCGTACGCCGAATGCCTGCGGCACGACGATCATCGGTTCGTTGGAAAAGCACATGCCGGACGCAAGCGCCGTGCGGTCGCCGCGCACCAGGTTCGGTGCTTCGTGGATGTCGAGCCCGATGCCGTGGCCGGTGCGATGGGGCAGCCCGGGCAGACGATAATCCGGACCCAACCCCGCCCCGGCGATGACGGCGCGCGCCGCCGCATCGACCGATTCGCAGGACGCGCCGAGCCTCGCCGCCCCGAACGCCGCGGCCTGCGCGTCCTTCTCCAATTGCCAGATCTGCCGCACGCGCGGCGGCGGCTCGCCGAAGACATAGGTCCGCGTGATGTCCGAATTGTAGCCGTCGATCTGGCAGCCCGTGTCGATCAGGACGACGTCGCCTTCGCGCAGCGCGCGGTCGCCTTCGCCGCCATGGGGCAGCGCGCTGTCGGCGCCGAACGACACGATGCAGAACGTACTGCCGGAGCCGCCCAGCGCGCGATGCTCGGAATCGATGAAGCGCGCGACCTCCGACGTCCGCACGCCTGCGGTCAGGCTTTTCCAGGCACGGCGCTGCACTTCGAGCGTGATCGCCTTGGCACGGGTCATGAGCGCGATCTCGGCGGCCGATTTGCGGCTCCGCAAACCGTTGATGAGCGGCCCCGCGTCGCCGATGCGCTCGGGCGACAGAACGCGAGCCAGTCCGAGATAAACGAACAGCGCGACTTGGTCGTCGAGGCCCACGCGCGCGCCGGGCTTGAGCCGCGACGCGATCAGGGCGTAGGGGTTTTCTTCTTCCTCCCAGGTGAGGATATCGCCCGTCACGCCGACGGCGCCGGACACTTTGGACCGTTCGAAGCCGGGGCAGACATATTCCAGCGCGCCGCCCGCATGCACGATCGCGCCAGTGAACCGCTCCGACGGCGACCACGCCAGGCCGGTGAAATAGCGCAGGCTCTTGGTGGACCCGAGCAGGATGGCCGCAAGCCCGGCCTCGTCCATCCGCGATCGCAGCGCCGCCAGTCGCACCTGTCGTTCGGCAGGGCCGATGGGGGCGGGGTTGTTCGCGGCCGTCATGCATGTCTCCGAAGGCGTCATTGTCACCACTATAGGATCATGCTCAACTTCCAGGCGATACGTTTTCGCAGCCGAGGGGCCGCTTGATCGTCGATATTCTTCTGGCCGCGCTGGCGCTGATCGGCATCGGCTACAGCGCGACTCTCTTGCGTCTTGCCGCGGCGCGGGGCCAGCTTCGGATCAGCCTCGAGGCCACCGCTCTGGGGGCCGTCACCAATTTCTTCGACACGCTGGGCATCGGCTCCTTCGCGCCGACGACGGCCTGGCTCAAGCTGCGTTCGCTGGTTCCCGACCGCTTCATTCCAGCGACGCTCAATGCCGGTCATTGCATTCCCACCATCGTCGAGGCGTTGGTGTTCATCCGCCTGGTGCAGGTCGACCCCTGGCTGATGATCGCCTGCATCCTGTCCGCGATCGCCGGCTCCTTCGTCGGCGCGGCCGCGGTGCAGCGCGTATCGGTGCAGGTGGTGCAGGCGACCGTCGGCGCCGCGCTGGTCATCGCCGCCGCGCTCTATGCCATGCAGAACCTGAACCTCATGCCGGTCACCGGCAATGCGCTGACATTGGCGCCGCTGTTCTTCGTCATCGCCGTCGCGGCGCATTTCATCCTGGGCTCCCTGATGGCGTTCGGCATCGGGCTGTACGCGCCGTCGTTGGTCACGCTCAGCCTGATGGGATTGGACCCGAAAGCCGCCTTCCCGATCATGATGGGCGCCTGCGCCTTCCTGATGCCGGTGACGGGATTGCGGTTCGTCGCCGACAAGCGTGTCGATCTGCGCATCGTGCTGGGATTGGCGTTGGGCGGCGCGCCGGCTGTGCTGCTCGCTGCCTATGCCGTGACCAACCTGCCGCTGGTTGCGCTTCGCTGGGGCGTGGTGGTCGTGGTCCTCTACACGGCCGCCGTCCTGCTGCGCGCCGCGGCAAGGCGGGTGCCGGAAGATCGCCAAGAGGCGCCGATCGTGGTGTGATGGATGGGCAAGCATATTCTCCGGCCGCTGCTGGCGGCGATCCTTCTGGTCGCCGTGCCGCACGCTGACGCCAAGCCGCCGAGCGCCGATGCGCGGCTCAAGGCGCTCTACACCGCCGAATGGATTTGGCGCGAGGCGCAATTCGCCGACGACGAGGACGGCCAAAAACCCGTCAGCGATCGCCTGCCGAAGGTCGACCCCGCGACGCAGGCCATGCGGCTCGCCTATTGGGAGAACACGATGGCGACGCTGAACGCCATTCCGCGCGACAAGCTTTCGCCCGCCGAGCGGGAGAACTACGACATCTACAAGCCACAGATCGCGGTGCTCATCGGCGGCCAGAAATTCCGCGACTATGAGATGCCGGCCAATTCCGACACGACATTCTGGACCGACATCGGCTACACGGCGCGCAAGCCGTTCCGCACCTTGACCGATTATCGCAACTGGATCGCGCAGATGCGCGATATTCCGCGCTATTTCCATGAACAGATCGGCGAGATGCGCGCCGGGCTGAAGCGCGGCTTCACGCCGCCCGGCGTGACGCTCCAGGGCCGCGACGCCTCGATCACCGCGGTGATCGATGCCGCGCCGGACAAGAGCCTGTTCTACACGCCGTTCGCCCAGATGCCGGGCATCGCCGACGCCGACAAGGCGGTGCTCCGCGCCCAGGCCGTCGCCGCGATCCGCGACATCGTCCAGCCGGCCTATCGCGAGCTTCTCGCGTTCTTCCGTGACGAATATCTTCCCGGGACGCGGACGACGCTGGCGGCGCAAGACATGCCGGACGGCAAGGCATGGTATCGCGAGCAGATCCGCGAATACACCACGCTCGACATGGATCCGGCGGCGATCCATGCGCTCGGCCTGCGCGAAGTCGCCGGCCTGCATCAGCAGATGATCGACGTGATGAAACAGACGGGCTGGACGGGCGACTTCCCGGGCTTCCTGCACTATCTGCGCACCGATCCGCAGTTCTACGCGAAGACGCCTCGGGAATTGTTGATGCGGACGGCGTGGATCGCGAAGACGTTCGACGGCAAGGCTTCCACCTGGTTCGGCTATTTGCCGCGCATGCGCTTCGCCATCGTGCCGGTGCCGGACGATCTCGCGCCGTTCTACACCTCCGGCCGCGGCGGCCCGGGACAATACCTCGTCAACACCTACAAGCTCGAGACTAGGCCGCTCTACAATCTGACCGCGATGACGCTGCATGAATCGGCGCCGGGGCATGCGGTTCAAATTCCCATCGCCCTCGAACAAACGGGCCTGCCGGAATTTCGCCGCCACACCTATATTTCCGCCTTTGGCGAGGGCTGGGCGCTCTATTGCGAGAAGCTCGGCGACGAGATGGGGATGTACGAAACGCCCTATGACCGCTTCGGCATGCTCGGATGGCAGATCTGGCGCGCCGCGCGCCTGGTCGTGGACACCGGGATTCATTCGCAAGGCTGGACGCGCGAGCAGGCGATCCAATATCTCCTTGCATACACGGCGCTGCCCGAGCACGAGGTTGAGACCGAGGTCGACCGCTACATCGCCTGGCCCGGGCAGGCGCTCTCCTACTATCTGGGCGAAATGGCGATCTGGGATGCGCGGCACAAGGCGGAAGCCGCGTTGGGTTCACGCTTCAACATTCGCGCGTTTCACGACACCGTCCTGCAGTTGGGATCGGTGCCGTTGCCGGTCCTGACCGCGCGCATCGATCGCTTCATCGCCGAGGGCGGCAAAGGCCCTTATCCCGATCTGGAGTGACGATACCGTTCGGCGCGTGCTCTTGGCGCAAAGCGGCCGTGGAGAGCGGTATCCGTTCGACATTCGGGGGACATCCAAGCTCAGACCAGTTTGACCGTAACTTCGATGTTGCCGCGCGTGGCGACATAGCTCGCGAGGCCGCTGTTGCAGCTTCGTCGCGCCGGTTTCACGGGGTCCGGCGAGGATATACGCCTATCATCGCCGCCAGCTTTTCGCACGCCAATCTTCCGGGCCACCTGAGCCGGCGGCATGGCGCGTCGAATCCTATGAATTGCGGCAGACCGCCGCGCTTCTCGATCAGCGCCTGACGCTCCTGTGGCGCGGGTCGCGAACCGCGCCGCCGCGCCAGAAGACGCTGCAAGTGATGCTAGATCGGAGCTTCGGGCTTCTCACGGGACTGGAGCGGGTGATCCTACGCAAGCTCGTCATCTTCGTCGATGCAGTGCCGACGATCCATGGTACCATCGGAAAAAAGGGTTGGCTGACGCCTGCTGACCCGGAATGGTGCGACAGAGAAACAATGGAAGCGCGTGATGCGGGAATACAGTCCGCGGGCGATCGCCGCGTGCCCATTCCCGAAAGAAAGTCGCTTCGATATCATCTGTGCTAGGTACGTTGGAGAGAAGGACTGGTTTGCCAATCATGGTCGCGCTTCCCCTGCCTGAATTGCCCGACGAGATGAACGAGCTTTCCGAACTCGCGCTCGATCTGCGCTGGACATGGAGTCACAGCGGTGACGCGCTGTGGTCGTACATCGACGCCGCTTTATGGGAACGCACCCACAATCCCTGGGTGGTCTTGCAGAGCGCGCCATCGGAACGTCTCAAGGAACTCGCGTCCGATCAGGTCTTTCTCAAGAGGCTCTCCGATTTCGCCGCCGACCGGGCGCATTACCTGAAGACGCCGGGATGGTTTCGCGGCAGCGAGGAGAGGGCGGCGCTCGGCGGCGTGGCCTATTTCAGCATGGAGTTCGGCCTGGGCGCGGCCCTGCCGCTCTACGCTGGCGGGCTGGGCGTGCTTGCCGGCGATTTCTTGAAAGTCGCAAGCGATCTCGATGTTCCGATCGTCGGCATAGGCTTGCTCTATCAGGAAGGCTATTTCCGCCAGATTTTGGACAACGCCGGCGCGCAGCAGGAATTCTACCCCTACAACGAGCCGGCCGCGATGCCGATCGAGAAAGTCCTGTTGCCCGATGGCGGCTGGCTGCGCATCGGGCTCGAACTGCCGGGGCGCATTGTTCAGCTTCGCGTCTGGCAGGCCTCGGTCGGCCGCATAAAGCTCTATCTGCTCGACAGCAACGATGTCCTCAACAGCCCGTCGGATCGCGGTATCACCGCGAAGCTATATGGCGGCGGCTCGGAAATCCGCCTGATGCAGGAAATCGTCCTCGGCGTCGGGGGGTGGCGCGTCGTGGAGAAGCTGCATCCGGAAATCGAGATCTGCCATGTCAACGAAGGCCACGCCGCGTTCGCCTTCATCGAGCGGGCCCGTCACTTGGCGGTGAAGGAAGGAATCGATTTCTGGGACGCGCTGTGGGCGACGCGCGCCGGCAACGTGTTTACCACCCATACGCCCGTCGCGGCGGGGTTCGACCAGTTTTCCGCCGATCTGCTGCGCAAATATCTGCCCTATGTCGAAGGCACGTTGGCGGGGCAGGGCGTGGAATTGAACGATGTGCTCGCGCTCGGCAGGGCCCCCGGCCATGATCGCGACGAGCCGTTCAACATGGCGTTTCTCGCATTGCGCAGCGCCGCGATGTGCATGGGCGTCAGTCGCCTGCACGGCGAATTCAGTCGGCGCATCTTCCAGCCTCTGTTTCCGCGTTGGCCGACAGGCGAGGTGCCGGTGTCCCACGTCACCAACGGCGTGCACGTGCCGACATGGGATTCGGCCGAGGCCGACCGCATTTGGACGGAGGCTTGCGGCAGGGACCGCTGGCGCACGATCGATGAGGGCGCGGGGAAAAGCATCGCCGATGTCCCGGATGAGGTGATCTGGGCGATGCGCGGCAAGGGCCGCGAACGCGTCGTGCGGATCGCGCGAAGGCGCCTGGGCGCACAATTGCGCGAACGCGGATTTGACCGGGACGCCGTCGGTGCAGCCGAGATGGTGCTGGACGCCAACATACTGACCCTCGGCTTCGCGCGTCGCTTCACCGAGTATAAGCGGCCAAACCTTTTGCTGCGGGATTCCGAGCGCTTCGGCCGGCTGTTGCTCGACGAAAGGCGGCCGGTGCAGATCGTCGTCGCCGGCAAGGCCCATCCGGCGGACATTGGCGGCAAGCAGATGATCCGCGATTGGATCGATTTCGCCAGCCAGTCGCGCTACCGCCGCCACGTTGTCTTCATCGAGGATTACGACATCGACATCGCGCAGGAGCTTGTGCAGGGCGTCGACGTCTGGATCAACACGCCACGGCGCCCCTGGGAAGCGTGCGGGACGAGCGGCATGAAGGTCCTGGTCAATGGCGGGCTCAACTGCTCGATCCTCGACGGCTGGTGGGACGAAGCTTACAATGCCGATGTCGGCTGGGCGGTCGGCGACGGCAGCGGCGGCGAAGTCGGTTTTGTCGATGCGCGCGATGGCCAGAGCCTATACGAGATCCTCGAGACCAAGGTGGTTCCCTTGTTCTACAATCGGGACGCGGGCGGCTTGCCGCGGGCCTGGCTTCAGCGGATCCGCAAGAGCATGTCGACGCTGACCCCGTCCTTCAGCAGCACGCGCATGATGCAGGACTATGTCGAGGGCGCTTATCTGCCGCTGTCCAAGGCCGTGCGCCAGCGGACCACCGACAAGAACACCAAGGGACGGGAGCTGAACGCATGGTCCCGCATGCTCTATCGCGGCTGGCCGACATTGCATATCGGAAACCCGACGATACAGCGCGAAGACGGCTCGTTGCTCGTCTATGTGCCGGTCTACATGGGCGAGGTCGACCCATCGTCGGTGCATGTCGAGCTGTACGCCGATGCCGTCGGTGAGCAGCCGCCCGAAGTGATCCTGCTGCATCGCGAGCAGGCGATACCGGGTTCGAGCAACGGTTATGTCTTCGCGGGCACGGTCCGGACGGCGCGCGCGTCACAGGACTACACCGTGCGCGCGGTACCCTATCACCCGGACGCCATCTTGCCGACCGAGCTTCCGCTCGTGACGTGGCAGCGTTAGGCCGCCGGCCGGCCAATCTTTTCGGAAACGCGCTTGTTCGGCGGCCGGGAGATCGGCGCGCTCGGTATCACGAAAGCGGCCGGATAGCGCGGCGGCTGGTCGGCGCGGCATTCCGCTTCGAGCTCCGCCTTTGCCTGGAGCCAGTGCGCCACGGCCTGGCCATACGGGCAACCTTCATGCTGCCAGATCTGATAGCTGCGCAACCGGATGGCGTCCTCGATGAGCGGAACATTTGAATGGGCCATGGCGATCTCCTACCGATATCCAACGCCCCCAGTGCTTCACCCCGATTTAGGCTCGCATTTTTGCCGATTTTAAAGTGTTAGACGGCGACTTGTCTTGCACATTCCACCGCGCCATCCGGGGCGGGAACCCGCCCGGCGATGTCGCGATAGAGCGCGATATAGTTGCTGGCGCTCGCATCCCAGCTGAAATCCTGCGCCATACCCTGCAGTTGCAGCCGGCGCCAAGTCAGCGGCTCGCGATAATATGCCAAGGCCCTTCCCACGGCTTCTCTCAATCCGTCACTGTCGGCGTTGTCGAAAACAAATCCGGTCGCGGTTCGATCCATGATCGTGGCTCCGGTCGCGTCCACGACGGTGTCCGCCAAGCCGCCGGTCCGCCGCACGACCGGCAATGTTCCATAGCGGAGGGCGTAAAGTTGCGTGAGCCCGCAGGGCTCGAACCGGGCCGGCGCCAGTAAGATGTCGCATCCCGCCTGGAGGCGGTGGGCAAGCGATTCGCTGTAGCCGATGTGGATCGACACCGATTGCGGATACGCCGCCTGAATACGCCGGAAGTTCTCCTCGATATCCGGCTCGCCTTCGCCAACCAGGACGAACTGCGCGCCTTGCTCGACAACCCAGGGAAGAACGTTTGCGATGACGTCGGCCATCTTCTGATGCGTCAGACGACTGACGAATCCGACGAGCGGGACGTCGGGATCGACAGGCAGGCCGAAGGCCTCCTGCAGCGCGGCCTTGCAGACCCGCTTCCCGGCGATATTGCCGGCCCGGTATGTCTGCGGCAAATGCCGATCCGTACAGGGGTCCCAGCCCACATTGTCGATGCCGTTGAGAATGCCGGTGAAATCGCCGGCCCGGGCGCGCAGCACGCCATCCAGGCCGCAGCCTCCCTCGGCGGTGAGGACCTCCCGCGCATAGGTCGGGCTGACGGTGGTCACGCGATCGGCAAAGCGCAGGCCGGCCTTCAGGAGCGAGATCTGACCGTAGAATTCGATGTCGTCAGCCGCCGCGCCGCGTTCCGAGATGCCGATCAAGGGCAGCGCGCCGGCCGGAAAATTCCCCTGGAACGCCATATTATGCGTCGTGAACACCGTGCCCGGCCGCGCGGCCCCTTCCTGGGCCAGCAGGAGCGGCACGAGCCCGGTATGCCAATCGTTCGAATGGACGATGTCCGGGGTCCAGGCCAAGCCTACCGTTCCCATCGCGACCTTCGCCGCGATATGCGAAAGGAAGGCAAAACGCCGTGCGTTGTCGGGCCATTCGTGCCCGGCGCGGTCGCAATACGGCCCGCCGTCGCGCGCGAAAAGCGAAGGCGCGTGGACGAGCAGGACGGGAATGCTGGTATCCGGAAGTGTTCCGCCAATCAGCATGGCGTCATCAATTCCGAGAATGGGGTCCAATTTCGCGACTATGCGCGGGTTTTCGATCCCCGCCACCGCGGAAGGATACGCCGGAAGCAGAAGACGCACGTCCAACCCGCATCGCGCGAGTGCGAGCGGCAAGGCGTAAGATACGTCAGCAAGACCGCCCGTTTTGGCCAACGGGTAGGCCTCCGACGTCACAAATAAAACCTTCATCCCAACGGCCTCCGCCACTACTAAGAGCTACGATAGGCGTTGTCCTTCCCTGAAACTTGACTTCGATCAGACTCACATCGTCGGGTAGGATTGAATTATTTGCAACAGGGGGTGATGTCGCGCAACGCCATGCCTATAAACCCGTATCTCTCTACGGACGGATTGCGCTTTCGAGGCTCTTTCATGACAAATCAAAATGCGCAGTCGAGGGCCGGCCGCGCGCCGCCCATGCCGGACGCCGATTTTGAGCGGATTGCCGGGTTCCTGCAGGGCGAGGAGCAGGATCCGTTTTCCTATCTCGGCATGCATGTCGACCAATCCGGCCAGTTGGTCGTGCGGGCGCTCATCCCCGGCGCCCTGTCGGTCGGCGTCGTCGAGCGCGAGGGTGGCGATGTGGTTGGTGGTCTCATGCCGGTCGGCGCGACGGACTTCTTCATCGGCACCATCGGCTCGGCGCGCGACGTGTTCTCCTATCGCCTGACCGTCACGGATCAAAGCGGGACAAACCTGGTCGACGATCCCTATTCCTTCCCGTCCTGGATCGGCGATCTGGACCTGTATCTGCACGCCGAAGGGAACCTTCTTCGCGCCTATGAAAAATTGGGCGCGCATCCGCTTGTTCTTTGCGGCGTGGCGGGGACGAGCTTCGCGGTCTGGGCCCCCGATGCGCGCCGCGTCAGCGTCGTTGGCGACTTCAACGGCTGGGATGGAAGGCGCCACCCCATGCGGTTGCATCCCGGCAGCGGCATCTGGGAGATATTCCTGCCCGGCGTGGCGGCGGGCGCGCTCTACAAATACGAGATCAAGACGCGCGATGGCGCGATCAACCTCAAGGCCGACCCCTTCGCGTTCGAAGCGGAGCGGTCGCCTCGTACCGCGTCCGTCGTCTGCGCGCTTCCGCCGCCGGTGCCGCAATCGATGCTGCCCGCCGATCGCTCCAGCCCGGTGTCGATCTATGAGGTGCATTTGGGCTCGTGGCGACGCGTGCCGGGCGAAGCCAACCGCTCTCTCAGCTATCGCGAGCTCGCCGATACGCTTGTCCCCTATGTCAAGGACATGGGGTTCACGCATGTTGAATTGATGCCCATCGCTGAACATCCCTTCGACGGATCCTGGGGCTATCAGCCGACCGGGCTTTTTGCCCCGACCAGCCGCTACGGTAAGCCCGCGGAATTTGCCGCGCTGGTCGCGCGCTTCCACCAAGAGGGAATCGGCGTGATCCTCGACTGGGTCCCCGGACACTTTCCGAACGATGCCCATGGCCTCGCGCATTTCGACGGCTCGTATCTCTACGAACATCGCGATCCGAGGGAGGGTTTCCATCCCGACTGGAACACGCACATCTACAATTTCGGCCGCAACGAAGTTCGTGGCTTCCTGACATCCAATGCCCTGTTCTGGCTGTCGCAGTATGGAATAGACGGGCTGCGCGTCGATGCCGTCGCCTCGATGCTGTATCGCAATTACAGCCGCAAGGCGGGCGAGTGGATTCCCAACGTCCATGGCGGCGTCGAGAACCTGGAAGCGATCTCCTTCCTGCGCCGCCTGAACGAATGCGTCTATGAAAACCATCCCTGCGCGGTGACGGTGGCGGAGGAATCGACGGCCTGGCCGATGGTCTCGCGGCCCACCTATCTCGGCGGCCTCGGCTTCGGCTACAAATGGAACCTCGGATGGATGCACGACACGCTGGACTACCTAGCGAAGGATCCGGTGCACCGCAAATTCCACCACGACCGCCTGACGTTCGGCCTGCTATATGCCTTCAGCGAGAATTTCATCCTGCCGCTCTCGCATGACGAAGTCGTGCACGGCAAGGGTTCGCTGCTCGGCAAAATGCCCGGAGACCGCTGGCAGAAGTTCGCGAATCTGAGGGCTTGTTACGCTTACATGTTCACTCAGCCGGGCAAGAAGCTTCTGTTCATGGGCGCCGAACTCGCGCAGGAGCGCGAGTGGAACCATGACGAGAGTCTCGATTGGCATCTGCTGTCCGATGGCATGCACGGCGGCGTGCAAAGCCTCGTGCGCGACCTCAACCGCCTCTATCGCGCAGTCGGGGCGCTGCACGAGCGCGATTGCGAGCCGGACGGATTTTCCTGGATCGACTGCAGCGATTCCGAGGCGAGCGTGATCTCGTATATCCGTCGTGGCGTCAATCCGTCGGACTTCGTCGTGGTGGTGTGCAACTTCACGCCCGTCATTCGCAGCGGCTATGGCATCGGCGTGCCGCAAGCCGGCGCCTATCGGGAAATCCTGAACACCGACTCCCGCTTCTACGGCGGTAGCGATGCGGGTAATGGCGGCGTGATCGAAAGCATTGCGGTCGGCGCCCATGGCATGGCGCAGACGCTATCGCTGACCTTGCCGCCGCTCGGCGTGCTGATCCTCCGGCCGGCGCGAGAGGCCGCGTGACAGCCGCGCTGTATCTCAAGGAAGGCAGCCCGCAGCCGCTCGGCGCGACCTTCGATGGTAAGGGCGTGAACTTCGCCCTGTTCTCGGCGCATGCGGAAAAGGTCGAACTCTGCCTGTTCGATTCCGACGGCGCGGTCGATAGCGCCCGGCTGATGCTTCCCGAGCACACCGACGAAGTGTGGCACGGCTATCTCCCCGATGCGCGCCCGGGTCAGCTCTATGGCTACCGCGTGCATGGGCCTTACGATCCCCTGAACGGTCATCGCTTCAATCCCAACAAGCTTCTGATCGACCCCTATGCACGGGCGCTCAGCCATGCCTTCGAGTGGGACGAGCTTCATTGCGGCTATGATCCGGCCGATCCGCGCGGCGATCTTTCCTTCGACACGCGCGACAACGCGGCCGCGATGCCGAAATGCATCGTCGTCGACTGGGCAAAATCGTCCGCGGGTCCGGCGCGCCCGGGGACGGATCGTGCGCGGTCCGTCGTCTACGAGATGCATGTGCGCGGCTATACGATGCGTCATCCTTCCGTCGACAAGGCGGTTCGCGGGACCATGGCGGGTCTTCGCCACCCCGACATCATCGCGCATCTGCGTGCTCTGGGCGTCACCGCCGTGGAGCTTCTGCCGGTCCATCCGATCGCGACCACGCGCGAGCTCGCGGGGCGGGGCCTGCGGGACTATTGGGGCTACAATTCGATCTGCTTCTTCGCACCGGAGCCGCGCTATCTCTCCGGCGGAGACATCGCCGAGTTTCGCGACACGGTGCGCGCGCTGCATGCGGCCGGCATCGAAGTCATCCTGGACGTCGTGTTCAACCATTCGGGCGAGGGCGACGAGACCGGCCCCACGCTGTCGTTCCGCGGCATCGACAACGCGTCCTACTACTGCCTTGCCGAAGACCGGCGGCGCTATCTCGATGTCACCGGAGTCCGCAACACCCTCAATCTCGAGCATCCGCGTGTCCTGCAGATGGTGATGGATTCGCTGCGCTATTGGGTGGAGGTGATGGAGGTCGACGGCTTCCGCTTCGATCTGGCGGTTGCGTTGGCGCGCCAGGGCCGTCACTTCGCGCCGCAAGGCAAGTTCCTGGCGGCCGTGATGCAGGACCCACTGCTTGCCGCGACGAAGCTGATCGCCGAGCCCTGGGACCTCGGTCCCGACGGCTACCAGCTCGGTGCGTTCCCGCCGGGATGGAGCGAATGGAACGACAAATATCGCGATACGGTGCGCCGGTTCTGGCGCGGCGACGACGGCATCGTCGGCGATCTCGCGTTCCGCCTGTCCGGATCGAGCGACGTGTTCGCGGGCCGGGGCCGGCGGCCGACCGCCGGCCTCAATTTCGTCACCGCCCATGACGGCTTCACCCTGGCCGATCTCGTCAGCTACGAAACCAAGCGCAACCTGGAAAACGGCGAAGACAACCGGGACGGTTCCGATGCCAACTATGCCTGGAACTGCGGCGCCGAAGGCGAGACGTCCGATCCGGCGATCATGGCGTTGCGCGCGCGGCAGAGGCGCAACCTGATGGCGACGCTTCTGCTGTCGCAAGGCGTGCCCATGCTCCTCGCGGGCGACGAGTTCGGCCGCACGCAGCGCGGCAACAACAACGCATATTGCCAGGACAACGAAATCGACTGGATCGACTGGAGCGCTCCGGAGTCCGACAGGTCCTTTTTCGAATTCGTCCGCCATCTGACGCAACTGAGGGCCGCGTACCCCGTCTTTCATCGATTGCGCTTCTTCCGTGGCGATCACATCGATGGCGACGGAGTCAAGGACATCGCCTGGCTGCGGCCGGATGGGCGCGAAATGGTCGACGAGGACTGGCATGCCCGCGATCTGCGTTGCCTTGGCGTTCGCTATGCCGCCGTCGAAAACGCCACGGCCGCAACGGAGGGCTTTGCCTTTATGCTGCTACTGAACGGCGGCGGAGAGCCGGCCGTCTTCACGCTTCCCGATCCGCGCCCGCAGTCGCGGTGGAAATGCCTCGTGGACACGACGTCGGCCGTCCAGCCTCCTGACTGTATTCGCGAACCCGGTTCGGAATTCACCCTGGCGGCGCACGCCTTGGCGCTGTTCGTCGGCGAAAGCTGACCGGACATGATCGAAAACGAAAACCTCAGGCTGCTGGCCGACGAAGCGGGGATCGAACCGCGCTATTGGGATATCCTCGGCAATCTGCACGAAATGACCGCCGACGCGGCGCGTTCGGTTCTCGCTGCGCTTGGCCTGCCGGCGAACAGCGAGGCCGATGTCGCGGCCAGCCTCGCCGCGCTGCGGGCCGAGACATGGTGCGATCCGCTCCCGCCCGTGCTGGTCGCGCGCGAGTCCGAGCCGATCGCCGTGCCGCTTCGGTTTCCCTCCCTCGGCGGGCCGAAGACGATCCGGTGGTCGGTGCGGTTGGAGAACGGCGAAGTCCGAACCGGCGAATGCGATGCCTTTTCGCTCGCGGTCGCGGCGACTGGAGAATGCCGCGGCACTACGATGGAGCTTCGCAATCTCGCGCTCGCGCCGATGCCGCTCGGCTATCACGAGTTTGTCCTCGACGGCGTCGGCGACATGCTCCTCATCGTCGCGCCATCGCGCTGTCATGACCTGCCGGAGGGGCGCCATTGGGGTCTTGCCGCCCAGCTTTATGCGCTCAACACACAGTCGAATTGGGGGATCGGCGATTTCAGCGATCTCAAGACGCTCGTCGAGTTTGCGTCGGACCGCGGTGCCGCGACGATCGGACTCAATCCTCTCCATGCCCTGTTTCTCGACACGCCGGAGCAGGCGAGCCCCTATTCGCCGAGCAGCCGGTTGTTCCACAATCCGCTTTATCTCGATGTCACCGCCATCCCCGATTTCGCCGAATGCGGCGAGGCCCGTTCGCTGGTCGTGGCACCCCAGACGGTGCATGCCCTGGCGGCGTTGCGCGCCGGGCGAGACGTACAATACAAGCCGGTCGCCGATCTCAAGATGGCGATGCTGGAGCGGCTTCACCGCGGCTTCGCGGTGGAACACGTCGCGCGGAACACGCCGCGCGGGCGCGCCTATGTCGACTATGTTGAACGCTCGGGGACCGGGCTTCAGAACCTCGCGATGCATCAGGTTTTGACCGAACGATACGGCACGCATGACTGGACACGGTGGCCGACAGCCTTGCGCGACTGTGACGCGACGGCGCTCGCGGGCCTGCGCACCGATCATTCCCAGAGGATCGATTTCTTCTGCTACCTGCAATGGCTCTGCGAGGAGCAACTCGCCGGCGCCGCGCGGAACGCGCAAGCGCGAGGGATGGCTGTCGGCCTCTACACCGATCTCGCCGTCAGCGTCGATGCTGCGAGCGCGGATCACTGGATGAATCAGGGTCTGTTCGCGGCCGGCCTGCGCATCGGCGCGCCGCCCGATCCCTTCAACGCGCGGGGCCAGGAATGGGGCGTGGTGCCGCTCAACCCGCGCAAACTCCGGGCCACACGCTACGGCCATTTCATCGCGCTGCTGCGTGCCAATATGCGTCATGCCGGCGCGTTGCGCATCGATCACGTCATGGGGTGGCAGCGCCTGTTCCTTATCCCGTCCGGCGCGCCCGCCGCGAGCGGCGCTTATCTGCGCTATCCGCTCGACGATCTGCTGGGGATCGCGGCGCTGGAGAGCCGGCGCAATCGCTGCGTGATCATCGGCGAAGACCTGGGAACCGTGCCGGAGGGATTCCGCGAGCGGATGGCGGCTGCCAATGTGTTCTCGACGCGGGTCTTCTATTTCGAGCGCGAGAATGGCCGCTATCGCGCGCCCAGGGATTATCCGCCGTCGGCGGCGGTCACCGCCGCGACCCACGACCTGCCGACCCTGCGCGGTTTCTGGAGCGGCGACGATATCGCGGCGAAGGAGGCGATCAGGGCTGTGACTTCGCAGGAGGCCGCGCAGGCGCGACAGACGCGGTCCGAAGAAAAGGCGTCTCTCCTGCATGCCCTGGCGGAGGAGGGGCTTCTTCCGAACGGTTCGGATCGCGCCGACGCGGATTGGACGGCGGATCTGGGATGCGCTGTCCAGGTCTATCTCGCACGAACCCCCAGCAGGCTGTTGCTGATCCAGCTAGACGATCTCGCCGATGAACTGCATCAGGCGAACTTGCCCGGCAGCACGACCGAATATCCGAACTGGCGCCGGCGCCTGTCGCGCACGCTCGCCGAATTGCAGCTCGATTCCGGGACAAAGGAAGGATTGGCTGCCGTGTCGTTCGCGCGCGGGAACGGATAGCGCCGTTCGATCTCCTAGCTTGCCGCGCAGGATGCGCTGACCCTCGCGCGTCTTGCCGCGCTCGAATCCTCGATCGACCTTTACCGCGCGCTGGGCGGCGCGTGACTCATTCGGCTGGGTTGAGGCCCGCCGCCACCGCGTCGTTCACGTTTTCGAGCCAGACGAATTCCAGCTGGTCGCGCGCCTCCTTCGGAATCTCGTCATAGTCGCGCCGGTTGCGGGCGGGCAGCATGACGCGCTTGATGCCGGCGCGCGCCGCGGCGGTCACCTTCTCCTTGATGCCGCCGACGGGAAGCACCAGGCCGCGCAGGCTGATCTCGCCCGTCATCGCGGTATCGGCGCGCACCGTCCGCCCGGTCATCAGCGAGGTCAGCGCCATGAACATCGCCACGCCGGCGCTCGGCCCGTCCTTGGGCGTGGCGCCGGCCGGGACATGGACGTGGATATCACTTTTCTCGAATAGCGCTGGATCGATGCCGAGCGCCTTGGTTGAACCCTTCACCACGCTGAGCGCGGCCTGCGCGCTCTCGCGCATCACCTCGCCGAGCTGTCCGGTGAGGATGAGCTTGCCCGCGCCTGGAATCCGCGTCGCCTCGATGAACAGGATGTCGCCGCCGACCGGCGTCCAGGCAAGGCCGGTCGCCACGCCCGCAACGGCCGTGCGCAGCGCGACTTCATCCTCGAACACCGGCGGCCCGAGGATTTCGGCAAGATCGCCGGCGTCGATCCGGATCGGGCCGTCCGCTCCTTCCGCCACGCGCACGGCGGCATGGCGCAGCGCCTTGCCGATCTGCCGTTCCAAGCTGCGCACGCCGGCCTCGCGGGTGTAGCGGTCGATGATGGCGCGGATCGCCGCATCGGTGATCGCGGCCTGGCCGTCTTTCAGACCGTTCGCCTCCATCTGGCGCCGCACGAGATAGCGCTTGGCGATCTCGAACTTCTCGGTCGCGGTGTAGCCGGCCAGGCTGATGATCTCCATCCGGTCGCGCAACGGCCCCGGCACGGTATCGAGCACATTGGCCGTGGTGATGAACACCACGCGGCTCAGGTCGAACGGCACTGCCAGATAGTTGTCGCGGAACGTGCCGTTCTGCTCGGGATCGAGCACTTCCAGAAGCGCCGCCGACGGGTCGCCCTGAATGCCCGCGCCCAGCTTGTCGATCTCGTCCAGCATCATCACGCAGTCACGGGTGCCGGCCTTGCGGATCGCCTGAATGATATTGCCCGGCAGCGCGCCGATATAGGTGCGGCGATGGCCCCGGATCTCGGCCTCGTCATGCACGCCGCCCAGGCTGACGCGCACGAATTTCCGCTTCATCGCGCGCGCGATGGACTGGCCGAGCGAGGTCTTACCCACGCCCGGCGGCCCCACGAAACACAGGATCGGCGCCTTGCCCTCCGGGGCGAGCTTGCGCACGGCGAGATATTCGACGATCCGCTGCTTGATCTTGTCGAGACCGTAATGGTCCGCGTCCAGCACCCGCCGCGCCTCGGCGATATCGATCGGCGCCTCTTGCGGCAGCGTCCAGGGCAGCGCGATCAGCCAATCGAGATAGGCACGGATCATGCCGTATTCGCCGGCGGCCTCCGGCATCCGCTCGAGCCGCCGCAGTTCCTTGCGCGCCTGCTCGTCCACGTCCTTCGGCATCCCGGCCTTGGTGATGGCTTCGCTCAGTTCCGCGATCTCGGCCGTCTTGCCCTGGTCGCCGCCTTCGCCGAGCTGGCGCTGGATCGCCGCCATCTGTTCGCGCAGCAGCACCTCGCGCTGCCGCTCGTCGAGCGCCGCCTTGGTCTGCCGGCCGATCTCCTGCGACAGGCGAAGGACTTCGATCCGATGCGCCAGAAGGCGCGAGACCTTGTCCATCCGCACGCTGACATCGACGGTCTCGAGGATTTCCTGCCGTTCTTCCGGCTTGAGGTCCATATAGGCGGCGGTGAGGTCCGTGAGCGCGCCGGGCGCGTCGGTGGACCGGATGGCGCCGACCAGTTCGGCGGGTGCCTGCGGCAGAAGCTCCAGCGCCTCGATCGCCTGCTGCTTGAGCAGGACGAAGCGCGCCTCGATGTCCGACGATGTCGCCTGCGGCTCGGGAAGGCGCAGGACCCGCGCCGCCATGAACGGCCACCCGTCCAGGAACTCGGTCACCTGGAAACGCTGGTCGCCCTGGCAGACGAGATGCGTCGTTCCGTCCGGTCCGGTGACGTAGCGGATGATATTGGCGACCGTGCCGAAGCGATGCATGTCGATGGCCGATGGTTCGGCGACCTGCGTGTCGCGCTGCATCAGGACGCCCACCTGGCGCTGTTCGCGCACCGCCTGCTGCGCGGCGGCGACCGACTGCGTCCGCCCGATCGTGACCGGCATCACCACGCCCGGAAACAGGACGAAGTTCCGGACCGGCAGGATGATCAGCGCGTCGGAGGGTAACGGCTTCGTTGTCATGGCACCGCCGGCCGCGTCGCGCACATCAGCCACGGCCAGCCTCCGCCTTTTCGAGGACAACGACGAGGCAGCCATCCGCCGCGGTTCGCCGCACGTCGAGGTAGCGCCCGGCCGGAATCGGCACGCGCCGGAAGAAGCGGCCCTGGGGCAGTTCCAGCCGGTGGATGGCGGCCGTGCGCAACTCGGGCGGCACCTGGCGGACGCCGGACAGCACCAGCGCCGCGCCTTCGATCGTCGTCTCGACCCGGTCGATGTTCACGCCGGGCAGCGCCACGAAAATCAGGACCTCGCGCGCCGTTTCGAGCACGTCCACCGGCGGCTGCCATTGCGGCGACCGCGCGCCGGGCTCGAAAAGCTGCTGCTGCAGGCGTTCGGCCCGGGCCAGCATCTCGCAGGCTTCGGACCACATCCAGTTGCGGGATTCATTGTCCATGACGGCTCACCGAGTCGGGGTCGGGCAAGAACGCCCGCCGGATAGGAGGATTCCACATTTCGCGGCCCGGTTCACGCCGCCATCGACCGCGCCGGAGTTCCCGGAGGTCTGAAGGCCTATTTCGGGAAACCAACACTTTGCGCGAAGGCGACGAATTGCGTCGATGGCAGGTTCATTCGCCGCGCGAGCTTCGCATAATCGATGGCACCGCGGAACACCGATCCGAGTCCTTCCGCGGCGCAATACAGATAGACGTTTTGGCCGATGAAACCGGCATCGACCGAGGCGTAAAGCCGGCGATCCTCGGGCGGCACCTCGGTCATGCGCTCGCCATGCGCGACATAGATAAGATTGAGCGGCGCCGTCGCTACGTAATCCTGCGTTCCCGTGTCGCCACGGATGTCGTCCTTAAGGTAAGGCACGAGCGCGTGCGCCACCGGATCGTAAAGCCACACGCCGTCGGCCATCGCGGCATAGACGTCGATCACCATCGCATGCCGCCAACAGGGGACGGTACGCTCGCCACTGGACCGGTTTATACCGAAAGCCGCCCATAGAAGATTCGACAGCGTTTGCATGGGCAGGGGTTTACTTGCATATTCACGCGTCGAACGCCGCGCCTTCAGCGCCGTCAACAGCGGCATCCCGCCGCTTTCCAGCGGTGCCGGCAGCATCCGGATGTTCTGCGCAAGAGCCGTTGTAGCCGTCGCGCCCACCACTGTCGCGGCCGCGAGGCCCACCTGCATGTCACGCCTCGTCATCACGATCGCTCTCTTGCTTATCACCGACTGCGCTTTACCCTATTCTTCCGACTAGGACCGATGTTGAGGCGGATCAATCGGATGGCTTCCGGCCTTGATCGGCGTCACTGTCCTGTCGACTTTGGATCGCAAATCAAACGATGCTAAGCGCTGGAATTCTCCTCTTTCGCCGCCGCGAAGGCGTGTTGGAAGTGTTCCTCGTCCATCCGGGCGGTCCTTTTTGGGTAAGAAAGGATCTGGGCGCCTGGTCGCTGCCTAAGGGGCTGGTTGAGGCGGGCGAGGACCTGCTCGTCGCGGCCAGGCGAGAAGTGAAGGAGGAAACCGGACTCGATGTGGCCGGCCGGTTCCACGATCTGGGCGAGTTCCGGCTGCCCGGCGGGAAGCGGCTGCACGTCTGGACCATCGAAAAGGACTACGATCCGGCGAATCTGAAGAGCAATCTGTTCGAAATGGTCTGGCCGCCAAAATCCGGACAAGCCCGCCGTTTTCCGGAAGTCGATCGCGGCGCGTGGTTTGACAGGGCGGAGGCATTGAAGAAGGTCCATAAAGGCCAGCGCACGATCCTGGAAAGCTTCTTTGCCGGGTTCGCCGTGCAAGAGAAGGCCTAGCGGATTGACCGACGACGAATTGCTCCAGACATTGTCGGACCGTCTTGGACGGACGCTTGCCAGGCAGCGCCTCGGAATCGAGCGCGACCGTGGGGCGCAAATCTTCGGGCAGGGTCTGAATTTCTTCCATCCCGAAAACCTTCCCTCGGCCCGCAACCTCATTGCCGCGGTCCTGATGGCGAGCGGGCTCTATCGGCGTGGTTTGCGCAACGCGCGAAACGTGGCGGTCCGGCACAACGAAATTCGATCGCCCCGGCTTCCGAGGGCGTTCGACGGCTATAGGCTGCTCCATCTCAGCGATCTGCACGTCGACCTGTCGGACGAGATCACGGAATGTGTTGCGCGGCTCGTCGCCAGCTGCGACTACGACGTCTGCGTCATGACCGGCGATTATCGCGCCGCGACATCGGGACCGCACGACGCGGCCGTGGCCGGCATGCGCCGAATTCGGGATGCGCTGAGAGGGCCGGTCTATGGCGTGCTCGGAAATCACGACGGCGCCGCGATGGTGCCGGAACTGGAAGCATTCGGCATACGCCTGCTCATGAACGAAAGCGTCGACCTGGAATGCGGCGACGCGCGCATCCGCCTAGCCGGCGTGGACGATGCGCACTACTTCCGAACGGACAACCTCGAAAAGGTCGCGGCCGAGACGCCGGAATCGATGTTTTCAATTCTGCTGTCGCATACGCCTGAAATTTATCGCCAGGCGGCCCATGCCGGCTTCGATGTTATGCTCAGCGGCCACACGCATGGCGGCCAGATTTGCCTGCCGGGCGGATTTCCCGTCACGCTGGATTCCGTGCTGCCGCGTCGACTGGGTTCGGGGGCGTGGCGGCACGCCGATATGGCGGGCTATACCTCCCGGGGCGCCGGCTGCTCAATCATTCCTGTGCGGTTCAACTGTCCGCCGGAAATCACCCTGCACCATCTCCGATCGGCTTAGCGGCCACTATCTATCCGATCGCCTTCAATGGATGCTTTCGAGCGGAAACGCCCGAATGCTTAAGGAGCATGCGGCCCGGGACGGAAAACCGTCCGTCTTGACGATCCTAATATGATTAGGCAAAATACTAACGTATTTTTACGGTAATGGCATGGCGACCGCACAGGCGCGTTTGGTGAAGGAAGCAACCGCGCTGGTAAACCGGCACGGGCTCGATGGCCTGTCCATGAGCGACCTGGCGCAGGCGATGAACGTGCGGACGCCGTCGCTCTATTCCCATGTCGCCGGGCTGGACGAGGTCAAGCGATTGCTCGCGCTGCACGGCCTGGCCGAGCTGAACGCCGCCGCGATGCGCGTGACGATCGGAAAATCCGGTCCGGACGCGGTCCGTGCGCTGCTCAATGGCTATCGCGATTTTGCCGAGAGGAATCCCGGCCTTTACGCCGCGACAGTGCCGACGCCGCCGCGCGCGGACCGCGAATGGAGCGGCGCGGTGGATCTTCTGATGTCCACGTTTCTGGCCGCGCTTCAGCAATACGGTCTGCGCGGCGCCGATGCGGTGCATGCGCTGCGCGGCCTGCGCAGCCTCGTGCACGGCTTCGTTTCGCTCGAAGCCGCCGGCGCGCTGAAGCATCCGGTGGATCGCGACGAAAGCTTCGCGTGGCTGGTCGAGTCCTTCCTCGCCGCGCTCGACAAGATGGCCGCGTCCCCGCGCGGCGGACAGGCAGGGCGCAAATGAAACCGACCGCAAGACTGCGCGAGTTGCTGCGCCAGCCGGACATGATCGTGGCGCCCGGCGCGTGGGACGGCATCACCGCGCGGCTCACCGAACAGGCCGGATACGACGCGGTTTACATGACCGGCGCCGGTACCTCGATGGCGCGGGGCTTTCCCGATTTCGGCCTTCTGACCATGGACGAGATGGCGGACAACGCCGCCGTGATGGCGCGCACCGTCACGATCCCGCTGATCGCCGATGCCGACACCGGCTATGGCAACGAACTCAACGTCACGCGCACCGTGCGCGAGTTCGAAGGGCGCGGCGTGGCCGGCCTCCATATCGAGGACCAGGTCTCGCCCAAGCGCTGCGGTCATCTCGACGGCAAGGAGATCATCCCGGCGCCGCAATTTCTCTCCAAAATACGTGCGGCCGTCGCGGCGCGGCGCGATCCGGATTTCCTCATCATCGCGCGCACCGATTCCCGTGCGGTCGCCGGATTCGAGGAAGCGATCGCGCGCGCCAATGCGGCGCTGGAGGCGGGTGCCGACATGGCGTTCGTCGAGGCGGTCCAGACACCGGAAGAACTCGCCGCAGTGCCGCTGCGCGTGAAAGGGCCGTGCCTGCTCAATGTCGTGCCGGGCGGAAAGACGCCGCGCATTCCGCTCGCCGAGGCGCAGACGCTGGGCTACCGCCTCGCGATCCTGCCGGGGCTTCTGCTGGGGGCGGTGATGATCGCCGCCGATCAGGCCCTGCGCGCCGTGAAGGAAAACGGGATCACGCCGGAGACGCCGCGCAACGCCGGCGTCGCCGATACGTTTCGGCGTTTCGGCGCGGATGAATGGAACGCGCTGCGCCAGCGTTTCGCGGCGGACGGCTGACCATGCCGCGCACGCTGTTCGAGAAGATCTGGGACGCGCATGTCGTGCGCGATCTCGGCGACGGCTGGTCGCTGCTGCATATCGACCGGCATCTTCTCCACGACCTCTCAGGGCCGCCGGCGTTGGCGGAGATCGACCGTCGCGGCCTCAAGGTCCGCGATCCGGAACTGACCTTTGCCGTCGCCGACCACGCCGTCTCCAGCGCGCCGGACCGCGTGGCGGAGACCTTTCCGCTCGGCGGCCGGCTCTACGGCATGTTGAAGCATCTCGCGCAGAAGGACGGTATTCGGTTCTTCGATCTTGGCCATAAAGGTCAGGGCATCGTGCATGTCATGGGGCCGGAGCTGGGACTGGTTCTGCCCGGTGTGACGCTGATCTGCGGCGACAGCCACACCTGCACCAACGGCGCGCTCGGCGCGCTTGCCTTCGGCGTCGGCAATTCGGAGAGCGCGCACGCACTCGCGACCCAGACCCTGCGCCAGCGTCGGCCGAAACAGATGCGTGTCCGTTTCGAGGGCACGCTCGGGCAGGGCGTTGCACCGAAGGACATGATCCTGCATCTGATCGGAAAGATCGGCGCCGCGGCCGGCGCGGGCCATGCCGTCGAATATGCCGGCGCCGCCGTTCGCGCCATGTCCATCGAAGGCCGCCTGACGGTCTGCAACCTGACCGTCGAGCTCGGCGCCAAATACGGGCTGATCGCTCCGGACGAGAAGACCTTCGCATGGTTGCGTGGCCGTCCCTTTGCGCCGCAAGGCGCCGCCTTCGACCGCGCCGTCGAACGCTGGGGCATGCTCCGCACGGACGATGACGCACGGTTCGACCGCGAAGAGATCGTGGACGCGTCCGCCATCGTCCCGACCGTGACCTGGGGTACCAGCCCCGAGCATGTGATGCCGATCGACGGCACGATCCCGTCGCCGTCTTCGCAGTCCGATCCCGAAACGCGCAAGGCCTATGCGGCGGCGCTTGACTATATGGGCCTCGAAGGCGGAAAGCCCATCGCAGGCACGAAGATCGATTGGGTGTTCATCGGCTCCTGCGCCAATTCGCGGCTGCCCGATCTGCGCGAGGCGGCGGCGCTCGCGCGGGGCCGCCATGTCGCGTCCGGCGTGACCGCCTGGGTCGTGCCCGGCTCGGAACAGGTCAAGCGCGATGCGCAAGCTGAGGGCCTGGACAAGGTGTTTCGCGATGCCGGATTCGAATGGCGCGAACCGGGTTGCAGCCTGTGCGTCGCCGCCAATGGCGAGCGCGTGCCGCCGGGTGCGCGCGTGGTTTCAACCTCGAACCGCAATTTCGTCGGCCGGCAAGGTCCGGACGCGCGCACGCATCTGGCGAGCCCGGCGATGGCGGTTGCAGCGGCCGTCACGGGCCAGCTCACCGATGTGAGGCGGCTGTGATGCAACCTTTCACGACCGTCACCGGCGCCGCGATTCCCCTGCCGCGATCCAACATCGATACGGACGTCATCATTCGCATCGAAAGGCTGACGCAGGGCGGCGATCTCGGGCTCTATGCGTTCGAGGTGCTGCGCTATCGGCCCGACGGCTCGCCCGATCCCGCCAGCGTATTCAATGAACCGCGTTTCGCGGGCGCGTCGATCCTGCTGGCCGGCCGTAATTTCGGCTGCGGTTCCTCGCGCGAGGGCGCGGTGACGGCGTTGATGGCGATGGGCCTGCGCTGCGTGATCGCGCCCAGCTTCGGTGACATCTTCTTCGCCAACTGCTTCCGCAATGGGATGCTGCCCGTCGTGCTGCCGGAAGAGACCGTCGGGTTGCTGGCGGCGCAGGCGCGCGACGGCGATTTTACCGTCGATCTGAAGGCGCGGACGATCCATGCGCCGTCCGGCGAAAGCCTCGCATTCCAGGTCGATCCGTTGCAGCGCGAAGGGCTGCTGGAGGGGCTCGACGAGATCGGCCTCACGCTAAAATGGGCCGATGACATTGCCGCCTGGCAGAAGACGGACCGCGCGGCGCACCCATGGGTCTGGCAGATCGAAGGGATAAGTGTGTGATGGCGGACGCGACGGATCCGAACGGCGTGACCGGAACGCTGGCGACCTGGCTCGCGAAGCTGTCGCTCGCCGATGTGCCGCAAGTGGTACGCGAGCGGGCGAAATATCTTCTGCTCGACGGCGTCGGCTGCGCCCTCGTCGGCGCGAAGTTGCCCTGGTCCATCCTTGCCGCCGAAACCGTGATGCGTTTCGAGGGTGCCGGCGACAAGACGATCATCGGGTGGGGCCGCACGGCCGCGGGACCGGCGGCGGCCTTGCTCAACAGCAGCTTCATCCAGGGCTTCGAGCTGGACGACTTCCATCCCACCGCGCCGCTGCACAGCGCTTCGCTGCTCCTGCCGGCGCTGCTCGCCTGCGCGGAAGACGACACGAACGGTAGCGCCTTGCTGCTGGGCGCGATCAAGGGCTTCGAGACCGGCCCGCGCGTCGGCCTCGCGCTGCATGGCGCACAGATGCTGTCGCGCGGCTGGCACTCGGGGCCGGTGTTCGGCACCCATGCCGCCGCCGTTGCCGCCGGCTCGCTGCTCGGCCTCGATGCCGCCGGCTACGAAGACGCGCTCGGTCTCGCCGCGACGCAATCGGGCGGGCTGATGGCGGCGCAGTTCGAATCCATGGGCAAGCGCATGCAGCACGGCTTTGCGACGCGCAACGGCCTTTATGCCGCGCATCTCGCGGCCGCTGGCTATACGGGAATCAAGCGCGTGTTCGAGCGCGAATATGGCGGCTTCCTCACCGTGTTCGGCGAGGGTCATGCGCCGGATGCCAGACGCATCGCGAAGGGCCTGGGCGAATCCTGGGAGACGCCGCGCATCGTCGTGAAACCCTATGCGGCGATGGGCGCGCTGCATGCGCCGCTCGATGCGCTGTTCGAGATCGCCAAACGCCGGCCTTTGCGCGGCGACGAGATCGCGCATATCGACGTGGATATGTCCCATGCGGGCTATCACCACGGATGGTGGAAGCTGGAGCGCCCGCTCGAGCCGATCGGTGCCCAGATGAACGTTGCCTATGCGCTGGCGGCCGCGATCCTCGATCATGCCGCGCTGGTCGAGCAGTTCACGCCGCAGCGGATCGCTTCGGACGATGTGTGGACGCTCATCCCGAAAATCGAGGCACATCACGATCCTGAGTTCGACAAAGCCGGCCCCAACGGCCGCGGCGCGGCGCGGGTTACGATCCGCTTCACCGACGGCACATCCGAGCAATGTCTGGTTGCCGTCGCGCACGGCATTCTCTCGCCGCTGCCCGCGGGCGAAGTGGTGGTCAAGTTCCGCGCTCTCACGCATGGCATCGTCGCGCCGGAGCGGGCCGCCCGCATCGAGAGCATGGTTCTCGACCTCGAAAATTTGCGCGATGTTCGAGATTTGCTTGCTCTTCTCGCTCCGCCGGTCGAGCCGGCGTTCCATTGATGGAGACTCCCATGGGCTACGTCGCGCTCTTTTTCGCCGGCGCCTTTCTCTGCAATTGCATTCCGCATCTCGTGGCGGGGTTGCAGGGCACGCCGTTTCCGACGCCTTTCGCGCGGCCGCGCGGCATCGGCAGCTCGCCGGCGCTGGTGAACTTCCTGTGGGGTGCGGTCAATTTCGCGATCGGCTTGTTTCTTCTTTCGCGCCATCCGGTCGCGGTCGGGCCCAATGCCGATTGCCTCGCTCTCGCGGCGGGCGCGTTGCTCCTGGGGCTTTATCTCGCACGTCACTTCGGAAAGGTGCGCGGCCAAGCCGTATCGTGATCGGGAGTGAACCAATGGCAAAGGCGACTCCCTGGCCGACCGTTCAACTCGCGCGCTTCGCGGCCGAGTTCGCCCTCCTTTGCGGTAAGCCGTGGAAGGCCTGGGCGGTCCCGGCACGGGGCGACAGCTGCGTCAGGTCCTGCTGGCGGCCGGGGCAGCAACATTCCATTAGGGGCCCCGCGCGGCGTCAATCATAGGCGTGAAGCTGTTCGCCGCCCAGCAGATGCATGTGCAGGTGATAGACGGTCTGTGCGCCTTCGGGGTTGGTGTTGATCACCAGCCGGAAGCCGGACTGATCGATGTGCTTCTGCCGCGCGAGCTTCACGGCGAGGCCGACCATCTCGGCAACGACCGCGGGCGGCGCGTCCAGGATCGTGTTGTAGCGCTTCTTCGGGATGACGAGGATATGCACTGGCACGTCGTGCCGGATGTCATAGAACGCGATGGTGTTGGGCGTCTCGCCGATCCATTTGCTGTGCGGGATGCTCTCGAACGGCGTCGGACCGGCCAGGCTGGCGGCCCGGACTTGCGGCAGGTGCCATTCCGCGAGTTTCCAATAGATCAAGCCGGCCGGATCGAGTTGTCCGACGACAAAGGCCACCAGGATGGCCACGGCAACCCGCCAATGCCTGAACATGTCTTTCGCTCCCAAATCGAACCCCCGAGCCCAAGCGGCCGGACAAGCGACGTTAAGCGATTCGCATAGCACTGGATGTCAGTAGCGGGGATGTCATCGCGGTCCCGGCCTGGCAATGCGAGTCGGCCGGCGCTTCCTTAGGCGCCCGCGCGCGGCGCCGGGCCGGGCGGATGGTCGAGCGCTCTGAGGACGCGGCTGGTGCAAATCAGCACGCCGATCAGGATGATCGCGTAGTGTTTCGCGAAGGCGTCGGTCAGGAACGGCGTGATCGCATCGAACCCGTTGGAATTTCGGACATAGCCGCCGTCCCGCTCCAGTTCGCGCATCAGCGAGAGAATATGGGCCCCGCGTCGTGTGCAGCCGGGCCGCGAGCAGGGCGACATTGGGCTTGAGCTCGCCCGTCGCCGGAAAGCTCCCACCTTTGTCGACCGCCTGGGCCAGGCAGTAGAGAAGAAGCATGCCGCTGCGCCGCGCGGTGACTTTTTGGATGATCGCCAGTTCGGCGCGCGGCCGGTTGGCCGCGCCCAGGAACATGTCGCCGGTCATGGCGCAGATGATGCGAAAGACCTCGGGGTCGTCGAAGCGGTCCGCCAGGCGCTGGGCTTCGGGCTCGATCATCGCCGCCGCGTTGAACTCGATTCGCAGCCGCGCCCTGAAGGCGCCCAGCATGGTCTTGGTCGGCACATAGCGCCGTACCGGTCCGCTCCGCTGTTCGCCGGCCGGTTCGACATAACCGATGACGCGCAGATGCATCAGGATGGCGGTGGCGCGTCCCGAGCTCAAAGATCCGGTCGCGCTGCTCAGATCCCTCAGGCGACGATGCGTCAGGCCGCCGGTCGCGTCGAGATAGAGCGCGAGCACGCCCAGCACGAACCGTCCGGCATCGTCGAATATGCGATGATGGACCGGATTGGCGTCCATCAGCGAAAGCGCCTCGCCGGCGACATGGCGCAAGGGCATCGCTGAACCGCGGACTGGCCCGCATCTCGGCGATCATGTCCTCGGAAACATCGACCCCCGGCGGGAGCTCCCAATGAGCCAGACCGAAAGGAACCAAGACCGAATCGACCATCGGACGCCTTGTACATGTTGACGGCGCCGATACTGCGCGCGACTCGCCGGCTTGTACCAGATTTTTTCCAGGCTTTCCCCCCGAATGTCGTCGATCCGTCCCATGGAGTAGGGCGGGAAGGTGCCTGCTGATCGCCATCACCATGATGGACGAAGCGCGTTTGGCCGAGGCGTCCGCGTGGGACGCTGCCCACCGCCGCGTTGGGCAGGAATGCGGTTTACTCGCCCTTGGTTCGCGACATGATTGCGAAGCACCATAAGCGGGTCACGCATGCAGCCTTTGATCGTTCGCGTCGACACGCCGGCCGCCCGGCAGATCCGGTTCCATTGTCTGGCCGGCGACGAATTGGCCGTGCGCCAAGGCGAGATGCTCGTGTGGCTTCGTCCCGCCGGCCGCATCGGACAAAGCGGCGTCCGGCAACGCCTGGCCTTTGCCTATCGCTCGGACCTCGACGACTGCGCCCTGTCCCTCGAGTTCGGGTTGTTCGATCCTCTGACTGTCGAATATGTGGCGCGCGCGTCGGACAGGATCGCGATGGCGGCGATGGATCGCCGCTGGCGGCCGACCATCGCCCGCCTCGGCCGCATCCCCGGCGAAGCGGCGCGGGTCGCGACGGCCGAGGTCCGGCTCGAAGGGCCTGACATCGTGGCGGCCCGGCGGATCGTCCATCCGTCCTACATCCTCGACCGCCTCATCGCCCGCCAGCGCGCCATCGCCGTCGAGGAAATCGAAGTCATGCTCTATGGTCGAATGACGCGGAACGCCGTGCGCCTGACGGCGTAAGCACGACACGGATTGCATCGCGACGATTCCACAGAAAGAATCGCGGATGGGAGCCCAGGGAAGGACGCTTTGGACACGGAAACGCTGCTCCAGGAAGTGACGGATTACTGCCGGCGCACCGGCATGGCCGAAAGCACCTTCGGCCGCCATTCCGTCAATGACGGGAAATTCGTCAGCCGGCTCAAGCTGGGCGGGCGCGTGACGCTCGAGACGATGGACCGCGTCCACGCCTTCATGCGCCAGCCCGCGCCGCCCAGGCTGCGGGCCTCGTCCGCCAATGGCACCGCCCACCCAGCGCCGCCGCCCGATCCCGAGCGCAATTTCCGCTTCTACGACAACCGTCAGAAATACCTGATGTTCGTCAACACCTGCAGCGAAAAGCGCGAGATCGCCAACCGCGTCTCGCTCGAACTGGCGAACATCCACCCGCGGCCGCCGGCCGTGCGGCTGTTCGATGCCGGCGTCGGCGACGGCACCGTGCTCGCCCGCGTGCTGCGCAGCATGCACCGGCGCTTCGAGCACATGCCGTTCTACGTCGTCGGCAAGGAGATCAGCCTGGAAGACGTGCGCCTGGCGCTGGAAAAGATGCCCGACCGCTTCCTTGAGCATCCCGCGACCGTGCTGATCCTGACGAACCTCTATTATTCGGAGGCGCCCTATCTGCTTCCGTCGTCGGTCACCGCCGCGACCAGCCTGGTGTGGCACGAACTGCCGCTGCGCGGCAGCACGGCGGCGGAGTTCGAGGAACAGATCAGCGATCTCGAGCCCTTCCTGGCGCAGAACTGGCGCGCCACTGTCAGCAAGAAGAGCGGCAATCCGGTCTACGAGAAACCCGTCGTTCTGGTGATCTACCTGGAGGACTGCCGCTTCCTGCTGGACCAGGTGATCCCGCGGCGTGGCTCGATCCACGCCGACTACGATCTGGTGATCGCGTCGCAGCCCTATCGGGCGCGCGCCACCGCCGAATTCAAGGCCAGGAAAGTGATCGCGCCGCTCGCGCAAAGCCTGGCGCCGGGCGGCAGGCTGATCGGCATCCACTCCGCCGGCGCCGATCCGGGCATGGAGATCATCCAGAAAGTCTGGCCGGACGAGCAGCCCTTCACCACGACGCGGCACGACATCCTGCGCGAAACCAAGGCCGCCATGGGCGCGCGGGCGCGGCACTTCAACTTCAACGCCTTGCCCGACGACCGTTCGCACTTCCAGTACGAGATGTACACGCTGCCGAACGAGATCGACGCCCAGGCGACTTCGATCGGCACCTCGACGTTGTTCGCGGCGTGGAACGACGCGGCCTATGTCGCGCAGATCGAGGACGACCGGCTGACCCAGGCGATGCGCGATTCGCGCTATCTCGACGCCACCCGCGACGTCCTCAGGACGCATAACGGGCTGTGGTTCCGCGACGAATCCTACGTCATCTCCCGCAAGCGCGAGATGTGATGTCGGGGCGCTTTGTCCCTAGCCCCCGCAGTGTCATGGCCCGCGAATGCGGGCCGCCCAGTTGAAACCCGCAGAGCTCGAAGATTTTAAGCGAAGATCCGATCCGACGGCGGTGTCGCGTGTTACCTGGGTGGCCCACATTCGCGGGCCATGACAAGTTTGGATCAATTACCAATCAGCCGCGTGCGTCGACCGAGGCTCTACCGTCCCGCCACGATCACGCCGGTGAACTTGCCCGTCGCATCCTCGCCGGCGAAGGTGTCGCCGATCTTGTAGTCCTTGATCGGGAAGCAGGCCGGCTTGGTGCCCGCCGGCTGCGGCGGATCGGTGGTCGTGAAGCAGCTTCCGCCGTCGCCGTCCGCCCAGGTGCCTTTCAGCGTGCTGCCGTTCGGCAAGGTGATCGAATAGGTGTGGTCGGGGTTGACGTAGACCTTGACCACGCTGCCATTGGCATAGGTCGAGACGATAGTGCCGCTATAGGCGCCGGCCCAGGTATCGCCCGCGAGCGCGGGCACCGTGGCGGCCGCCAGCGCGGTGGCCGAGATCAGAAGCTTTGTCGCCAAACGCATGACGTTTCCCCCTTGTCGTTCAATCCGCCCTGATCGGCTGGCCAAGCAGGTCTTCGGCGCGATCCACCTTGATCAGCACGGCCCAGCCCTTTTTCTCCTTGTCCCATTCCTTCTCGGGCGCGATCAGCCGGTCCCACACCTTCTCGTAGACGGGTCCCGATTTGTGCACGCTCGCCGTCCCGTAGAGCCGCACGATACCGCCCATCGGAAGCACGTCGCGCGCGCCGAGATTGAAATAGAACACCGTGACCTTGGTGCCATCGGTCAAATGCGCCGTCGTGGTGCCGCGGCCGCGCTCCCACAGTGAGATATGTCCATCGTCATAGACCTGCGCGCTGCCGCGCGGCGTGATCTGGGCGAAACCGTCGTCGAGCACCGTGCCGATCAGGCAGACATGCTCGGGAAAGGCGCCGTCGATCAGCGGATATATCTTCTTCGGAATGGTCGTCATGGTGGACCTCAGCGGTAGGTATTGTTGGAAGTGTGATCGCCCTTGAGCCAGCGCGCCAGCTCCTCGCGGGCCTTGCTGCGGCGTTCTTCGTTGATTTCATGGGCATTGGGCGCGTCCAGCGTGAATTCGACGGTCAGCCCGTTGGGATCGGTGATGTAGACGGAACGGCAATAGCCGTGTTCGAGGATGTAGGTGTCCGGCTCCTTGTAGCCGGCGGTCTTGATGCGCTCCTCGATGCCCTTCTGCGTCTCGGCGTCGACGTTGAGCGCGATATGGTGGAACGGCGAGAACGGCATCTTGGGGCCGAACTCTTCCTGGTCCTTGGGGTTCGCGAACTGGAAGAAGGCGAGCGCGCCGCCGTCGCCAAGTGCGAAGAAGCAATGGCAATAGGTCCTGAGCGCGCCGAACAATTCGTCGGCCTCGCTCCAAGTCGCGACCAGCGGCAGGCCGATCACGTCCTCGTAGAATTTCCGCGTGGCTTCCATGTCCTTGGTGACATAGGCGTTATGGTGAAGACGGCTCGGGAGCGTCGCTTGCTTGGCCATGGTCCTGCCTTTCGTTTCCTATCCCTGGTTCACCAGAATTGCTTGGAGGCGATTCGCGCGCCTTCTGCGAGCGCGGCGAGCTTCAGCCAGACGACATCGGGGTCGACGCCGCCCTGTCCGACATGGATCGAGAAGCCGCAATCCACGCCGGCCATCACGTTTTCGCGCCCTACGAGCTTGGCGTAGCGGACGATCCGCTGGGCGACCAGCTCGGGATGCTCGATATAATTCGACTGGCATTCGATGACGCCGGGCACCAGCACCTTGCCTTCCGGCGGTTTCATGGTCTCGAACATCTGCCACTCATGCGCGTGCCGCGGATTGGCCGCCTCGAACAGGATGGCGGTCGGCTTGGCATAGGTCAGGACGTCGATGATGTCCGCAAAGGGCACGTCGCAATGATGCGGGCCGGGATAATTGCCCCAGCACATGTGCATGCGAAGCTGCTCGGCCGGGATGTTGCGGACCGCGTGATTGAGCGCCTCGATATGCAGGCGCATCCGCCTGCGGAATTCCTCCAGGCTGAGATCGGCGTATTGCACATGCCGGCCCATCGCGAGGTCGGGGCAATCGAGCTGCAGCGTCATCCCGGCATTGGCGATGGTCTCGTATTCGTAGCGCATCGCTTCGGCGATCGCGTAGAGATATTCCTCGTGGCTCTTGTAATAGTCATTGCGGAAGAACAGCGAGATCACGCCCGGCGACGCCGCGCTGGAGAACAGCCCCTCTACCTTGGCGCCGGCCGCACAGGCCGTCAGGTTCTCGACATCGACTTTCGGCGATTTCAGGTCGCGCACCGAGATCGGCCCGTTGCAGCCCGGCGTCTTGCGCGTCTTGCGGCCCGGATCGCCGAACACGCGCGCTTGGCTCTTGGGAAAGCCGACGAGGTCCTGGAACACGAAGCTGTTGCTGGTGCCGTCGAACCCGTTCAGCCGGTCCTTCACATAGGTCGCATAGCTCGGCTTCGACATCTCGCCGTCATTGACGATATCGACTCCGGCCTCGCTCTGTCGGCGTACCATCTCGCCGATGGCGCCGGTGACGCGCGTGTCCAGCGCGGCGGCGTCCACCGGAATGCCTTCCTCGCGGGCGACCATCATCGCGATGAGATCGTCCGGACGGGGCAGGCTTCCCGTGTGGGTCGTCAGGAAGCGTTCGGTGCTGCGGAGCATGGGATGTTTTCGGATATCGAAAAGTTCTTCGATTTTACGCTATCGTGGCTGAAGCGAAATTGCAAAACACGTTCTGCTCTATTTGGCTTTTACACCGTCATAGGTGATCGCGTCTGCCGCGGCATTCGACATGATGAAGCCGATCGGCCGCTGCGCCTCTTCCTGGAGATGCGCGAGCAGTCCTGCGGTGCGCGCCAGGATCGAGATGCTCTTGAGCGCGGTCAGCGGAAACCCGATCTCCAGCAGGATGGCGGGGATGACGCCGTTGATGTTGATGGGAAGGGGCCGGCCGAGCGCCTCCGGCAGCACCTCTTTCACAGTCTGTAGCATGGCGAGATAAGGCCCCGTCAAACCGCGCTGCTTCGCAAGTGCGAGCAGCACATTGGCGCGCGGATCGCCCTCGGAATGCTGCGGATGGCCGAAGCCGGGAATCGGGGATTTCGTCTTGCGCATCGCGCGGATGCGCTCCGCCGCGACCTCGGCGGCGTTGCCGTTCTTCGAGGCCTCGACAAGATCGTTCAGGAAATAGCCCGCCGTCTCGGCGCTGCCGAGCACCACCGACCCCGAACCGAGCAGGCCGGCGGCGACCGCGCCCTGGATCGCTTCCGGCGCCGCGGCGAAGGTCATGCGGGCCGCCTGCACGCTCGGCACCAGCCCATGCTCGGCGATCGAGACCAAGAGGGCGTTCACGAAGAAGCGCTGGTCGGCGTTCGGCTCCTTGCCCATCAGGAGCAGGAAGAAATAGTCGATGAAGTCGATCTTGCCGATCAGTTCGCTGCACAAATCCTTGCCGCGTATGGTGATCGAGGCGGCGTCCGCCGTGGAGATCGCGGTGAAGGGGGCGTCCTGCTTGCCGATGCGCATGATGTGACTCCGTTTCGTACCGAACCGTCTTGGCGGCGCTGCAACTTACCAAATATCGAAATTGACTTCGACATGCGGAAATCCATAGTCTATCGCCGTCTTTCCCGATAGCGGCCGCGCCAGCCGCGTCGTTCGCCCGGAGTGGCCATGAACAAGGTTCTCGAAGATGTACGCGTCCTGGAAATGGGCACGTTCATCACCGGCCCCGCAGCCGGCATGATCCTCGCCGACATGGGCGCCGATGTCATCAAGCTTGAGCGGCCCAAGACCGGCGATCCCTTCCGCGCCTTCAATGGCGGCCTCTACAGCCCGCATTTCCAGACCTACAACCGCAACAAGCGCAGCCTGACGGTCGACACCCGCAGCGCCGCAGACCTCAAGTTGCTAGACGAACTGGTCGCCAATGCCGACGTGTTCATCCAGAATTTCCGCCCCGGCGTCGCCGATGAGCTCAACGTCGGATGCGAGCGGCTGCAGACGATCAATCCGGCGCTGATCTATTGCGGCATTTCCGGTTTCGGCCATGACGGCCCCGATGCCGAGCGTCCGGCCTACGACACCGTCGCCCAGGCGGCGAGCGGCTGGCTGCGTCTGTTGATCAATCCCAAGAACCCGCGCGTGGTCGGCCCCGCCATCGCCGACGCGGTGACCGGGTTCTACGCCGCCTTCGGCATCCTAGGCGCGCTGCACGAACGCGAACGGACGGGCAAGGGCCGCCGCATCGACGTTTCCATGCTCGAGGCCATGTGCCATTTCAATCTCGACGACTTCACGCATTACTTCTCGCAGGGCGAGATCATGGGGCCGTTCAGCCGGCCGAGCGTGTCGCAGTCCTATGTCTTCGAATGCGCCGACGGCAAATGGGTCGCCATGCACATGTCCTCGCCCGAGAAGTTCTGGCAGGGCCTCGCCAACGCCATCGAGCGGCCGAACCTGTTCGAGGACCCGCGCTTCGCCGACCGTCCGGCGCGGATCAAGCATCAGGACGACCTGATCGCGCTGATGTCCCCCATCTTCAAGACCAGGAGCCGCGCCGAATGGTGCGCGCGTCTCGATGGCGAGGGCGTGCCGTTCTCGCCGGTCTATGATTCGAGCGAAGCATTGCAGGACCGCCAGGCACGGCATCTCGGCATCGAGGTCGAGGGCCAGCACCCGACCATGGGCCGTTTCCGCACCGTCCGCTTTCCGGTGAATTTCGACGGCCATCACGCCACCGCCGTCGTCCCGCCGCCGACCCTGGGCGAGCACGATCAGGCCATTCGCGGCCTGGCCGGCAAGATGTGGCGCCGCCGCGCGCCGGCCTCGGATGCAGCCGAATAGCATCACTGCGCCACAAACTGTCGTAAATTCGAATAGCGAAATTGACTTCGAAGAACGAAATACCTAGCCTTTTCCACTGAGGAGGAATCCATACGCATCCCGAGCCCGCAATAAGGGCATCGCCACGAGTCGGAAGGCCGTTGCGAAAGGATGTGTGCGGATCGAATTGGCCGGCAGAGAACTGTCGCCAACACGCGGGGAGGGCACATGACCGGGAATCATCGTCGTTACACGAGCGGCTTTGCGAAATCGCTTGCTTGCGGCACGGCATTCGCCGCGCTGTTTATCGGCGTCGCGCCGGCCTTCGCCGACGACACGATCGAGACCGTCGTCGTCACCGCGCGCCAGCGCTCGGAAGACATCCACGATCTGCCGGCGCAGGACACAGCGTTCACCGCCAGCGATATTCTCGCCAGGGGCATCACCTCGCCGGGCGACTTCCTGAGCGCGGTCCCGAACGTGACCTTCATTCCGACCCAGAACGCCGGAACGAGTTTCATCGTCATCCGCGGCATTTCCCAGGCGCGCAACAGCGAGCCGTCCGCCGCGATCGTCGTCGACGGCGTGGAAATGACCCAGCCGGCGCAGTTCAACCAGGAACTGCTCGACATCCAGCAGATCGAGGTGCTGAAAGGCCCGCAGGGCGCGCTCTACGGCCGCAACGCCATCGGCGGCGCGATCATCATCACCACGGCGCAGCCGACCGACCAATGGGAATCGCGCTTCACCGCCGGCTATGAGAGCGGCCCGGGCTTCAAGGTCCAGGGCATGGTCAGCGGCCCGATCACCGACACGCTGAAGATCCGCGTCTCGGGCTCCTATTTCGACACCGACGGCCATCTGAGGAACGTCGATGCGGTCGACCCTTCGGCGCGCCGCGATGCCGATCCCGTAAAGGATTTCAACGGACGCGTGGCGCTGCTTTACACGCCGACCGACAACTTCACGGCCGATCTGCGGTTCTCCACCGACATCCTGAACACGCGGGGCCTGTACTACATCGTGCCGCCCTTCGGCTCGCCCAACTTCAACAACCCGAATTTCACCAGCCAGCCGATCGACCTGAACAATTCGGGTTTCGACGACCGGCAGATCTACGATGCGTCGCTGAAACTGACCTACGACACGGGGTTCGGCGAGATTTCCTCGATCACCGGCTACAACACGGTGCGCGAGATCCTGACCGGCGACGGCTATGGTTTCGATCCGTTCGGCCATTCCGATGTCGGCTTCGATTACGGCCAGTCCCAGTTCCTGGACGAGAAGACCTTCTCGCAGGAATTGCGCTTCACGTCGCCGACGACCAGCCGCTTCCGCTATATCGGCGGCGCGCAGCTTTTCGCGACCCAGCGCTATATCTCGACCGGCAATACCTATGACGGCGCGACGGATTCGGGCGTCCAGCCGATCTATCGTGTGCCGAATTCGCAATTCGGTCTTTCGTCCTTCGCCCCGCAATCGCAGATTAGCTTCCTCGCCGACAGCCAAAATCAGTTCGCCTGGGCCTTCTATCTCGACACCTCGACGGAGATCACCGACGACCTCGAATTGTCGCTCAACGCCCGCTACGACAGCGACTACCGCAAGAACACCACGCTGACACCGCAGGAATTCCTCGACGCCAATATAATCACCGGCCGCGCCGCGATCCCGGCGACGACGGGCCAGCAGCGCTCCCACACCTGGGATGCGTTCCAGCCCCAGGCGATCCTGCGCTACACGGTCGACGACAACGTGAACGTCTATGCCAGCTATGGCAGGGGTTTCCGCAGCGGCGGCTTCAACCAGACCGGCGTGGCCACGGCCGCGGCGGTCGCCGGCTTCGACAATGTCGGCGACATGTTCAACGCCGAGACGGCCACCACCTACGAGGTCGGCGCCAAGACCCGCTGGTTCGACGACAAGCTCAGCGTCAACGGCGCGGTCTACACGACCAACGACCACAACGACTATTACTTCGTGTTCCTGGCCTCGAACTCGACGCAGAACCTCGGCAACATCCAAGGCGTGCGCTTCACGGGCGTCGATCTCGACGCCACCGCCCGCATCACCGACGATCTCTCCGCCAATCTAGGCTTCGGCTACACCGATAGCGACGTGACGAAATTCCCCGGCGCGTCGGGCGCGCTGGTGGTCGGCTCGAAGGCGCCGCTGGTGTCCGACTACACCTTCAACATCGGCCTGCAATACGAGCACCAGGTCTGGGACGGCGTGAAGGGCGTCATCCGCTTCGACGACAGCCTGGTCGGTCCGACGACCTTCGTCATCCCGGTCCCGGCGGCGGGCGAGCCGACGCCGATCGCGCGCGATCCCTTGAACCTGGCCAATCTGCGCATCGGCCTGGAAGCCGACGACTGGCGCGTCACCGCCTGGTCCAAGAACCTGTTCGACAAGCGCTACAACACCGAATACTCGACCGGCGGATTCATCTTCAAGGGCGAGCCGCTCACTTGGGGTATCGATTTCACGAAGAAGTTCTGATGGCGATGGCGCGGCGCCAAGCCGCCCCATTTCAATCGGGATGAACCGAACGCAGGAGATAGGGCTGGCGGCGCAGCGCCGTCTCGATGACGCGGGCGGCGTTCTGCAAAATTGGCAGCCGCGTCCGGACCAGTTCGTCGAGCGCGACGCGCGAGGTCGAGGTCGAGCAGTTGATCGCCGCCAGGGAGCGGCCGGCGGCATCCAAGATCGGAACGGCGATCGAGATCAGCCCGTAGTCGAGCTCGTCCTGCGTCGCCGAATAGCCGCTCCGGCGCACATCGGAGAACAGCTTGCGAAGTTCGGCCCGCGAGGTGACGGTGTGCTCGGTGAAGGGCGTGAACGTGCCGGTGTCCAGATAATGGTTGCGCACGTCCTCATGCTCGAAGGCCAGCATCGCGCGCCCCAAAGAGGTCGCATAGGCCGGATAGCGGGTGCCGACGCCGGCCGCCAGCCGCACCATCCGGTTGGTCGAGACATGCACCAGATAGAGGATGTCGGAGCCGCTCAGGACCGCGAGCGAGGAGCTGTCACCGGTCTCGTCGCGCACCGCCTGCAGGTGCGGGCGCACCAGCTCGCCCAGGCTCATCGAATCCAGATAGGCGGACGCGAAGCTCATAACCTCGGGCCGGAGCAGGAAATGGCGGTGGTGCTTGGCGACATAGCCGAGCTTGACCAGCGTGTTCAGGCAGCGCCGCGCCGCCGCCGGCGACAACTTGGTGATTTCCGCGACCTCGCTCAACGTCATCTGCGGGTTGTCGCGCCCGAAGGCGCGCAGGACCGACAGCCCTCTCTCCAAGGTCGAGAGATATTCGGTGTCGGTGTGGGTCTCTGTGTCGGAATCCATCGTCGCTGCGGAAAGGCGTCGGGTACGCCCACTAGAAGCTGCTGCGCCGTTTTTGTCCATGACGGGCGGTCGCGCCGTTTTTCGCACTTCGAAAATTCCACCGCATATAGAAAATGTGTAAGCTCCAACGCCTCTTCAGGCAAGCCACCCAGCAGAAAAGGTCCGTAGCCATGCTTCCGCTTTTCCCGACGAGCCTTGTCGGTTCCTACACGCAGCCGGACTGGCTGCTGGACCGTTCCAAGCTGGCCAAGCGCTTTCCGCCGCGCGTACGCGCCGGCGAGTTGTGGCGCGTCGATCCGCAATGGCTCGAAGAGGCGCAGGACGACGCGACGCGGCTTGCCATCCTGGATCAGGAGCTTGCCGGCCTGGACATCATCACCGACGGCGAAATCCGCCGCGAGAGCTATTCCAACCGCTTCGCCACCGAACTGGAGGGCGTCGATCTCGACAATCCGGGCACAGCGCTCGACCGCAGCGGCCATCCCAATCCGGTCCCGCGCGTCGTCGGCAAGATCCGCCGCCGTGGCCCGGTCGAGGTGCGCGACCTCAAATTCCTCAAGAGCCAGACCGCCAAGCCGGTGAAGATGACCGTGCCCGGCCCCTTCACCATGTCGCAGCAGGCGCAGAACGACTTCTACAAGAGCGAAGAGGAGATGGCGCTCGATTACGCCGCCGCGGTGAACGAGGAGATCAAGGACCTGTTCGCGGCCGGCGCCGACGTGGTGCAGATCGACGAGCCCTATATGCAGGCGCGGCCCGACAAGGCGCGGCAGTTCGGCGTCGCCGCGCTGAACCGCGCTTTGGACGGTGTCACGGGCACCACGGCGGTGCATATCTGCTTCGGCTATGCCGCGATCATCCACGAACGGCCGACCGGCTATTCATTCCTGCCCGAGTTCGAACACACGACGGCCAAGCAGATCTCGATCGAGACCGCGCAGTCCAAGCTCGATTGCTCGGTGCTGGCGACGCTGCCGGACAAGACGATCATCCTGGGCACGCTCGACCTCTCGACCCATGAGATCGAGACGCCTGAGATCGTGGCCGAACGCATCGAGCGGGCGCTGCCCTATGTCGACGCCAAGCGGATCGTCGTCGCGCCGGATTGCGGCCTCAAATACCTGCCGCGCGATGTCGCCTTCGGCAAGATGAAGGCGATGGCCGATGGGGCGCGGATCGTCCGGCAGAAGATCGCGGGATAGCCGCGCTCCTCCATCGATGAAACCCGACCTTTTGCTGCTGCCGGGGATGTTGTGCGACGCGGCGTTCTGGAGCGCCCAGACAGCCGCGCTCGCCGACATCCGCGCGACGCGCGTGGCGCATTACGGTCTTGCCGGCAGCATCGAAGCGATGGCCGAGACCGTCCTGCGCGACGCGCCGGAGGTCTTCGACCTCGCCGGCCATTCGATGGGCGGCCGGGTGGCGCAGGAGATCGTCCGCCGCGCGCCGGCCCGGGTGCGGCGCCTCGCCCTCTTCGCGACCGACTATCGCGGCCACGCGGACGACCCAGCGCGCGATGCCGAAGCCGCGCAGCGCGATGAGACGCTCGCACGGGCCCGCGAGATCGGGATCGCGGCCTGGGCAGCCGAATGGGCTCGGGAGATGGTCGCGCCCGAACGCCTCGAAGATCGGGCGCTGCTGTCGGCGGTCGCCGCGATGTTCGCGCGCTGCACCCTCGATCAGCTTGCGGCGCATGCCCAAGCCGGCCTCACGCGGCCGGACTACTCCGATCTGCTGCCGCGCATCGCCTGCCCGGCGCTGGTCTGCGCCGGCAGCGAAGACCGCCTGCGCACCGTCGAGGCGCATCGCGCGATGGCGGCGCTCATTCCGGGCGCGCGCCTCGTCGTGCTCGATCGCTGCGGCCACATGGTCGCGATGGAGCGGCCGGATGCCGTGACGGCCGCGATGCGCGAATGGCTGTCGCGTTAGCCCACGCCGCGCGGGGCGCCTACGGCTTGCCGGCCACGAGGGTCGCCGTGCACGTTCCGCCGAAGGGGTCGGTCACCGTCCAGGAATCGCCCACGGCCCGGGCCTGGGACGAATTGCAGACCGGCTTCATGTCCGCGCTCGGTGTCGGGTCGGTTTGCGTGTAGCAGATCGTCGATCCGTCGTCCTTCCAGGTCCCCTTGCTCTGCGGATGGCCGGTCGGAATCACGCTGAACGTGCCGTCCTGGGCGACCAGGATCTTCGTCACATCGCCATTGGCGTATTTGCAGGACACGGTGTTGCCGAAATAGCCGGACAGGTCTCCCGCCTGGGCGCCGGACGCCAAAGCGAGAAATGCCGCGGCCGAAAGCGCCAATGTCGTTTTCATTTTTCCCCTCCCTTGCGGCGGCCCCCTACGGGCCGGCCATTGCGAAATCCTATCGCCACACTTTCTACCTTTTAATACGTCGCTTCACCGTCCCGCGGGCGCACGGCCACCGTGCTGCCGGCGATATCGCGGCGGTTGTCGCTGGCTGCTCCGCGTCTTGGTGCAGCGCACAAGAGCGTTCGGTATCTTACCGATTCAACCGTAACGACTCGCTCGCGCCGACTACGCCGAATACAATCTAAGAGTTTGGAATACTGGTACTATTTCTACCAGTTTCTAGAGGCTAAACTGTGACGACAGCGCGAAGAAATTCACGCTGTTGGCATCCGTCGATTGTATGTGGTCCAAATTAATTGCTATCCTGCCGCAAAATAAAAATCATATCGGGAGGTCTGCGTGCTCACATATTCGACGCATGGTTTGCCGTCGCCGGCAAAGGTCTCGTACTGGAACGACATCATCAGCGACGTCTTCGCGCCGCTGGAAACGCGCCCGGCGGTCGGCGGCGAATTCGATGCCGAAGTGCATTGCGCGAATTTCGGACGCCTCAGGCTGGCCAATGCGACGTCGCGCGCCGCCACCGTGCGCCGGTCCCGGGGACAGGCCGCCAAGCTCGACGAGCACCGTTACTTCCTGCACGTCCAGATGCGCGGCCGGCTGCTGATCCGGCAGGATGGGCACGACGCGTCGCTGGACGAGGGCGATCTGGTGCTCAGCGACAGCACGCTGCCCTACACGCTCACCTATGACGACGATTGCAGCACGCTGGTGCTGATCGTCGACGAGGACGAGCTGAAGCGCCATCTTCCGACGCCCGAGGCGATGGTCGGCGTGAAGCTGTCGGGCAGCCAGGGCCTGTCGCGCATCACCTCGCTCATGCTGCGCAGCGTCTGGGACCAGGTGCAGGAAGGCATTCCGGAGGAGCTCGGCTCGCGCATCGCCGACAGCCTGCTCGACATGTTCGCGACCTCCTGCGCGCAGATCAAGGGCGGCGCCGTCGCCGAGGCGGCCGTCATCGGCGCGCGCCGCGTCCAGATCAAGCGCTATATCGAGGCCAATCTGCGCAATCCGGAGCTCAGCGTCCGCTCCGTCGCGGCCGCGTTCGGCATTTCGCCGCGCTATCTCCACATCATGTTCTCGCGCGACGTGGAGACGGTGTCGGATTATGTCCTACGCCGCCGGCTCGAAGAGTGCGGCCGCCAGCTCGCCGATGTGCTGTGGCGCCAGCGCACGATCACCGAAATCGCCTTCGGATGGGGCTTCAACAACGCCACCCATTTCGCGCGCGTGTTCCGCAACCACTATGGCACCAACCCGCGCGACTACCGCAACAGCCGCATCAAATCCGATGCGAAAGAAGCAGACCGGTCGTCGCGGCTGGTCGAGGCCTGATCGGCAAGCATCATGCGCGCATATGAAGTCGCTCCCGGGACGAAGGATCTCTCGGGCCTGACCCTCGTCCAGAGGCCCGATCCCGTGCCCGGTCCGCGGCAGGTGCTGGTGCGCATCCGCGCCGCGTCGCTGAATTTCCGCGACCTCGCGGTGGTGCTCGGCGTCTATCCCGGCCCGCCCGCCGCCGGCCCCGTCATTCCCTTGTCCGACGGCGCGGGCGAAGTCCTGGCGGTGGGGGAGGGCGTCACCCGCTTCAAGCCGGGCGACCGCGTCGCGCCGACTTTTTTCCAGACCTGGATCGAGGGCAAACCGCGGCCGAGCCGCGCGCTCGGCGCGGCGCCGGTCGACGGCGTGCTGGCGGAGAAAATCGTCCTGCACGAGGACGGGCTGGTCGCGCTGCCGTCCTGGATGAGCTTCGAGGAGGGCGCGTCGCTCGCTTGCGCCGCGGTGACGGCCTGGCACGGCCTGATGGTCGCCGGCCATCCGATCCGGCCGGGCGACAGCGTGCTGGTGCTCGGCACCGGCGGCGTGTCGATGTTCGCGCTGCAATTCGCCCGCGCCGCCGGCGCCCGCGTTATCGCGACCTCGTCGCAGGACGCGAAGCTGGAGCGGGCGAAGGCGCATGGCGCCTCCGACCTCATCAACTACAAGACCCATCCCGACTGGGACAAGGAAGTGCTGCGGCTCACCGGCGGCAAGGGCGTCGATTGCGTGATCGAGGTCGGCGGCTCCGGCACGCTGGCGCGCTCGATGGCATCCGTCGGCTATGGCGGCAAGGTTTCGCTCATCGGCGTGCTCACCGGCCCGCACGGCGACACCAATCCGCACGCCCTGATGCTGCGCGGCGCCAGCCTGCACGGCATCTTCGTGGGCAACCGCGTGATGTTCGAGGACATGCTGGCGGCGATGACGGTGAACGCGATCAAGCCGATCATCGACAAGACCTACGCCTTCGAGGACGCCGCCGAGGCCTACAAGCACCAAATGGAAGCCAAGCACTTCGGCAAGGTCGTGATCCGGGTCTGAACCCTTCGAAGCGGAAAGACGGTTCGAATGGCGCGAAAGATGTGTAAGCCGCTGATTGTTTTCGCAAAGGCTCATGGATAGACGCTCCTCTCGCGGTGAGGCGTTGCGGTCTGGATACAGGTGTCGGGATTTGTGTGATTTGGTGCGTGGACCGACTCGGTTCAAGGGGCGGCCGCGAATAAATCCGTAGACAGAGTTATCCTCCATCGACGCGCGCCAAGGATTTGACGTGTAAGTCTTTTGTCAGTCCCGAGTGGGGATGAGCGCAGGGGTTGCCGTGCTGTATTACCGCGAACGATACTCTGTTGCGTAAGATTTATTTGAATCCCTCTCTCCGGCTCGCGGGCGTCGTTGGCGAACGGGGGATGGCTAGTAGATCCTGCGTTGCCGACAAGAGATGCAGTTGCAGCCTGACCCGACTGGCGCGTAGTGAAGAAGTCCATGAATGACCCCTCCAACGGCATCGAATTTTGGGGCAAGGATATCAATGTATGTCGCATCACCCTTTTCGAAGTAGCGGCGAAGTGCATATGCCACCAAATCTGAAAATTGGATCATCCGCGATGCGCACGAATCGACAAATAACGGGACTTCAGACAAATTGTGAAGCTTGCCCCAGCGATGTCCGGCTTTTCTGAAGCCCAGGGCCAGGGCTTGAAGGGAGGTTTCGTATGACGACTTGTCCAAAACGAGCAGCCCGCGCTGAATATCTCCTGCCCTAAACAGCCGAGTTAGGGACAAATCGAACCTATTGCAGATTTGTTCGAACGCGTATTCCATCGGATCATCTGGCGAGATTGCGGCCTTATGAATAGCCGCCCCGAAGAGCCTCACGTGTGCAGAACGGGCGAGAAGATTTAAGGCTTCGATATAGATTTCGCGCCGACGGTCCTTCTTGAGATCGCGCCACTGTTTGCGACCTGCAAATATGTCGACCCCGCGAAATTCCACATTTTCATATTCAGAAGGAAACACATCCTTTGCGAGATTTTCGAGCGCGCGCGAGAGCCAATGAGGCATACGCTCAAAGACGCTAACGCCGGCGAGGATAATGTGTCTGTCGTCGGGGTTCTTTACTGACCCGGAATCGTCGAGATAAAGGATGTGCATGGGGCTGTCATGAAAAAGAAAAGGCGGCCGGGTGAAACACGAGGTTTCAACGAGTTGCTACGGCAGCTCTCCCAACCGCACTTGCTATATAACGGCTAACTATTAAAAAAGCAACTGTGCTCGCATTAAGCCATTGATAATCCAGACGTTTGTGTTGACGGCACCGTCAAGCCTTTGAAATTTCATAGCCAATGGACCTTCGATCTTTGCGTTAACGCTATCCAAATCATCACAGCGGGGACCTGACCATTGTCTCCCGTTGTGGGGGAGAGATTATCCGAGCCAATACGCCACCGCCCGCATCTCGACGCTGCCGCGCGGGACGACGCCCGGCGGGCAGGACGGATCGTCGAACGCCGAATGCGGCACATGATGCGGCGCGCCCGGGTCGCCGTCATTGGTCTTGAAGATCAGCGCCTCGTCGCGCGTCATGCCGGAGAAATAGCACCAGCGATGGCGCGGATCGTACCGCAGCAGCAATCCCTCGAACGACCATTCCGGCGCCCCGCCCGGCGCGTCGAACACCGCGTCGGCGGTCACGAGATCCTCCGGCGCCAGGCTGCGCGCGTCGCACAGCGCCAGCGGCACGTCCTGCGGCGGCGGCGTGATCACCCGCCACACATTGTAATGCGCGAAGCGGCGGACCTGGCGTCCCTCCGGCCGCGACCGCTCGGCGAATTCGCGCGCCGTCGGATCGCTGATGTCGATATGGATGAAGCGCGCCGGCAGCGAATTGAACAGCTTGCCCGACAGCGGCGAGCGCTCGGCGAAGCGCAGGATGCCTTTGCCGGTCACCACGACATGGTCCGCGCCGGTCTCGCGCCGCAGCAGGTCCTCGATCTCCGCGCCGTGAAGCCGCGCCACCTCCGCCTCGTCGCGGAAATCGGCGACGGCGCTTGGGTGCGGCACGAGCGCGAAGCCCTCGACCGCCAGCGACGAGCCGGCGCCGCGCAGATCCTCGATGTCCACTTCGCGCGGGTCGAGAACGAGATTGTCGCGGGAATGATCCTGCGCGTGATAGCGCGGCCGTTCGGACATCGCGGCCAGATAGTTGATACTCGCCCGGACCGTTCGCGGCATCACGCCGCCCTTGCCAGCTCTCGTTTCAGGAACGCATCGATCCGCGCATTGGCCTCGGTGGCGATGGCGTAGGGGAACATGTTGAAGCCGTGGATGCCGCCGGGATAGACCGCCAGCTCCGCCGCGTTCCCCGCCGCGATCCAGCGCGCATAGACGAACAGCGAATCGTCCAGGAACGCATCCAGCGTGCCGACGGTGAAGAGGGCCGGCGGCAGGTTCTTGAGATTGGCGTAGAGCGCCGACATGTCGGGATCGCGCCGCACGGCGGGATTGGGCGCGTAGCGCTCGGTGCAGAACTGGATGTCCTTGGTCTGCAGGAAGAAGCTTTCCTCGCCGATCCATTTCTGGCTCGGCGTCATGGTCGTATCGTAATTGCCGTAGGACAGGTTCGCCGCCTTGAAGCCGGTGAAGCCGTGCTTGTCGCGCAGGCGCACCAGTGTCGGCACGGCCAGCGTGGCGCCGGCCGATTCCCCGCCGATCGACAGCCAGTCCGAGCCGAACTCGGCCTTCGCGTGCTTGGCGAGCCACAGCGCGGCGGTCTCGCAATCGTCCCAGCCTTCCGGATAGGGATGCACCGGCGCCAGCCGGTACTCGACGCTGACGCAGGCGAGCCCCGTCGCGTTCATGATCCGCTCGAGCATCGGATCCTGGTCGGCGGCCGATCCCATGATCAGCCCGCCGCCATGCAGGTGCACATAGACGCCCTTGGGATTGTCCGGCGCCACGACGTGCAGCGCCACCGGCGCGCGCCCCTTGACCTCCGCGGTCAAGGTCCGCGCCCGCGCCGAAGCGGGCGAGGCGAACATCCGCGGCGCCGCCGAACCGTCCGGCGCCGGCGGCCGCTCCCACGGCTTGGGCTGGCCCTTCATCTGCGCCGCGAGGGTCTCGTTGAAGGCGCGGGTCTCCGCCGACACCGCCTCGGGACGGAACAAAGCGGGGTCGAAGGGGTTCAAGCTCATACGTCGCTCCATACTTTTTCCTCCCCGCTGTTGCGGGGGAGGGGGACCGCGAAGCGGTGGAGGGGGCACGCCCCGGCAGGCCCCCTCCGCTTCGTTCGCTGCGCTCACGCAGCACCTCCCCCATAACAATGGGGGAGGAAAGTTGGATTCAAGCCGCCTTCGACTGCGGCTCCCCGATGGTCAGCGGCTGGCAGGTCCAGGTCCGAAGCTCGGGCAGGCAGTGCTTGGCGAAATAGCTGAGATTGTGGTTGACCTCCTCATGCGTCATGCCGCCGGTCCACAGATGCGGGAACAGGCCCTGCGGCTTGCGCACCTTCACGATCTCCTCGAAGCGCCCGAGCACGTCCTGCGCCGTACCATAGAAGGATTGCTGCACCACGCCCTCGACCGCGGGCTCGATGTCCTCGGGCTTGAGGCGCAGCGATTTATAGGCCTCGTAGCCTTTCGTCGCGCCGTGATGCTCCGAGGTCATCTCGTAATGCGCGATCGCCGAGCGGAAGGTGTTCGCCGCATAGGTGCGCGCGAGCTCGTGCGCCCGGTCGCGGCTCTCGTCGACGAAGACGAGGTTGGAGACGAACGGCCCCGGCGGCGGCACGTTCGGATGGAATTCCAGCCACGCCTTCAGCCAAGGATCGTCCGCCTGGTCGGCCTGCACCGGCACGTGCCCGGCCTGGATCTTGCCGCCGCCGAAGGGCGGGCGCTGGGTGTTCGTCACCATCGGCTGGTTGAGGAACAGGCGCGGCAGGCCGAGCTTGGCGGTGGCGCGCAGCGAATCCGGCGTGCCGCCGGCGACGAAGGCGCGGCCCTTCAGCGAGCGCAAAGGCCGCGGCCGGATCTCGCGCCGCGGCTGCTGGAAGATCTCGCCGCCCTCGATATAGCCGGTCTCCAGCGCGTTCATCACCAGCGCCACGACCTCGTCGAACAGTTCGCGCGCCTTGGACTGGTCGATGCGCAGGCCCTCGAACTCCAGTCGCGCCAGGCCGCGGCCGAAGCCGATGACGACGCGGCCGCCCGACAGATGATCGAGCCAGGTGATCTGCTCCGCCAGCCGCACCGGATCGTGCCACGGCGCCACGATCACCGCGGTGCCCAGCCGCATGCGCTTGGTGTTGGCGGCGAGCCAGGCCAGCGTCATCAGCGGCGCCGGGCTGACGGAATAGTCGTCGAAATGGTGCTCGGTCATCCAGATCGAGTCGTAGCCGAGCTCCTCGCCGAGGAGGATCTGCTTCAGCTCCTCCTGCATGAACTGGGCGTCGTCGATTTTCCGGTAGTTCGAAAAGCCGGTGCAAAGTCCGACATGCATGAAATCTTCCTCCTGATCAGTCCGCTACGCCCAGGCCCCAGCCGCCGTCGATGACGATCTGCTGCCCGGTGATGTATTCGCAGGCCGGCGACGCCAGAAACAGCGCCAGCCCGGCCATGTCCTTCGGCCAGCCGACGCGGTGCATCGGCACCCGCGCGGAAACCGTCTTCTGGGTCTCGGGATTGTGCGCGTGCCCGCCGCCGATATTGGTGACGAAGAAGCCCGGCGCGATGGCGTTGACGCAGATGCCATAGCCCGCCAGCTCCAGCGCCAGATTGCGCATGAAATGCGCCGCGCCGGCCTTCGCCGCCATATAGGCGCTGCCGATCACCGCCTCCTGCGTCAGCCCCGCCAGCGAGGTCGTGACGATGATGCGCCCCGAGCGGCGCGGGCGCATGTGGCGCGCCGCGGCGCGGCAGGTGGCGAACACGCCGTTCAGGTTGATGGCGATCGTGCGCTCCCAGCGCTCGTCGGTGTAGTGCTCGATGGCGCCGGCGTCGACGCGCTCGCGCTTGTCGCCGACCCAGGCGTTGAGATAGCCGGGACCGGAATCGATGCCGGCATTGGCGAACACCACGTCGAGCTTGCCGTAGGCCGCCGCCGCGTTGTCGAAGGCGCGGTCGAGCGCGGGATGATCGGTGACGTCCGCGACTTCGCCGCGCACGTCATAGCCGAGCTCTTTCAGCCGCCGCACCTCCGACGCGATCCGCGCCGCGTCGATATCGAGCAGCGTGACGCGCGCGCCGTTCTCGGCCAGCGCCTCCGCGAAGCCGAGGCCAAGCCCGCTCGCGCCGCCGGTGATGACGACGCCATAGCCTTCGACCTTGAACAGATCGGCGATCTTCACCTGCGCGAGCCTCCCGTTATGTGCGACGGAGCGTGACTCAGGACGCACCCAAGAACGCGATTGCCAGAGCACTCAAACGATCCCGTCCGCGAACATGGAAAAACACATTCCTTGCCAGGCAAACTGCGCGGCCCGTATCATCGCGGCAAAGCAATCGGGAGGTCAGTATGAAGCGGACTCGTTTCGGCATTTTCATGCCGCCGTTCAACGCGCCGTCGACGCAGAACGCGACGTCGTCGCTGCAGCGCAATGTCGACACGATCCGTCTGCTCGACGACCTCGGCTATGACGAGGCCTGGATCGGCGAACATCATTCCGGCGGCGCCGAGATCATCGCCGAGCCGATCCAGTTCATGTCCTATGTCGGCGCGCTGACCAAGCACATCAAGCTGGGCCCGGGCGTGGTCTCGCTGCCCTATCACAATCCGCTCTGGGTGGCGGACCGCATCATCCTCGCCGATCATCTGTTGCGCGGCCGCATCATGCTGGGCTTCGGCCCCGGCTCGCTTCCCACCGACGCGACGATGATCGGCCTGGAGCCCAAGCAATTGCGCCCCGCGCTGGATCACGATGTCGGCGTCGTGCTCGATCTTCTCAAGGGCAAGATGGTGACGGCGAAGACCGACCGCTACAATCTGGTCGACGCGCAATGCCAGCTCGCGCCCTATTCGGATTTCGACATCTGCGTCGCGGCCTCGACCTCGCCGGCCGGTTCGATGCTGGCCGGCCGCCACGGCCTCGGCCTCCTCTCGCTCGGCGCGCTGATGCGCGAGGACCTGAACCTGATGCGCCATCACTGGGACCGCGCCGAGGCGGAGGCCGCCAAGCACAACCAGAAGGTCGACCAGGACCAGTGGCGCCTCGTCGGCTTCATGCACATCGCCGAGACCCGCAAGCAGGCGATCGAGGACGTCAAATACGGCCTGCACCATTTCGTGCGCTACACGCAGGAGGTTCTCGCGCTTCCCACGCTGCGGGTCAGCGGCAAGACGTTCGAGGAACAGCTCGCCTGGTTCACCGAGGGCGGCGTGGCGATCATCGGCACGCCCGACGACGCGATCGCGCATATCAAGCGGCTGCAGGCGCAGTCCGGCGGCTTCGGCTCCTATCTGATGGTGGCCAACGATTTCGCGAGCTGGGAAGCGACGCGCAAGCATTACGAACTGTTCGCGCGCTATGTCATTCCGGCCTTCCAGCCGTCGCAGCAGCGCCTGCTGGCGTCGGAGCGCTATGCCATGAGCCGGCACACCGAGCTCGACGCCGCCAATGGCGCGGCGATCCAGGCCTGGACCGACCAGAACGCCGTCAGCCCGGCCAAGCCCGGCACCGGCCCCCTGGGCGAGCGCTAAAAAAGCGCCGTCCGGAGTGCTCCGGACGGCGCGGGCCGCTGTGTGACCCTGGGGAAACTCCTTAAACCGCCGGCTTGCGGGTTGTGCTGTGCCCACGCCGAAGGGCGCGTGCGCTAAATCGGAAGGCGGCGGGCAAAGTCCGCGACAACCGCCGCCCGGGCGGCGATAGTGTGCGAGACATACGAATTGCCGACGGTATACTGTGCGTCGAACATCCGCGGCCGTCGATCCGGCGCAAGGAGAGCAGGATGAGTTTTGACCGTGTCGAAGTCCCCTATGGCGCCTATTGGTCGTCGCCCTTCGCCAAGTGGCAGGGTGCGCTGCAGCATCTGCATTCCATGAAATTCGCCGCCCATGTCGCCAAGGCCGAGCTCAGGAAGCGCGACATCTCCCCGGAGGTGTTCGACTTCGGCGTGCTCGGCATGACCCTGCCGCAGTTCCAGTCCTTCTATGGCGCGCCCTGGCCGCTCTACGAGATCGGCCTCAAGCATGTCGTCGGACCGACCATGACCCAGGTCTGCTCGACCGGCGCGCGGGTCGTGCTGGCGGGCGCATCGGAAGTCCAGGTCGGGCTCGCCTCGGTCGCGCTGGTGCTCGCCACCGACCGGACCTCGAACGGCGCGCATGTCTATTATCCCGCGCCCAAGGCGCCGGGCGGCACCGGCCAGACCGAAGACCCGATGCTCTACAATTTCTCCAACGATGCCATCGGCGGCCATTCGATGCTGGAGACGGCGGAGAACGTCGCGCAGAAATACCAGATCTCGACCGAGGAGCAGAACGACGTCGTCCTGCGCCGCTACGCGCAATACCAGGACGCGCTGGCCAACGGCCGCGCCTTTCACAAGAAGTTCATGTCGCTGCCTTTCGCCGTCCCCAAGCCGAACTTCAAGGGCGAGGACGGCGTCATGGAAGGCGACGAGGGCATCTTCCCGACCACGCCCGAGGGCCTTGCCAGGCTCAAGCCGTCCACGCCGGGCGGCACCGTGACGTTCGGCGGCCAGACCCATCCGGCCGACGGCACCTGCGCCATGATCGTCACCTCGGCCGACAAGGCCCAGGAATTCAGCAAGGACCCCAACATCCGCATCCGCTTCGCCGGCTTCGGCCAGGGAAGGGTGGACATGACCTGGATGCCGCTGGCGCCGGTCGCCGCGACCAAGCAGGTGCTGAAGAACGCCGATCTCAAGATCACCGACATGAAGGCGGTGAAGTCGCACAATCCCTTCGCGGTGAACGATATCGCCTTCGCGCGCGAGACCGGCTACGACATCGCCAAGATGAACAATTACGGCTGTTCGCTGATCTGGGGCCACCCCCAGGGCGCCACCGCCATGCGCCTGATCATCGAGCTGATCGAGGAGCTGGTGGAGAAGGGCGGCGGCTACGGCCTGTTCCAGGGCTGCGCCGCGGGCGATTCCTCGCTCGCGACCATCATCGAAGTATCGGATCGCAAACGCGCCGCGTAGGCGGACAAGGGAGGCATGGAATGGCGGACAATTACACCCACACCATCAACGGCAAGGCCGAGAGCAGCGAGCAGAGCTTCGATGTCATCAATCCGGCGACCGGCGAGCCTTTCGCGAAATGCCCGGATGCGTCGCGCGACCAGCTCGATCGCGCCGTGGCCTCGGCCCGCACGGCCTTCGCCCCGTGGGCGGCGAAGAGCTTCGCCGAGCGCCGCGAGGCGATCGCCGCTTTCGCGCACGGCCTCGCCGCGCGCATCGACGAGATCGGCCCGGTCCTGACGCGCGAGCAGGGCAAGCCGCTCGGCCAGGCGAAATGGGAGATCGGCGGCGCCGCCCATGAGCTCGAAGCGATGTGCAAGCTCGAGATCAAGCCCGAGATCATCCGCAATGACGGCAAGCACCGGGTCGAGCTGGTCTATCATCCGCTCGGCGTCGTCGCGGCGATCACGCCGTGGAATTTCCCGATCATCCTGGCGGCGCACAAGATCGCGCACGGCCTCTATGCCGGCAACACGATGGTCCTGAAGCCCTCGCCCTACACGCCGCTGGCGACCCTTCTGATGGGCGAGGTGGCGCGCACCACCCTGCCGCCCGGCGTGCTCAACACGGTGGCCGGCGGCAACGCGCTGGGCGGCTGGATGACCGAGCATCCCGGCGTCGACCGCGTCTCGTTCACCGGCTCGGTCGCGACCGGCAAGCGGGTGATGGCGAGCGCGAGCGGCACGCTCAAGCGCGTCACGCTGGAGCTCGGCGGCAACGATCCGGCGATCGTGCTGGACGACGCCAATCTCGACGAGATCACGCCGAACCTGTTCCGCGGCGCGTTCCTGAACGCCGGCCAGATCTGCATGGCGGTCAAGCGCATCTACGCGCCCGACCATCTTTATGAACCGCTGGTCGAGGGCCTGACCAAGCTGGCGCGCGCCCACCGCGTCGGCGACGGCATGGACCCGGAGTCCGAGATGGGTCCGCTGCAGAACAAGATGCAGTTCGACAAGGTGATGGAGGTCATCGAGGATACGCGGCGCGACAAGCGTGCCCGCATCACCACCGGCGGCCATCAGCTCAACCGGCCCGGCTATTTCATCGCGCCGACCGTGGTCGCCGATGCCACCGACGACATGCGCATCGTGGCCGAGGAGCAGTTCGGGCCGGTCCTGCCGATCCTGAAATACAGCGACGTGGACGACGCGGTGCGCCGCGCCAACGACACCCGCTTCGGCCTGGCCGCCTCGGTCTGGACCAACGACTACGAGCGCGGCGCGGACATCGCCCGGCGCATCGAGGCCGGCACGGTCTGGATCAACCACCATGTCGGCAGCGAGGCCGACATGCCGTTCGGCGGCTTCAAGGAATCCGGCCTCGGCCGCGAGATCGGCACGCTGGGCCTGGCCTCCTACATGGAGCCGCAGGTTATCAAGGTGCCGCTGCGCGCCTGACTACGCTTCCGCTTTTCGAAAAAAAGCCTCCGCCCTGTCGAAGGACGGGGGCTTTTTCATGAGCATGATCGTTTGATTGTCATGCCCGCGCAGGCGGGCATCCAGAGGACTGGGCGCGGTGCCGCTTGCCCTGGATTCCCGCTTGCGCGGGAATGACGGTTTGGAAGACAGCGATTCGAAACCGACCGATTTTGCCCTAGTGTCCCGAGTCAGAAGTTCGCGGCACTCGGTGTCATCCGCCGCGAGTTCGTAGCGACAGCGTACGAACGGCGGACCCAGGTGAAACCTGCACGACCGCGGCAGATTTCACCTGGGTGGCCCGCATTCGCGGGCCATGACACCTTTTTTTATTCAGCGAACCTCTGGTTCAGAACACCAGCAGCCCATGAGATTCGTGATCGAAATAATTGACAAGGAAACCATCATCTATTACTTTCCTAGGAAACCAATGGGGCCGGCATGGCGCGCGAAAGGCCGATCAGCGTGTTGGAGGCGCATCTGGGGTATTGGCTGCGGATGGTGTCCAACCACGTGTCCCATGCCTTCGGCCTGAAGGTGGGCGCCGAGGACGTCACGGTGGCCGAATGGGTCGTGCTGCGCGCGCTCTACGCGGCGGATGGCGCGACGCCCAGCCGCGTCGCCGACGAACTCAAGATGACACGGGGCGCCGTCTCCAAGCTGGTGGACCGCCTCGTCGCCAAGGATCTCGTCTCGCGGACCGCCTCCCGGGAGGATCGCCGCTGGCAGGACATCGCGCTTCGGCCGAAGGGCCGCGCGCTCGTCCCGCGCCTTGCCGCGCTGGCGGACGAGAACGACCGGGAATTCTTCGGCGCGCTCTCGGCCGCGGAACGCGCCACGCTCGAACGCATCCTCAAGAAGATCGTCCGGCAGCGCGAAATCCAAAACGTGCCGGTCGATTGACCGGCCAAACATCGCCGGCCACACATCGAAGGAGAAGGACATGGACGCCAAAATCGCGCGCCTCGTCGAGGAATGCACCGAACTGTCGAGGGGCGCGACGGGCAAGTTTCCCGAGATCGTCGGTCGGCTGACGGACGCCGGCATCGAGCGCTACCGTGCCGACCTGCAGCGGGGTGAAAAGACCTACTACCTGCCGAATGGCGATTCGCACGTCACGAAAGCGGAGGCGGTGGAAGGACCGTTCGCGGACGCGTTCGATCCGGCGGCGGTGGCCGCCGCCGTCCGCGCGAGCCAGGCCAACAGAATCGACTATTCGCAATTCCTCGCCCGCATCGCGGCGGCGGGATGCGTCGAGTACACGGTTTCCATCGCCGGGCGGCGCGCGGTCTATAGCGGGCGCCGGGCCGACCACTGCACCGAATGCTTTCCCCCGGCGGCGTAACGCTCAGCGGGCCAAAAAAGAAAACGCCGGCGGTGCGAACCGCCGGCGTCTTCGTTTGTGCCCTGAAGGAGGCGCCGAAGCGCCGCATTTACATCTTGACGTTGAACCGCGCGTACCACTCGGCCGGCGCGCTGTAGGTGCCGTCCACGAAGCCGGCGGCGTAGTTCACGCTGCCCACCGTGATGTAGCGCTTGTCGGTCAGGTTCGTGCCGCCCACCGCGACCGAGTATTTGTCCTCGTCGAAGCTGAGCCGCACCGACGCATCGATCAGGTCCAGCGACGGACGCTTCAGGAGCGGGGTGTTCAAGCTGTCGTTATACATGGACGAGGTGTGCGTATAGGACAACTGGACCTGGAGCGCCATTCCGTTGCCCAGATCGTGATCCCATTCCGGATTGATGTTGATCTTCCACATCGGCGTCTTGGGCAGTTTGGATTGCAGCGTGATGTCGCTGAACGGATCGGGCGTGGCGGGATGCACGCTCGGATCGAGGTGGTAGTAATAGGCGTCGATATAGCCGACCCCCGCATGGGCGGAGAAGCCGTAGTCGAAGATCGCCTGGGCCTCGAGTTCGCCGCCGAGGATGTTGGCGTCGCCGAGGTTCTTCAGCACCGGCGAGGCGCCGACCTGCTCGTTGAGCTGGATGTTCTGATAGTCGGTGTAGAAGAACGCGGCGTTGGTCTGCAGCGTCGAGTCGAACCATTCGGCCTTGACGCCGACTTCATAGGTCTGGGCCTTTTCGGGCTTGAACCGGGCCAGCGAAGGATCGTCGATCGGATCCGACAGGCGGGTCGTCCAGCCGCCGGACTTGAAGCCCTTCGACCAGGACGCATAGGCCATCACGTCGTCGTTCACGTGATACTGCACGCCCGCGGTCGGGGTGAACTCGTCGAACTCCTGCTTATCGCCGCCGGCCGGGAAATATTTGTAGGGATTGTTCGGATCGGCGAAGCCCAGCACCTGCTGGCAGGTCAGGAAGGCCGGCGCGCCCAGATTGTTGGGCATGTCCGGCGGATAGCAGCCCGACGCCTTGTAGGACAGGCCGTCCAGATCCTGCTGCCCACCGACGAAATGCTTGTTCTCGATGGAGTAGCGGGCGCCGAGCGTCAGGCCGATCTGATCGGTGACCTTGTAGTCGAGATGGCCGTAGATCGCCTCGCTCGACGTGCGCATGAGATTGAGGCCGCTGTCCTCCACCGCGAGCAGGCCGCCGTCGAACGGCACCCAGTCGTGCACGAAACCGTCCTCGTAGAAGTAATAGAGGCCCGCGACATAGCTCAGCCGCTGGTCGAGCGCCGTGCCGACGAGCTGGAGCTCCTCGGTGAACTGCTGCTGCTGCTGCTTGTCGCTGACTTCGAGCAGATCGCCATGGTCGGCCGAACCGTCGAGGTCTTCGCCGATGTTCCACGTGATGTGGCGATAGCCGGTGATCGACTTCAGCGTCATGTCGTTGCCGAGGTCGTAGGCCAGGGTGATGCCGGCGCCTTCGGAGTCGTATTTCGCGTAGTTGATGCCGTTGGCATAGGTCGTGTCGATGCTGCCGGTCGCGAGCTGCGCCTGCGTCGTCTCCGGATTGATCGGGACGAGATTCGGTTCGCTGTCGAGCGCCGGCAGGCCCACGCCGGGCGGCCAGCCATTGGCGCGCGGCTGGCTGCAGAGCTGGCCGATCGTGGCGCCGGCAAGGCAGGCCGTGTAGAGGCCGGCGATGCTGCCGGCCGCGCCCGGCGTGTTCGGGAACACCTGGAGCACCGTGTTGGGGATCGAGGACTGGTCCTGATGCGCCCAGTCGGCGGTCACCGTCGCGGTGAAGTTCGAATTGATGTCCCACACCAGCTTGCCGCGGACCGTCTGGTGGTTCTGGCCGCCCAGGCGGTTGTTGAACTCATAAGGAGTCGCGACGTCCGGCGAAACCGGGTCGAAGGTGTAGCCATGCGCGTTGTTGTAGGGGACCACGCGCTGATAGCCGTCGCGCTCGACCGACTGGAAGGTGATCGAGGTCCGCACGCTGTCGGAGATCGGAATATCCGCCGTCAGCGCGATATCGCGGCGGTTGAACGAGCCGCCGGTGACCTGCGCCTGGACCATGAACTTGTCGCCGGGATCGCGCGTCACGATCGAGATCGCGCCGCCGATCGTGTTGCGGCCGAACAGCGTGCCTTGCGGGCCCTTCAGCACCTCGATGCGCTCCACGTCGAGCAGGTCGACATTGGCGCCGATGGTGCGGGCGAGATAGACGCCGTCGACATAGACGCCGACGCCGGGATCGAGGTTGAAGGCGAAATCGTCCTGGCCGATGCCGCGGATCGAGGCGGAGAGCACCGAAGAGTCGCCGGAGAACGGCGCGCCCGAGTCGAGGTTGACGTTCGGGGTCAGGTTGGAGAGGCCGTGAAGGTCGCCGATGCCCTTCTCCTGGATCGCGTCGCCGCTGAAGGCGGTGATCGCGATCGGAACGTTCTGCACGTTCTCGGACCGCTTCTCGGCGGTGACGATCACGGTCTCGATTTGCTGAGCCTGCGCGGCATCGGTCCAAAGCCCGATTCCGACGAAAGCCGACGACAGCAACACGGCTTTCAAAAGACGCGTATGACGAACTGCATGATGAGACATTCGCAAACCCTCCCGCTCGCTTCGCGCCTAAGGTGATGCTTGGCGCGATTTGTATGAATTGCTAACTAATTACCAGAAAACGCCGGCCGCACACACGCTTTGCTGCGGTGGGCACGAAATGGGACAGGAAGTTTCGCGCCATTGTAGCATCCCTGCCACATCGACGGCGCGCGCTGTCGCTGGTGTTTCGTCTACCCGTCAATTCTGGATAGGCTCTTCTCGCATGACAATACCGACACGTCGTTCTGTTCGCTCAAGGGATGGCGATATTTCCTTTTTAGAATGGCAGGCGCCGAGCGGCGCTCCGATTTTGCTTTTCGCACATGCGAACGGCTTCAACGCGTCGACCTATATCCGCCTGCTCGAATCACTCGCGGGGGAATTCCGGGTGATCGCCTTGGACATGCGCGGCCATGGCGCGACGACCTTGCCGACCGATTCGCGGCTCGCGACCGGCTGGCGGGTGTTTCGCGACGACCTGCTGCGCTTCCTCGATGCGTTGGCGATTCGGCCCGATGTCCTGGCCGGCCATTCGCTCGGCGCCAGCACGGCGCTGATGGCCGCGGCGGCGCGCAACGACATCGCCAAGGCGCTCGTCCTCGCCGAGCCGGTCATGGTGAGCGAACGGACCGCGCTCGCCGCGGCCGCGGCGCGGTTTTGGGGCCGGCCCGAAAAGGCCAATCCGCTCTACGCCATGGCGCTCAAGCGGCGCGCGCAATTCAAGTCGCGCGAGGACGCGATCAAGAGCTTCACCGGCCGCGGCGCGTTCCGCACCTGGCCGGCGGAGATGGTGGCCGACTATGTGGCGGGCGGACTGCTGGCCGACGGCGACGCGTTCCGTCTCGCCTGCGATCCCAGATGGGAAGCGGCGAGCTACGCGACCTATCCGCTGCGCATCGCGGCGCTTGGAAGCCGGATCGCAGTTCCGGTCACGATCCTGTCGGGCACGGTCGGCTCGGCGACGACGCCGGCGGTCCTGGCGCAATTCGTCCGCCGCCACGGCAGGACCCGCGCGATCGCGGTGGAGGGCGCGAGCCATTTCCTCCCCATGGAGCATCCCGATCTGGTGCAAAGCGAGATCCGCCGCGCCGCGTCACGCGGAATGTCTGCGCCATAGATCGAGCACATGGCCGATGGTTTCGGCGACGTGATGGGCGCGCCTGGGCTTGGGCACCGCCATGTAGTCCGCCTCCTTGGCGACGCCGGTCATGACGCCGACGGCCAGCGCGCCGTCGCGGGCCGCCATCAGGGTCTCCAGATTGGGATCGTCGCCGATGACGCAGATGTCTTTCGCGGAGACGCCTAGGCGTTCGGCGGCGACGCGCATCGCCTCCGGCGCCGGCTTGCCCAGCGCGCGCGTGCGCGAGCCGGTGATCTTGTCGATGGCGCCGGCGATGGCGCTGGAGGTGCCGAGCGTCCGTCCGTCGGCGGTGGCGAAATAGGGCACCAGCGACGCGGCGAACGGTTTCGCGCCGCGCCACACCGCCTCGCAGGCCGCCTCGATGTCCGCCATGCCGAACTCGCGGAACCAGCCGGCATAGACCGCGTCGACGTTCTCGCGCTCCGGCGGGCGGACGATTTCGAGCCCCGCATCGGCGAGCGGGCCGCTGACGCCCTCGCCGCCCAGCACCAGGATCCGCTTGTAGCCCTTGGCGAGGAAATACCGCGCCGCCACGGTCGACGGCGTCATGATGCGCTCGGCCGCCACGTCGAAGCCGGCATGTTTCAGCTCGCCGACATAGGCCGAAGGCGGCCGCACCGTGCCGTTGGTGAACAGCATGTAGGGCGTGCCGCGCGCCTCCAGATGGGCGATGAACTCGACCGCGCCGGGCAGGGCGCGAAGTCCCTTGTTGCGCTTGTCGCCGAGCACGAGCGTGCCGTCCATGTCGAGGACGAAGCCTTTGGTGCGTGACAGGCGGGCCGCGATCCGCGCGCCGTTGCTCTTGGTGTCAGACATGCGCCGGCACCGGCCTGGCGGAACGCAGCGAGATTTTCAGTCCCGGCTTTTCGACATCGAGCTCCGACACGTCGGTTCTCGCGGCGACATCGCGCAGCAGCTCCACGAGCCCGCGCGTATCGGGATTGTAGCCCAGCTTCGCCGGCCCCTTGGCCAGCATCGCATCGACCTGGTCTTCCGGCATCACGGCGCGCAAGAGCATCTCCTCGTCCGACATGCGTGGCCCGAAGCGCTTGCGCAAGTCCTTCGGGTTGAGCGCGGGCGCTTCGACCATCAGTTCCTTGGCGCGGGGTGTGGTCAGGATCTTGTCGAGCACGTTCGCGTCCACCGGCGCGGTCGGCCGCCCGAACTTGCCGAGCACATAGCGGATCACCTGGTCGGAGACGTTGGCATAGCGCTCCGCGCCGATGACGTTGAACAGCGCTTGGGTGCTGACGATCTGCGGGAAGGGCGTCACCATGATCGGATAGCCGAGTTCGGCGCGCACGCGCGGCACTTCCTCGATCACGGCGGCGAGCCGGTCCTCCTGGCCCAATTCCTTGAGCTGGCGGGCGAGCGTGGTGAGCGCGCCGCCCGGCATCTGATGGCGCAGATAGGCCGCGTCGAATTCCTGCGGCGTGCCCTTGGGCAGACCCTCGGCGTCCGCCAGCCGCGTGAAATAGCTTTCGACCAGGCCCAGCGAGCGGTCGTCGATGTCCACGCTGTGGCCCATCTCGCGCAGATTGCTCACCATGCGCGACGCCGACGGCAGCGAGGTGCCGTTCGCCAGCGCGCCGGCGCCGGTGTGCACCGCATCGACGCCCAGTTCGGCGGCCACCATATAGGCGAGCGGCGCCAGCCCGATCGTGCAGTGGGCGTGGATTTCGAGCGGCTTGTCGCCCATGACGGCCTTGACCGCCGGCACCAGCGTCCGCGCGCGATCCGGCAGCAGGATGCCGGCGGGGTCCTTTATATAGACACGGTCGATATAGGGGCACTGCGCGGCCGCGCGCGCGATGCCGGCATAGAACGCGTCGTCATGCACCGCGCTTACCGTATAGGTCAGCGCCGCCATGACATCGGCAACGCCTTCCTCCTTCGCCATCCGCGCCGAGGTCAGCAGCCCGTCGAGATCGTGCATCGGATCGAGCACGATGACGCGTCCGATCCCGGCCCGGGCGATGGAGCGGTAGACCAGCCGCATGAAATCCGGATCGGCGGTCTCCCAGGAGATGAAGCGGAATCCCGTGGTGATGTATTGCAGCGGCGTGTTGGGCGCCGCCGCATGGGTGAGGCGGATGAGGTCCCAGGGATTCTCCTGCTTGTAGCGCACCGCCATCGCCATATGCGTCGAGGAATTGAAATCGAGCGCTCGGAATCCCACGCGGTCCATGACTGGCGCGATCTGCACGATCTGCGCGGTGTTCAGCCCGGTGGCGCCCCACAGGCTTTGATTGCCGTCGCGGATCGAGATATCGACAAGATCGATCTTCGCCATGTCTCTATTCCACCACCAAAAACCGTGTCATGGCCCGCGAAGGCGGGCCACCCAGGTGACGTCTTGTAGTGCAGATGTCACCTGGGTCCGCCGTTCGCACGCTGTCGCTACGAACCGCGGCGGATGACATATTTGGATCAGTCCAGCGCATCGTCTACTCCAATATCGTCACGATGCCGCGATTGCCGTCGACGCGCAGCCGCTGTCCGGTCACGATCCGCTTGGTGGCCTGGCCCGTCCCCACCACCGCGGGCATGCCGTATTCCCGCGCCACGATGGCGGCATGGCTCATCGTGCCGCCGATATCGGACACCGCCGCCTTGATCTTGCCGAACACCGGTCCCCAGCTCGGGCTGGTGACCGGACAGACCAGGATGTCGCCCTCGCGCACCTGGCCGATCTCGCCGGCGGTCTTCAGCACGCGCGCGATCCCTTCGACCACGCCCGGCGAGGCCGCGAAGCCGGCGATCTCGTTCTTGCGATCCTCGTCCACCGGCATGGACCAGCGCTCCAGGCTCTCGCTGGTGATGCCCCACAGCATCTGCACCGCCGGGTCCTCGACCGAATCGGGCAGGGGGCCCAGCGCCATCGGCGCGTTCCAGTCCTTGAGCTTTTCGTGGATCGCGCGGCGCCGCTCCACCAGCGGCTTGAAGTGCCGCCCGCCCTGGCATTCGACGCCAGCCGCCCAGGCCAGCATGGCGTCGACCAGCGCCTGATCCACTTCGGTGTGCTGCAGGTGGAAGATGTCTTCCGCCTTCTCCAGCACGTTGGAGCGCACCAGCAGATCGCCGAATTCGCGCACCTTGTTGTAGAAGGTGACGACGAACCAGTGCTCGCAGAAGAATTTGTGATCCTCGACATAGGGGAACACGAGGTGGCACAGGCCGAGCATCTGGTCGAACGCCGCCCGGTCGTCGTCGGTCGCCAGCAGGTCGCGGTAGTCGGCGATGAAACGCTCGCGCTCCTTCTTGAGCTTCTCGATCGGCCGTTCGAGCGACTCGCCGCGCTTGACCATGTCGATATAGCGCGGCAGCGCCGAGAACGGGATCGTCAGGTCGTCGTTCCAGCTTCGCTGATGGTGATAGAAGCCGTCGCCGCTCGAAATGTTGAACCAGGGCTCGCGCGCCCGCGCGAACGCGTCGAGCCATTGCCGTCCCGCGTCGCCCATCTGCTCCAGGGAGGCCAGGATATCGTTGTGGTCGGCGCCCTCGACGAACTTGCCGTCGACGCCGAACGCCACCGCCGCCTTCGCGAGGCCCTTGAGCTCGTCGTCGGGGCGGAACATCAGCACGTCGATGCCGGCCACCATGCGCGCCACGGTCTGGTCGGCGATCTCGGGAAACGCCTGCTTGCAGTATTGGAAGAACACCAGATAGGCGCCGTAGCCGAGCATCAGGAACTCGAAATGGTAGTTCCACATCTTCGAATAGGCTTCGATGGTGCGATGCCACGCCTCGCGCACATAGTGGTTCTCCGCGACGCCGTGCGCCGCCATCACCGTCTCGCGCTTCTCCAATTCGCCGAGCGCCGGCACCTCGATCGCCTTGCACTGAGCGATGAGCCCCTGGATGCGCGCCTTCCACTCCTCGAACAGCCGCGGCCAGTTCTGGTAATAATGGCCGGCGCGCTGCTGAAACTCCAAGAGGCGCGCCTGGATCTGCTCCGGATCGGTGACGGCGTGCGAGGTGATGTAGACCCGCCCGTTCAGGATGCGGTATTCGATCCCCAGCACCGTCGGGAAGGCGAACATCCGCGCCGTCATCGCGCCCAGCGCGGTATACGGCACCTCGGCTCCGATGCCATCGAAGGCGGACAGCGGCTCGGGAAAATGCATCGAGTTGTAGAACCAGAAGCGCTGATCGTCCTCCGGCCGAAAGCGGGTGTAATAGGGATAGAGTTCCTGCCAGTCCGGCGATCCGTCGAGGTCCGCGGTCTGCGACGGCAAGGGGAACGGATTTTTCGCGCCCTCGATACCCATGCGTCTTTCTCCCAGCCTGTTGTTTGGATTAGCTGAGCACAGCCCGCGCCGCGGAAGAACGCAATTTTTCCGCGCTTTGCGGCGACTTCCCGCTCAAGCCGGTCTAAATTCGCTGCCGGTGGAGTAGTTCGGCTTCAGGCGGATTCAGGATGCTTGGAAGATGACCGGTCCCACACAGCGTACGCAGTTGGCGGAGTTCCTGCGCAGTTGCCGCGCGCGGCTTTCGCCGAGCGCCGTCGGCCTGCCCGCGGCCGGACGGCGGCGCACGCCCGGCCTGCGACGGGAAGACGTCGCCGCCTTGGCCGGCCTCTCGGCCACCTGGTACACTTGGCTTGAACAGGGCCGCGACGTGCGCGCGTCGGATCGCGTGCTCGAAAGTCTCAGCCGCTCGCTCCGCCTGTCGCCGGAGGAGCGCGACTATCTTTTTCTCTTGGCGCAGCACCGGCCCGCGCCGATCCGTCTGGCGTCGGAACAGCTTGTGCCCGACACGGTCAAGCGCACGCTGGACGCGCTGAACGTTCCCGCCGAAGTCATCACGCCGCGCTGGGATGTTCTCTACTGGAACGCGATGTATGCGCGCTGCATTCGCGATTATGGCCTTTTGCCGCCGGAACGGCGCAACCTGATGCGCATCCTGATCACCAGTCCCGAATATCAGGAAGACCCGGAAGAGTACGAGACGCTGGCCCGCCGCATCACCGCCAAGCTCAAGGTCGACTACAGCCAGTCGGACGGCGATCCGGCGTTCGACGCGCTGATCGAGGAGATGTCGGAAGCCTCGCCGGTGTTCCGCGAATTGTGGCGCAGCTCCGAAGTGCGCGGCCGCTCCGAGGGCGTGCATCTGCTGAAGCATCCCCAGCTCGGCGGCATCACCTTCGAGCACACGTCTTACGTGGTGGAGGGCGCGCCGTCGCTCCGGGTCGTGATCTTCGCGCCGCACGACGCGGAGAGCGCCCGCAAGATCGCCGAACTCGCGAAAGAGGTCGGCACGCCGGGCCGGCGCGAGCCGGTCGACGCGCTGCCCGAACCGGCGGTCATGGGGCGGCGATAGATGTCCGATGGGGCTTTGAAGATGTCCGGCGACGATATCGAGGATCGGGTTCGCAGCGTCGAGACGCGGATCACCTATGTCGCGCCGGGCTCCTTCGTGAACCGCCGCTTCGTGGCGCCGGGCGTCGAGCACAATACCGGCCGCTACGAGCCGCATACGGTGCGCGTGCGCGACGGCCGGTCCATCGCCGGCCATTTCACGCTGGACAGGAACGGCTTTCAGCTTTTTCCGCACCGAAGCGCGGTGAAGGATTTCTTCGACAAGGACGAGGTCGACCGCGTCTATCCGGACGAAGTGGCGGCGGCGGTGAAGGCGTTCACCGGCGCCAGTTGCGTCGCCACCATGGGCTGGATGGTCCGCACCTCCGGCGACATGTCCAAATACAAGCGCGAGACCGTCGGCTATGCGCATCGCGGCGGCGTGCAGCCGCCGGCCGGCGAGGCGCATGTCGATACCGCGCCCGACCGCGCCGATCGCGTCGCCCGGATGAACTACGAGCGCCATTTTCCGAACGGCAAGGGTTATTCGCGCTATATCTATGGCAGCTATTGGCGCGCCTTTTCGGAGCCGCCGCAGGACGTGCCGCTCGCGGTGTGCGATGCGCGCAGCGTGCGCGCCGACGAAGGCACGACCAACACGCTTTTCATCGTCGACAAGATTCCCGACGAGGCCACCATGCTGGGGCCGATGGCGGACGAGGACATCGTGCCGGGCGCCGCGATCTTCACCTACAACCCGGCGCATCGCTGGTGGTATTTCTCGAACATGACCCGCGACGAGGCGCTGCTGATCAAGTTCCACGATTCCGACCGCAACCGCGCCTGGCGCACGCCGCACACGGCGTTCCGCGATCCGAGCTTTCCGGATGCCAAGCCGCGCGCCAGCATCGAGTTCAGGATCGTCGCCTATTTCGAGTGACAACAAAAAATTGTCATGGCCCGCGAATGCGGGCCACCCAGGTGACGCCGTACGGTGCTGATGTCACCTGGGTCCGCCGTTCGTACGCTGTCGCTACGAACTCGCGGCGGATGACATCAATGGAAAATCGGTATCTCACCGCGCGTCCGGCACGCGGCGCGTCTTGAGGAAATCCTCGAAGCTCTCGCCGCGCATGATGGCGTAGATCTCCAGATTGGTGATCTTGACCACGCGCGCGATCTTCTCGATCAAGAACAGCGGCACGCCGTATTTGATCATGCCCAGCCAGTCGCGGTTGCGCACCAGCTCCCATTCCGGCTGCGACAGCCCCGCCTCGCGGCAGGCGCCGGCCTCGTCGGCGGTGAACCGCGCGCGGTAATCGGCGAGCCGCAGGTTCCACAGGAAGCGGTTCAGCTTGCGCGCGCGGTAGCTGCCGCGGATATCGAACGGATAGGTGCCTTCGAGCTTCTCGATGCCTTCGAGTTGCGGGTTCATCGGCCGGCCACCTTCTGGCGCTGGGCACCGGCGGCGCTCGCCTGCTCGTACAGTCCCACCGCCATCGCGGTGGAGGTCGCGAGATAATAGCTCTCGTGCAGGACGCGCAGCGGGCCGGGCAGGGCGCCGCGCATCGCGAGCCACATGATGACCTCGACGCTTTCGGCGCCGCCCAGCCGAACGAAATCGGCATGCGTCATGTCGAGCAGCTTCTCGGGCGCGCGCACGAACATCTCCATGAATTCGAGGTCCCAGGACTCGTTGTTGAAGCCGGCGCGCTCGCCATGCACCTGGTGCGACAGCCCGCCCGTGCCCACGATCACGACCTTCAGGTCCTGCGGAAAGGATTCGATGGCGCGGCGCACCGCCTGGCCGAGCTTGTAGCAGCGCCGCGCGGTCGGCAGCGGATACTGCACCACGTTCACCGACACCGGCACCAGCGCCGCCGGCCACGCCGGATCGTGCGGCAACAGCAGCGGCAGCGGCGAGAACACGCCGTGATCCAGCGGCCGGTCGAAGAAGGTCGCGATGTCGAACTCCTCGTTGACCAGCTGCTCGGCCAGATGGATCGAAAGCTCGAGATTGCCCTTGATCGGCGGCAGCGGCCGCTTGCCGCCGCCTTCGTCGGCGACTTCGAACTGCTCGCCGATGCCGATCGCGAAGGTCGGGTACAGGTCGAAGAAAAAGCTGCTCGCATGGTCGTTGAAGAACGTCACCAGCACGTCGGGCTTGTTCTCCGCCAGCCATTCGGCCACCGGCCGATAGCCCTCGAACATCGGTGCCCAGGCGGGCTCGTTCTGCTTCTTCTTGTCGTAGGCCATGGCGATGGTCGGTACGTGCGAGGTTCCGATGCCTCCGATGATGCGTGCCATGCTGTTCTCTCCGGGCGGTCGTCAGTAACACAAACTATCAAGCCGGGCATTGCAACGCACGCGGCAAAGCGTGGACACTTCCGCCGCACCGGCGGTGCGGATAAGGCGCGGGTTCGAGAATGAAGCAGGTGGTGTTTCTGCTACCAGGATTGCTGTGCGACGCCGCGGTCTGGCGTTCGCAGGTGCGAACGCTGTCGGACGGCCACGACGTCCGCGTGCCGCATTTCTTCGGCTACGATTCCATTCCCGCGATGGCCCGGTCCGTCCTCGCCATGGCGCCGGAGCGCTTCTCCCTGGCCGGGCATTCCATGGGCGCCCGCGTCGCCATCGAAATCGCCGGCCAGGCGCCGGAGCGCGTCGAACGGCTCGCTTTGTTCGACACCGGTGTGCACGACGTGCGGCCCGGCGAGCGGGAGGGCCGGCAGGAACTCGTCGATCTCGCTTATGCGCAGGGGATGGAGGCGCTGGCCGCGCGCTGGATCCCGCCCATGCTGGCGCCCGCGGCCGACCCCGCCCTGATGGCGGAAATCGCCGCCATGGTGTGCCGCGCCACGCCGCTGATCTTCGCGCGGCAGATCCGTGCTTTGCTGGAGCGTCCGTCGGCGCGGGCGGTGCTGCCCGCCATCGCCTGCCCGGTCCAGATCGCGGTCGGCCGGCAGGACGGCTGGAGCCCGGTGTCCCAGCATGAAGAGATCGCCGCGCTGGTGCCCGGCGCCAAGCTGACGGTGATCGAGGATTGCGGCCACATGGCGCCGCTGGAACAACCGCGCGCGGTCGGCGATATTCTCGCGAACTGGCTCACCTCCTGAGGAAACGAACATGACGGACGCACTCTCGCCGCTCGACCGCCTGGCGATCACCCAGACCTGCATCGATCTCCTCTACCGTTTCGCGAAGCTGAACGACGACCGCGAGGCGGATGCGCTGGCGGAGCTGTTCGTGGCCGACGGCGTGTTTCGCCGTCCGACGCTGCCCGACCAGCCTTATGAAGGCCGCGAGGCGATCCGCGCGGGCTTTCGCGCCAAGCCGGCGAACCTGCTCACCCGCCATGTCATCTGCAATCCGGTCATCACCGTCTTGAGCGCGAACGCGGCGCGGGCCGACAGCTACATCCTGCTCTACACGGCGGCGATCGAGCCGGGCGCCAAGCTTCCCGTTCCGGCGAACCCCAAGCAGCTTCTGGGCGCGTTCGAAGACGTCATCGTGCGGGACACGGATGGCGTTTGGAAGTTCAAGACGCGCAACGGCAGCCTCGCGATGACCATCGGCGGGTGAGTCCGTAGTTCATTCGCCAAAAAAAACTGTCATGGCCCGCGAATGCGGGCCACCCAGTTGACGCCCGCGCGATAGGTGCGGATTTCAACTGGGTCCGCCGCATTCGCGGCGGATGACAGCTGGGTGAGTAAGCGCATTAAACGCTTTAAGCTGCCTTGCGCAGCCGCGTCGACGCGATCCGCGCGCCTTCGCTCAAGGCGTGCAGCTTCTTGTACGCGATCGCCGGATCGAGCTTGCCGTAGCCGGCGAAGGTCCCGAAGCCGCAATCGGTGCCCGCGATCACGCGTTCGCGCCCCACGATGTCGACCCAGCGCTCGATGCGCTGCGCCACCAGCTCGGGATGCTCGACGTAATTGCTGCAGGTGTCGATCATGCCGGGCACGAGGATCTTGTCGTCCGGGATCGGCGCGCTCCGCCACGCGGCCCATTCGTGCTCGTGCCGCACATTGGCGCCCTCGAACAGGATGGCCTGCGGCTTCGCCTTGGCGATCGCGCCGAACAGCTTGTCGACCGCGATGTCGTGGTCGTGCGGCCCTTCGTAATTGCCCCAGCAGATATGCATGCGCACCCGCGACGCATCGATGCCTTCGAGCGCATGGTTCATCGCCTCGACATGCAGCGCCGCGCGCTTCAGGAACTCGGCCTCGCTCAAATCCTGGAAGGCGATATGGGCCGCCATGGCGAGGTCGGGGCAGTCGAGTTGCAGCAGCAGGCCCGAATCCACGATGGCGTGATATTCCGCCTTCATCGCTTCCGCGATCGCCGCCAGATACGCCTCGTGCGTCGGATAGAATTTGTTCGGCTGGAACGCCGTGACCAGACCCGGCGAGGCGGAGTTCATGAACGCCTCGGCGACGCCGTTCTTCCGCGCCGCGGCTTTGAGGTTCTCGATGTCGATGTGCAGCGGGCCGAGGTCCTTCACCGCGACCGGCCCGATGCAGGACGAGCGGCGGAATTCCTGCGACCCCGTCATCCGCGCCATCTTCTGGCGGAATTCCGGATAGTCCTTGAGGTCGAGCGCGATGCGCCGCTCATTGTCGCCGCCGAACCCGGTCAGGCGATCCATCATGTAGGTCGAATAGCTGACCTTGCTCTGCTCGCCGTCGCTCGGGATATCGACGCCCGCTTCCTTCTGTCGCGCCACGGCATCGAATACCGCCGCGCGCACCACGCCGTCGAACGCGGCGTCCGCTTCGCCGCGATCCTTGCGCAAGAGCGCATCCACCAGCGTCTGCGAACGCGGCAGGCTGCCGACATGGGTCGTTAGAATCTGATCGCCGCTATGACGCATCCTGGTCTCCTCATGGCGCGAATTTCGTCTTCGCGCGCTGTCAGCAATGGTTCAGTTCACAATTGGCGCATTCACCGGCCGGGGCAAAGTGGTAAGATTTATACCAGCATACATCTGCTTCTGGATGTGCTTGATCCTGCTGCTCTAAAGCTATTCCAGAGCCATCCTCGCGAGGACATTTCGTGGCCGACAAAGTCATCATCACCTGCGCCGTGACGGGATCGTCTCCCGTACCCGATCATCCGGATTTCCCCAAGTCCAACGAGCAGGTCGCCAACGCGGCGCTCGAAGCGGGCGAGGCGGGAGCATCGATCATCCATGTCCATGTCCGCAAGCCGGACGGTTCGCAGTCGGTGGATTTCGAGGACTACGAAGAGGTCTACAACCGCATCCGGCAGAAGAACAACGAGCTCATCATCAACCTCACGACCGGTCCGGGCTGCAACTGGATCCAGTCGGACGAGGACCCGATGATGCCCGGCCCCGGCGCCCAGGTGTTCACCGCGGAAAAGCGGCTGGAGCATATCGACAAGCTTCGCCCGGAAATGTGCACGCTCGACATCTGCACCATGCAGATCTTCGGCACCGTGGCGATCAACACCAAGAAGATGATGACCAAGATGGGTCACATGATCCGCGACATGGGCGTCAAGCCGGAGATCGAGGTGTTCGACACCGGCGATCTCGTCTTCGCCGACGATCTGATCGCCGAGGGCGTGCTCGACGGCCCCGGCGTCTATTCGGTCGTGATGGGCACGAAATACGGCATCCCGGCCGATCCGGAAGCGATGATCTACTGCAAGAACCGCCTGCCGAAGGGCGCGATCTGGCAGGGTTTCGGCATCTCCAAGCACACCTGGGCGATGGCCGCGCAATCGGTGATCCTGGGCGGCAATGTGCGCACGGGCTTCGAGGACTCGACCTATCTCGGACCGGGCCGGCAGGCGCGCTCCAACGGCACCATGGTGATGCAGGCCGCCGAACTGGTGGAGCGTCTGGGCCGCGAGGTCGCGACGCCCGGCGAGGCGCGCAAGCAATTGGGACTGCCTCACTAGAAGGCGGCCCGCAGGAGGGGACGACGGCATGCGCCGCGTCCAAGAAGGACGGAACATGGCCAAGGACAACACGATCACGCTGTTCGATCTTCAGCTCGCGAGCGGTTGCACCATCAGCCCGTTCGTCTGGGCGACGAAATACGCGCTGAAGCACAAGGGCTTCGACATCGACATCGTGCCCGGCGGCTTCACCGGCATCCAGGAGCGCACCAAGGGCTTCGCCGACCGCGTGCCGGTCATCATCGACGACGGCCACTGGGTGAAGGACAGTTGGGAGATCGCCGAATATCTCGACAAGACCTATCCCGACCGCCCGATGCTGATCGAAGGCGACAGCATGAAGGTGCTGACCAAGTTCATCGACGCCTGGCTGTGGGCCACCGCGATCCGCCCGTGGTTCTCCTGTTACATCCTCGATTACCACGACCTCTCGCTGCCGCAGGACCATGCCTATGTCCGCGAGAGCCGGGAAAATCTCTTCCTCCAGGGCCGCAAGCTCGAAGACGTCCAGGCGGGCAGGGAAGAGCGCCTGCCGCTGGTGCCGCCGGAGCTCGAACCGTTCCGCGTCCTTCTGAAGGACACCAAATGGCTCGGCGGCGACAAGCCGAACTATGCCGACTACCGCGCGCTCGCCGTGTTCCTGTGGACCGCGTCGGTCGCAAAGATCCCGCCGCTTTACGCCGACGATCCGCTCAAGGACTGGATCGACCGCGGTTTCGATCTTTACGGCGGCCTCGGCCGTCATCCCGGGATGCACAACCTCTTCGGCCTGCCCAAGCCCACGGCCAAGGCCGCCTGACAGATTTATTGGAGAACAAAGCCCTATGAGTGAGAAAAGCGTCGAAGACCTGATCCAGGCATCCGGCAATGTCGTCGAGATGCTGCGCAATTCGCAGTCCGGCCCGAACGTCTATCCCGGCGTGAAGCCGGAATACACCAACTGGCGCGACGAGCAGAACGCCTGGCAGAAGACCGCCGTGCTGTTCAACCAGTCCTATCACATGGCCGATCTCGCGGTCGAAGGGCCCGACGCGTTCAAGCTGCTGAACTATCTGGCGCCGAACAGCTTCAAGGGCTTCGTGCCGGGCCGCGCCAAGCAGTTCGCGCCCGTCAGCCATGACGGCTACCTGATCGGCGACGTGATCATGTTCTATCTCGCCGAGAACAAGTTCAACCTGGTCGGCCGCGCGCCGGCGCTGGAATGGGTCCAGTTCCACGCCGCCACCGGCAAGTGGGACGTGAAAGCCGAACTCGACCAGCGCACCGCGCTGCGCGCCGACGGCAAGCGCAAAGTGTGGCGCTATCAGATCCAGGGCCCCAACGCGATGAAGGTGCTGGAGAAGGCGCTGGGCAAAAAGCCGGAGGAGCTGAAGTTCTTCCACATGCGCGACATCGAGATCGCCGGCAAGCCGGTCACCGCGCTGCGCCACGGCATGTCCGGCCAGCCGGGCTGGGAATTGTTCGGCCCCTGGGAAGACGCCGAGGCCGTGCACGCGGCCCTGGTCAAGGCGGGCGAGGAATTCGGCCTGCGCCTCGTCGGCGGCCGCGCCTATTCGACCAACGCGCTGGAGTCCGGCTGGATTCCCTCGCCGCTGCCGGCGGTCTATTCCGGCGAGAAGATGAAGCCCTACCGCCAATGGCTGACGGCCAAGAGTTACGAGGCCGCGGCCTCGCTCGGCGGCAGCTTCATCTCCAGCCGGATCGAGGACTATTACCTGACGCCGTGGGACATCGGCTATGGCGGCTTCGTCAAGTTCGACCACGACTTCATCGGCCGCGAGGCGCTGGAGAAGATCGCGCCCGGCCCGCACCGCAAGAAGGTGACGCTGGCGCTGAACAATGACGACGTGACCCGCACCTTCTCGACGATGTTCAACAAGCAGGTGCGCGCGAAATATTTCGACTCGCCGTCGGCGGTCTACTGCATGCACCTTTACGACCGCGTGCTGTCGGGCTCGAAGGCCGCCGGCATCTCGACCTGGATCGGCTACAGCTCCAACGAAGGCAAGATGTTGACCCTCGCGATCCTCGACGCCGAATTCGCCGAGCCGGGCAACGAGGTCACGCTGATCTGGGGCGAGCCGAACGGCGGCACCAGCAAGCCGACCGTCGAGCCGCATGTGCAGACCGAAATCCGCGCGGTGGTCAGCCCGTCGCCTTACACGGAGGTCGTTCGCCAAGGCTACGCGCCCGGCGGCTGGCGCGCGGCGGCGCAGGGCTAGTTCGTCGTACTCAGACTGTCATGGCCCGCGAATGCGGGCCACCCAGTTGAGTTCTGTGGAACGGTGCAGGATTTGTGGAAGCCCATACTTCCACATGGAGCAGATATTACCTGGGTGGCCCGCATTCGCGGGCCATGACAACGCGGGATTTGATCAGCTAAAATCAAAATCATTCTAATGGCATAAAAGAAGAAAAAGGCGCTGGGAGGCGACGCACATGGCTGCGGATACGTTCGATTTCATCGTGGTCGGCGCGGGCAGCGCCGGCTGCGTGCTGGCCAACCGGCTGTCCGCCGATCCGAAGAACACGGTTCTGCTTCTGGAAGCGGGCGGCGACGACCGGCCGCTGCACAATCTGAAGCAGTTCTGGTCGAACCTGATGATCCAGACGCCGATCGGGTTCGGCAAGACGCTGAACGATCCGAAGGTGAACTGGCTTTACGAGACCGAGATCGACGAAGGCTCGGGCGGGCGCCGGCACAAATGGCCCAAGGGCAAGGTGCTGGGCGGCTCGTCCTCGATCAACGGCCTGCTTTATATCCGCGGCCAGTCGGCGGATTACGACGGCTGGCGCCAGATGGGCTGCGAGGGCTGGTCGGCGCAGGACGTGCTGCCCTATTTCCGCCGCGCCGAGCATCAGGAGCGCGGCGCCGACGACTTCCACGGCACCGGCGGCCCGCTCAACGTCTCCGACATCACCGAGAAGAACGAGATCTCGCAGGCGCTGCTCGAAGCCGCCGTCGAGGCCGGCATCCCGCGCAACGACGACATCAATGGCGGCGACCAGGAAGGCGCGACCTGGTTCCAGCTCACGGTCAAGAACGGCCGCCGCCACTCCACCGCCGTCGGCTACCTGCATCCCGTGATGGGCCGCAAGAATTTGCGCGTCGAGACCGAGGCGCAGACCACGCGTGTGCTGTTCGAAGGCAAGCGCGCCGTCGGCGTCGAATACATCCAGCACGGCAGCAAGAAGACCGCGCGCGTCCGCCGCGAGGTGATCCTCGCCGCCGGCGCCGTGGCTTCGCCGCAGCTTCTCGAAGTCTCCGGCATCGGCAACGGCGAGGTGCTGCAAAAGGCCGGCGTGAAGGTGCTGCACGAATTGAAGGGCGTCGGCGAGAACCTCCAGGATCACTACATGATCGGCTGCCAGTGGCGGCTGAAGCCGGAATGCGCCACGGTCAACGAGCTGTCGCGCGGCCTGCCGCTGCTGAAGGAGATTTTGAAATACGGCTTCCTGCGCAAGGGCCTGCTGACCTTCGCCGTCGCCCATGTCGTGGCGTTCCTGAAGTCGCGCGCCGAGCTGGCGCATCCCGACCTGCAATTCCACATGATGGCGGCGTCGATGGACCTCGAAATCCTCGGCAAGACCCAGGCGCTGGTGCTGGAGAAGGAGCCGGGCCTGACCTGCACGCCGTGCCAGATCCGCCCCGAATCGCGCGGTACCGTCCATATCAAATCGCCGGACGCGACGGTCTATCCGTCGATCGTGCCCAACTATCTCGCCGATCCGGCCGACAAGCAGGCGGCGATCGCCGGCCTCGACTGGGCGCGCAAGATCATGAACCAGCCTTCCATTGTGAAATATCTCGCCGCCCCCGGCGATCCGTTCGGCGACACCGACGAGAGCAAGATCGCCTATGCCAAGCTCGCCGGCGCGACGCTCTATCACGCGGTCGGCACGGCGAAGATGGGCCACGATCCGATGGCGGTGGTCGATCCGCAATTGCGCGTCCACGGGATCGAGGGCCTGCGCGTGGTCGACGCCTCGATCATGCCGCGCATCGCGTCGGGCAACACCAACGCGCCGACCATCATGATCGCGGAAAAGGCGGCCGACATGATCCTGGGAAAGAGCGTCGCGGTCGCGGCTTAAAACAAAAACTGTCATGCCCGCGAAGGCGGGCATCCAGCGACTAGGCGATCCGCAAAGACTGGATGCCCGCCTTCGCGGGCATGACAATCTTGAATGGATCCCAAGCGCGGACCGATTCTATGCCGCCCTTTTCACCGGCGCCGCCGCCTGGCCGATGTTCGCCGCGTAGCGGTATCTCGGCATGATGAGCCAGATCAGCGCCACCACCAGGTTCAGCACCGTCGTGATCAGGAACACGATGTTGTACGAATGCGTGGTGTCGAAGATCCAGCCGAACAAGGGCGCGCTGAACCCGGCGAACAGATTGGTCACCATGAACTGCACCGCCACGATCTCGGTCAGCGAGCCCAGCCCGAAGAACCGCGTCGCGAAATACTGGCCCATCGGGAACAGCGCGTTGAACGACAGCGAGCCCAGGATCAGGATCGCCGCCAGGAGCGGCACGCCGCCCACGCTCGGCGACACGATGATCGTCAGGAACGCGCCTACCGACGCGACCAGGCAGATCGGCACCGCGATCTTCGGCGTCTGGAAGCGGTCCACCGCCCAGCCGCCGACCAGCGCGCCGGCGAACGCGATCAGGATCGAGCTCGACTGAAGCTCGACCACGGTGGTCTGCGAGAACCCCTTGCCGACCAGCGCCGGCACGATATGCGGGAACATGCCGTTGAAGATGAAGAGGCCGATGAACGCCGCCAGCGTCGACAGCCAGAACACCGGATCGCGCAGCGCGTCCTTGATGGTCATGCCCGGCAGATCGGGTTTCGGCATCGGCGGCGCATCCGTCGCGGCCGTCTTGCTCCTGTGCCACGAGAACCTTCCGGCGGTGCCGTGCTCGCCCGGCTCCTCGATGGTGAAGAACAGCACCGGCACGCAGAGCAGGATCACGACGCCGAACACCAGGTACATCACGTGCCAGCCCTGATGCAGCAGCAGCCAGTTCACCACCAGCGGCACGCCGGCGCGCGCCAGGGTGGTTTCCGCCGTGAGGATCGCCATCGCCTTGCCGCGATGCTGGGTGAACAGCGCGGCGACGACTTTCGTATAGGTCACGCCCGTCGAACCGAACACGCCGAGCAGCGCGTAATAGGCGTAGAACTGCCACAGGCTCGCGGTCTGGAACGCCATGCCGAGCGTGACCAGCCCGACCATCAGCGTACCGCCGAGCAGCACGGGGCGGATCCCGAGCCGGTCGGCCAGCCGCCCGATCGGCCACAGGCTCAGCGCGCCGGCGATGAACAGGAACGTCACCGCGACGGAGAACTGCGCCGCCGTCCAGCCGAACTGGTGCGTCAGCGGCGTCAGCATCAGCATCAGCGCGCTGTAGGGCAGGATCGACGTGCCGAAGCTCTGCCCGACGATGATGCCGGCCACGATCTTCAGCTTGCGCGGCGAGAAATCGCCTTCCATCTCCGGCGGCGCGGTTTGGATCTCGAGCGGGCCTTCGACGAGTTCGGCGTTGGCGACGTTGACCATTGCGTTTCCCTTCCCTGCGCGGATCTTCGAGTCCGTCGCGCGATAGTTTAGCGCCGAACGCGAAATTCTCCAGCAATTCGAACAGCTTCTCCAACGCGCGCCTTCCGGTTCGCGCAGAGTGGAGTAGTCGCGGCGCGCGCAAATCCAAGATGCCGCCAAGCCGCATAAGAAAAACACCGGGATGGAACGATGACCCTCGAGCCGATCGCCGAAGCCTCGCTTCAACTGGTGCCGGAGGCCGCGCCGTCGAGCCTGCCCTGGCCGAGCCCGCGCGTCGCCTGGTACGCGGTGTTCGTGTTCTCGCTCACGCTGATGATCAACTTCCTCGATCGCGGGATCATCACGCTCCTGGTGCCGAGCATTAAGGCCGACCTGCATCTGACCGATTTCCAGATGAGCCTGCTGATGGGCTTCGCCTTCATCATGTTCTACGTGTTCCTCGGCCTGCCGGTGGCGCGCTATGCCGATATCGGCGTGCGGCGCACGATCATCGGCGTCGGCATCGGGCTGTGGAGTCTCGCCACGGCGCTGTGCGGCCTCACCCACACCTTCTGGCAGTTCTTCGCGGCGCGCGTCGGCACCGGCGTCGGCGAATCCTGCAGCGGCCCGGCGACCTATTCGATGCTGTCGGACCTGTTTCCGCCGCAAAAGCTGCCGCGCGCCATCGCCGTGATGAGCTTCGGCTTCATGGCGGGCACCGGCCTGTCGCTCATCATCGGCGGCGCGATCGTGCATTTTCTCGAAAGCATGCCGCCGGTCACGCTGCCCGTCGTCGGAACGTTGAAGAGCTGGCAGATGGCGTTCCTGCTGGTCGGCCTGCCCGGCCTCGTCGTCTCGGCGCTTCTGTGGACCATTCCCGAGCCGGTGCGCCGCGGCCGCGCCATGAGCCACGCCAAGCAGAGCCGACCCGCCTCCGTGCCGCTGACGACCGTCGCGAAATTCCTCTACGCCAATCGCTCCGTCTACGGAACGATGCTGCTGGGCCTCGCCTTCTCGACCACGCTCTCGATCGGCACGCTGAGCTGGGGGCCGGCGTTCTACGGCCGCACCTATGGCTGGTCGATGGGGCAGGTCGGCCTCATCACCGGTTTCGTGATCCTCTTGGTGTGGCCGCCGGGCGCGATGTTCGGAAGCTGGCTGGCCGAGCGCTGGGCGCGGCAGGGCCGGCACGACGCCAATCTGCGGGTCGCGCTGCTCACCATCTGCCTGCTCATTCCCGGACAGATCGCCTTTCCGCTCATGCCGCGGCCGGAATATGCCGTGGCGATCAGCGTGGTGAACGGCTTCATCGCGGCCTGGGTGCTCGGGCCGCAAAACGCCGCCATCCAGGTCGTGACGCCCAACGAGATGCGCAGCCAGTTCAGCGCGCTCGGCATTTTCATCATCAACGTGCTGGGCTATGGGCTCGGCCCCACCTTGATCGCCGTCCTGACCGAGCATGTCTTCGGCCACGAAGCCGATCTGCGCTATGCCATGTCGCTCGCCGCCGTGGTGTTGGGCCCGCTGGCCGCCTTCACGATCTGGCGCGGCCTCAAGCCCTATGGCGAGATGGTGGAGCGCGTGAGCAAGGACTGGGGCTGACCGATGGAACAGCTTGCAGGAAAGACGGTCGCCGGCGGCGGTTCCCCTTGCGCCGCGCAATCCGGTATTCTCCAAAAAACGCAAACCCTGAAGGACGCTCGCACATGAAAGTCGCGCTCATCGGCGCCACCGGCAATATCGGCAGCAAGATCGCCGCCGAACTGCTTTCGCGTGGCCATTCCGTCACCGCCATCGCGCGCAACACCGACAAGGCGCCGCCGGGCACGCAGGCGGTCCGCGCCGATGCCGCCGATCCGGCCGCCCTGGCCGCCGTGCTCAAGGGCCACGACGCCGTGGTCAGCTCCGCCCCCTTCGCGCCCGGCCTGTCGCCGGCGATCATCGAGGGCGTCAAGCGCTCCGGCGTGAAGCGCTACATCATGGTGGGCGGCGCCGGTTCGCTCGAAGTCGCGCCCGGCAAGCTGCTGAAGGATACGCTGACGCTCCCCGACGCGGTCCGGGCGATCCTCGACGAGGCGGCCCTGAACCTGAAGCGCCTGCGCGGCGAGACCGGCCTGGACTGGACGTTCTTCTCTCCGGCGGCCGAGATCGGCCCGGGCGAGCGGACCGGGAAGTTCCGCCTCGGCGGCGACCAGCTCATCACCGACGCGGCCGGCAAGAGCCGCATCTCCTATGACGACTACGCCATCGCGCTGGTCGACGAGCTGGAGCACCCGCGCCACATCCAGAAGCGCTTCACCATCGGCTACTAGCCGGCTGGTCGGATTCGGCGACGCAAAAAAGGTGTCATGCCCCGCGAATGCGGGGCACCCAGTTGACGCCTGCGAGGTTTCACCTGGGTCCGCCGCATTCGCGGCGGATGACACCGGGGGCGGAGCATTCCCCCATCCCCTTGCGGCAGGGTTTTGCGAATCCCGTCCCTTTCTGCTAACCCCGCCCCGTTCAACCCCCTCTTATTGCTGGACATTCTTCCGGGGTCTTGGCGGGAGGACCGCCTGCCTCCAAGATCGCCGGCCTTTGACGGATTGCGACGATGACGGCACTCACATTCCCCGAGATCACTCCCACCGGCCCGGCCGTGGGCACCGGCCCGATCCGCTACGGCTCGGACGAGCATAAGCGCCTCTTCTGCAAGACGCTGCTCGATACCTTCAATCCCTACCGCCCCGCCGTGATCGACTGGCCGAAGCTCGACGACGCCGCGAAGAACCGCATCATCGCCCTGCCGATCTGGGACATCGCGGTGCAGACCGAGAACCGCGCCGGCCTCAATGTCTGCACCTATGCGGAAGGCATCCCCGATCCGCTGCTGCGCAAGGCCGTGGAGCTGAACGGCTTCGAGGAGCGCCGCCACCGCTACGTCCTGTCGAACCTGGTCGAGGCCTATGGCATCAAGCTGGCGCCGGAGCCGGCCTATCCGCGCCCGAAGGATCCCGAATGGGCCTTCCTCGTCACCGGCTACAGCGAGTGCATCGACAGCTTCTTCGCCTTCGGGCTGTTCGAAACCGCCAAGTCGTCCGGCTTCTTCCCCGCCGAACTGGTCGACACCTTCGAGCCCGTGATCCAGGAAGAGGGCCGCCACATCCTGTTCTTCGTCAACTGGATGGCCTGGCACCGCCGCAACATGCCGCTTTGGCGCCGGCCCTGGTTCGAGCTCAGGGTGCTCGCGGTCTGGATCTTCCTCGTCTATGAGCGCATCGGCATCGCGTCGGACGTCTCCAACGGCCAGCAGGACAACAACTTCACCGTCAACGGCGCCAGCCAGCTCGGCGGCGACGACATCGACGTGTTCAAGCTGATGGACACCTGCCTCGCCGAGAACGACCGCCGCCTCGGCGGCTACGACCAGCGCCTGAAGCGCCCGCGCTTCGTGCCCTTCATGATCCGCACCTTCCGCCGTTTCGTCGGACCCAAGCGCGCCGCAGCCTGAAAGAGCCCATGAAAATCGGTGTCATCCTCGCCGCGCTGGTCGGGCTCGCGCTGTTCGTCTGGCTCCTGCTCCATATCGGCGTGGCGGAGGTGTTCCACACCGTCATGGCCATCGGCCTTGGCGGCTTCGTGCTGTACTGCGCCGCCGGAACGGTGGTCGTGGCGCTGCTCGGCACCGCCTGGGCCGCGCTGATCCCGCACGGGCATCCGCGCGACGCGCTCACCTACATCCTCGCCCGCCAGACCCGCGACAGCGCCGGCGACATCCTGCCGTTCTCGCAGCTCGGCGGCATCGTGATCGGCGCCCGCGCCGTGATCCTGCGCGGCGTGGCGCCCTCGCTGGCCTTCGCCTCCGCCATCACCGACGTCACCACCGAACTCATGGCGCAGATCGTCTTCGTGCTGATCGGCATCGCGCTGTGCATCGAACAATTGCGCGGCTCCGCGACCACGGCGCCCTATGTCGACGGCCTGATCCTCGGCACGCTGCTGCTCGTTCCCGGCATCGTCGCCTTCGTCGTGCTGCAGCAGCGCGGCAGCCAGCTCGCCCGCACCCTCGCCGGCCGCTTCCTCCCCGCCGCCATCGAGCACACCGCCGCCTTCTCCGACCAGATGCGCGCGATGTACGATTCCAAGACGCGGCTGGCCGCCTCTTCCACCATCCATCTGCTCTCCTGGGTGGCCAGCGCCGGGCTGGTCTGGCTGAGCGTGCGGCTGATCGGCGCCCGCATCGATTTCTTCTCCTGCATCGCCATCGAGGCGCTGCTCGCCGCGCTGCGCAGCGCCACCGTCTTCATCCCCGCCGCCATCGGCGTGCAGGAGGCCGGCTATGCCGCGCTGATGCCGCTGTTCGGCCTCGGCCCCGAGATCGGCCTCGCCGTCTCGCTCTTGAAGCGCGCCCGCGACATCGTGATCGGCGTGCCGGTGCTGCTCGCCTGGCAGGCCTTCGAGGGCCGCCGCGCGCTGGCGAGCGAGGGCTGATGGGCGACAAGGTCCTCGTCACCGGCGCTTCCGGTTTCGTCGGCTCGGCGATCGCGCGGGCGCTCGGCCGGCGCGGCGACGACGTGCGCGTGCTGATGCGCGCGACCAGCGTGCGCACCAATATCGAAGGCGAGGAATTCGAGGTCGCCGAGGGCGATATGCTCGACCGCCGCTCGATGATCGAGGCGATGGACGGCGTGCGCCACGTCTTCCACGTCGCCGCCGATTACCGGCTCTGGGCGCCCGATCCGGAGGAGATCGTGCGCAACAATCTCGAAGGCACCCGCGTGGTGATGGACGCGGCCCGCGCCACCGGCGTCGAGCGCATCGTCTACACCTCGTCGGTCGCGGCGCTGAAGCCGGTGGCCGGCATCGCGGTCGACGAGACCTCGCGCCACAGCGAACGGACCGTCATCGGCGCCTACAAGAAATCCAAGCTCGTGGCCGAGCGGCTGGTCGAGCGCATGGCCGGCGAGGGGCTTCCCGCCGTGATCGTCAGCCCGTCCACGCCCATCGGTCCGCGCGACGTCAAGCCGACGCCGACCGGGCGCATCATCGTGCAGGCGGCCAATGGCGGCATGCCGGCCTATGTCGATACCGGGCTCAATCTCGTGCATGTCGACGACGTGGCCGAGGGCCATCTGCTCGCGCTGGAAAAGGGTCGCATCGGCGAGAACTACATTTTGGGCGGCGAGGATGTGCGGCTGAGGGACATGCTGCTGGCGATCTGCGAGGCGGTCGGCCGCAAGCCGCCGCGCATCCGGCTGCCCCGCGCGCCGCTCTATCCGCTGGCCTGGTGCTCGGAGGCCATCGCGCGCACCACCGGCAAGGAGCCGATGCTCACGGTCGATGCGCTGAACATGTCGAAATATCACATGTTCTTTTCCTCGAAGAAGGCGCGCGACGAGCTCGGTTTCACCGCGCGGCCCTATCGAGGCGCCATCGAGGACGCGGTCGCCTGGTTCCGCCAAGCCGGCTATATAAAATGACCGGCTACATCAAATGATCGGGCTTCTCGCTCTCGTTCCCGTCGCGGTCTGGCTCTATCTTCTCGCCGGCCGAGGCATGTTCTGGGTGATGGCCGAGCGCGACGACGTGGGTGAGGATAAGGAAGGGGGCGATCCGCCGCCGCCCGCATCCTGGCCGTCCGTCGTCGCGGTCGTGCCCGCCCGCAACGAGGCGGATGTGATCGCGCGCAGCATCGGCAGTCTGCTGGCGCAGGATTATGCCGGCGCGTTCCGCATCGTGCTGATCGACGACCAGAGCGGCGACGGCACCGGCGATGCCGCGCGCAAGCTCGACGCGACCGGCCGGCTCGAAGTCCTCGCCGGCTCGCCGCGGCCGGCCGGCTGGGCCGGCAAGGTCTGGGCGATGAAGCAGGGCGTCGAACGCGCCGGCGCGCCGGATTACATCTGGTTCACCGATGCCGATATCGATCACCGGCCGGAGAATCTGCGCAAGCTCGTCGCCCGCGCCGAAGCCGGCACGCTGGTCCTCGCCTCGCTGATGGTGAAACTGCACTGCAAGAGCTGGGTGGAGGCTTACCTGATCCCCGCCTTCGTGTTCTTCTTCGACATGCTTTATCCGTTCCGCTGGGTGAACGATCCGAGACGCAAGACCGCCGCCGCCGCCGGCGGTTGCATGCTCGCCCGCCGCGACGCGCTGGAGCGGGCCGGCGGCATCGCCGCCATTCGCGGCGAGATCATCGACGATTGCGCGCTCGGCCGCGCGATGAAGGCCCAAGGCCCGATCTGGCTCGGCCTCACCGAGCGCGCCGCTTCGATCCGCCCCTATGCCGGCCTGCCCGAGATCCGCCGCATGGTGGCGCGCTCGGCCTACACCCAGCTCGGCTATTCGCCGCTCAACCTCGTCGGCACGCTCTTTGGCATGCTTGTCGTCTACGCCGCGGCGCCCCTGCTTGCCATCTTCGCCGGCGATTCGGCCCAGTCCTCCGGCATCCTCGCCTGGGCGGCGATGACGCTGTCGTTCCAGCCGATCGCGAAATTCTATCGCGTCTCGCCGCTCTGGGGCCTTGTCCTGCCGCTGATCGGCTTCGTCTATGCGCTCTTCACGCTCGATTCCGCGGTCCAGCACTGGCGCGGCCGCGGCGGCATGTGGAAGGGCAGGGCGCAAGCCCTGGGGCAGTCATGAAGGGAACATGGGCGTGAGCGCCGCCGCCGATCTCGCCTCCGGCAAGGGCGACAAGGACGAGAACTTCCCCGTCGCCTCGGTGCTGATCGCCAAGCAGCATCGCCCCGCGATCCTCGCCTTCTACCGCTTCGCCCGCGCCGGCGACGATGTCGCCGATCACCCGTCCGCCGCCGCCGCCGACAAGCTCGCACTGCTCGAGACGATGCGCGCCACGCTCACCGGCGAAAGCGATGCCTCGCCGGAAGGTGTCGCGCTGCGCCGCGTGCTCGCCGAGCGGCGGCTCACCAACCAGCACGCCCTCGATCTGCTCGAAGCCTTCCGCCGCGACGTCACCAAGCTGCGTTACGCCAATTGGGACGAGCTGATGGACTATTGCCGCTATTCGGCGATGCCGGTCGGCCGCTTCGTGCTCGACGTGCATGGCGAAAGCCGCGCCACCTGGCCGGCCAATGACGCGCTGTGCGCCGCGCTCCAGGTGATCAACCACCTCCAGGACTGCGCCAAGGATTACCGCGAGATCGGCCGCGTCTATCTGCCCCTCGATCTTCTGGAACAGCAAAGCCTTTCCGTCGCCGTCCTGGCCGAGCCCAAGGCGCCGCCGCCATTGCGCGTCGTCCTGACGGAGCTGGCCCTGCGCACCCAGCGTCTGCTGGGCGCCGCGCGCCCATTCGCCGCCCAGATCGTGGACCGCCGCCTTTCGCTGGAAGTCAGCGTCATCCAGACCCTGGCGGAGGACCTTACCGCCCGCCTCCGCGTCCGCGATCCCTTGAGCGAGCGCGTCCACCACCGCCGGGGCGAGATGCCCGGCCTCCTGCTGCGCGCCGTCGCCCGGTTTGCCTCCGCCCGGCTTCGTCCTAAAAGGGGCGGCGTCGAAGCCAAGACCGTTCCATGAGCACCGCAGAACCCGTCATCGCCGCCGCCCAGCAGAAGGCGTCGAACAGCTCCTTCTATTCCGCCATGCGGCTGATGCCGAAGGCCGAGCGCGAGGCGATGTTCGCGATCTACGGCTTCTGCCGCATGGTCGACGACATCGCCGATGACGGCGTCGGCACGCGGGCGGAGCGCGCCGAACAGCTCACGCAATGGCGGGTCGATCTCGACGATCTCTATGCCGGCCATCCGCCCGCGCGCGTCCGGTTCCTCGCCGAGCATGTCGCGCGCTACGGCCTGCGCAAGGCCGATTTCCTCACCGTGATCGACGGCATGGACATGGACGTGGCGCAGGACATCGTCGCGCCCGATCTCGCGACCCTCGATCTCTACTGCGAGCGCGTCGCCAGTGCCGTCGGCCGGCTGTCGATCAAGGTGTTCGGCATGGAAGAGGGCCCCGGCGACGAACTCGCGCATCATCTGGGCCGCGCGCTGCAGCTTACCAACATCCTGCGCGACATCGACGAGGATGCCGGCATCGGCCGGCTCTATCTGCCGCGCGAATATCTGGCGGAGGCCGGCATCGCCGCGACCGAGCCGAAGGCGATCATCGCCGATCCGCGCATCGACACGGTCTGCAAGCTGGTCGCGCGCGACGCGCACAAATTCTACGACGGCTCGGCCGCGGTGCTCGCGAAGAAGCCCAAGGGCCGCATCGGCACGCCGCGCCTGATGGGCGCGGTCTACGAAGAGATCCTGCGCCAGACCGAAGCGGTCGGCTGGGCGCCGCCGCGTATCCGTGTGTCTCTCTCCAAGCCGAAACTGCTCGCCATCGTGTTGCGCCACGGATTGTTCGGATGAGCACCGCCTATATCGTCGGCGGGGGCCTGGCCGGCCTGTCCGCCGCCGTCGCGCTCGCGGAGAAGGGCCGCAAGGTCGTGCTGCTCGAAGGCGCGCCGCAGGCCGGCGGCCGCTGCCGTTCCTATTACGATGCCACGCTCGACCAGGTGATCGACAACGGCAATCACTTCATTCTGTCGGGCAACCGCGCGGTGATGTCGTATCTGACCTCCACGGGCGGCATCGCCGGCCTGATCGGGCCGGAGAAATCCCGGACCTCTTTCGTCGACATCCATACCGGCAAGCGCTGGACTATCGCGCCGGACGAAGGCCCGATCCCGTTCTGGCTGTTCGACGCAGGGCGGCGCGTGCCCGATACGACGCCGTCCGATTATCTGCCGCTCGGCAAGCTCCTTTTCGCCAGGCCCGATCAGCGCATCGGCGACGTGCTGAAGACATCGGGGCCGTTGTGGGATCGGTTGCTGGAGCCGTTCTTCATCGGCGCGCTGAACACCGATCCGAAGACCGCGTCGGCGCAACTCGCCGGCGCGCTGGTGCGCGAGACCTTCGCCAAGGGCGGGCGGGCCTATCGCATCCGGGTGGCGCATCCGACGCTGGCGGCCGCCTTCGTCGAGCCGGCCCTGAAATTCCTCGCCGCCAGGGGCGCCGAGATCCGCATCGGCCAGCGCGTCCGCGCGCTCGGCTTCGACGGCGGCCGCGTCGCGTCGCTCCAGCTTCCGGGCGAGACCGTCGCCATCGGCGCGAGCGATCGCGTCATCCTCGCCGTGCCGCCCTGGGCCGCCAGCGAACTCCTGCCGGAGATCGTCGCGCCCGACGATTTCCACGCCATCGTCAATGCGCATTTCAAGGTCGCACCGCCGCCGGGCGTGCCGCCCATGCTCGGCGTCATCGGCGGGCTGGTGCAGTGGATATTCCCCTTCGACGACCGCATCTCGATCACCGTCTCGGGCGCCGACGCCATCGTGGACGACGACCGCGAAGTCCTGGCGCGTCGATTCTGGGCCGATGTGGCCAAAGTGCTGCACCTGCCCGGCGACCTGCCGCCCTGGCAGGTTGTGAAAGAGCGCCGCGCCACCTTCGCCGCCACGCCGCAGCAGGCCGCCTGCCGCCCCGGCCCCGTGACGCGCTGGCCGAACCTGCTCCTGGCCGGTGACTGGACCGCCACGGGCCTGCCCGCCACCATCGAAGGCGCCGTCCGCTCGGGGCAGAAGGCGGCGGCGTTGGCACTCTCGCGCTCTGCCGTATAATCGCCCCATGAACCAGATGATCCTCAACCGCGGGGCGGAAGGCACCATCGCCGTCGACAAGATGCTCGGCGACGCGACGGCGGCGCTGCTGAACTCCCAGCGCGAAGACGGCCATTGGGTGTTCGAGCTCGAAGCCGACGCGACCATCCCGTCCGAATACCTCCTGCTGGTCCATTACCTGGCGGAAGCGCCGAACCTCGATCTCGAGCGCAAGATCGGCAACTACCTCCGCCGCATCCAGAGCAGGGAGCATGGCGGCTGGCCGCTCTATCACGCTGGCGCCTTCGACATCTCCGCCACCGTGAAAGCGTATTTCGCGCTTAAAATGATCGGCGATGACATCAACGCGCCGCACATGGTGCGCGCCCGCGAGGCGATCCGCGCCAAAGGCGGCGCGATCAAGGCCAACGTCTTCACCCGCATCCTGCTCGCGCTCTATGGCGAGACCTCGTGGCGGAACGTGCCGACCGTGCCGGTCGAGCTGATTCTGTTGCCGCGCTGGTTCCCGATCCATCTCTCCAAGATGAGCTATTGGGCGCGCACCGTGATCGTGCCGCTCTTGGTGCTCGCCGCGAAGCAGCCCGTCGCGCGCAATCCGCGCGGCATCCATGTGCCCGAGCTGTTCGTCGAAGGCGTGCCGGTGGTCAGCCCGCGCGCGCCGCACCAGTCCGCCGGCTGGTCGTTCTTCTTCAACACGCTCGACAAGGTCCTGAAGATCGTGCCGTGGCCCAGGGGCCTGCGCCGGCGCGCGATCGACGCCTGCGTGGCGTGGACCACCGAGCGTCTCAACGGCGAGGATGGTCTCGGCGCGATCTATCCCGCCATGGCCAATTCCGTGATGATGTACGACGTGATGGGCGTGCCACCCTCCGATCCGCGCCGCGCCATCGCGCGCAAATCGGTCGATCTGCTGCTCGTGGTCAAGGACGACGAGGCCTATTGCCAGCCCTGCGTCTCGCCGGTGTGGGACACGGCGCTCGCCGCGCACGCACTGATGGAAGCCAAGACCGACGCGGCCGACGCCGCCGTGGCCAAGAGCCTCGACTGGCTCAAGCACCGCCAGGTGCTCGACGTCGCCGGCGACTGGGCGGAGGAGCGTCCCGATGTCCGCCCCGGCGGCTGGGCCTTCCAGTACAACAACGCGCATTATCCCGATCTCGACGACACCGCCGTGGTGGTGATGGCGCTCGACCGCGCCCGCGAGCGCGCCGCGCCGGCGGCCGACTATCGCGACGCCATCGCGCGGGGCCGTGAATGGGTCGAGGGCCTGCAATCGAAGAACGGCGGCTGGGGCGCCTTCGACGCGGACAATGCGTATTACTACCTGAACAACATCCCCTTCGCCGATCACGGCGCGCTGCTCGATCCGCCCACGGACGATGTCTCCGGCCGGTGCATCGGCATGCTGATGCAGCTCGGCGCCACGCCGGACGATCCTTATGTGAAGGCCGGCGTCGAATTCCTGCGCAAGTCGCAGCTCGCCGACGGTTCCTGGTTCGGCCGCTGGGGCGTCAACTACATCTACGGCACCTGGTCGGCGCTGGCCGGCCTCAATGCCGCTTCTGTGATGCCCGACGATCCGATGATGACCAAGGCGGCCGACTGGCTGATCGCGATCCAGAACGCGGACGGCGGCTGGGGCGAGGACTGCAATTCCTACAAGCTCGATTATGAGGGCTACGAGCCCGCGCCCTCGACCGCGTCGCAGACCGCCTGGGCGCTGCTCGGCCTGATGGCGGCGGGGCAGGTCGATCATCCCGCCGTGGCGCGCGGCATCCGCCATCTCGAAGCGACGCAGCAGCCGGACGGCCTGTGGGGCCAGGAGCACTACACCGGCGGTGGGTTCCCGCGGGTGTTCTATCTGCGCTATCACGGTTACCCGAAATTCTTCCCGCTCTGGGCCGTGGCGCGCTATCGCAATCTGAAAGCGGGTAATTCAAGACACGTTGCGTATGGGCTTTGAACACCGCCGTGCTCTCCCGCACAGCGGGAGAAGACAATGACCACCGTCCTCGCCGCCGTCGGCCTTGCGCGCGAGGCCAAGATCGCCGCCCGCGCCAGGCTCACGCCCATCATCGGCGCCGGCAACGGCCAGCAGCTGGAAAAGCGCCTCGGCTGGGCCATCGCCAAGGGCGCCAAGGGCATCGTCAGCTTCGGCATTGCCGGCGCGCTGGCGCCGCTGCTCAGGATCGGCGATGTCGTGATCGCCACCCATGTCGTGCACGGCGACGAGCACTACGCCACCGATCCCACCTGGAGCGGCATCCTGCGCGAGCGCCTGCCCCAGGCGCATTCCGTCGTGCTTGCCGGCCATGACAGGATCGTCAACCATATCGACGGCAAGCGCCGGCTTTTCGCGCTTACCGGCGCGCATGCGGTGGACATGGAAAGCCACATCGCCGCCCGGCTCGCGGCGCGCCACGCCATCCCCTTCGTCGCGCTGCGCACGATTTCGGATGTCGCGACCAAGGGACTGCCGCCGGCCGCGCTGGAGCCGCTCAAGGACAGCGGCAAGCCGCGCCTGACGCGCATTCTCGCCTCGGTCGCCGCCGATCCGTCTCAGATTCCGGATTTGCTCGCCACCGGCCGCCAGGCCGGCAAGGCGTTCCGCGCGCTACTCCGCAGCCGCAACGCTCTCGGGCTTTTTCTTGGCTGCCCGTACCTCGGCTAGCTTGTTCTCCACATGGCGGGAGAACACGAACTCCGCCGGCCGCTGGTGCGAGGTGTCGATGTCCGGCTTGAACGGGCCTTCGGTCTTCACGCCGCGCACCGCGAGCGGAATCAGCTTGTAGGGATGCTGGATCGAGTCGATCACCGCCGTGCCCTCGAAGCCGCAATGGACCATGCAGTCCTGGCACTTCTCGTACTTGCCGACGCCGTACTTGTCCCAGTCGGTGCCGTCGATCAGCTCCTTGAAGGTCTTCACATAGCCTTCGCCGAGCAGATAGCAGGGCTTCTGCCAGCCGAACACGCAACGCAGCGGCATCGACCACGGCGTGCATTCATAGGTCTGGTTGCCGGCGAGGAAATCGAGGAACAGCGGCGACTGGGTGAACTCCCAGGCCTTACCGCCCTTGCCGCGCGAAAGGATGTCGCGGAACAGCTTCTTGGTGCGCTCGCGGTTGAGGAAGCTGTCCTGGTCCGGCGCCCGCTCATAGGCATAGCCCGGCGAGATCGTGATCCCGTCCAGCCCCATCTCCATCATCGTGTCGAAGAATTTCGCGACGCGCTCGGGGATCGCGTTGGAGAACAGCGTGCAATTGATCTGGGTGCGGAAGCCCTTGGACTTCGCCAGCTTGATCGCGTCGATCGCCTTGTCATAGACGCCGTCGAGGCACACCGAATGGTCGTGCATCGCCTTGTCGCCGTCCAGATGGATCGACCAGGTGAAATTGGCGTGTGGCTTGTACTGGTCGATCTTCTTGGAGAGCAGCAGCGCGTTGGTGCACAGGATCACGAACTTGCCGCGGTCCAGATAGCCCTGCACGATCTGCGGCATCTCGCGATGGAGCAAGGGCTCGCCACCCGCGATCGAAACCGCCGGCGCGCCGCATTCGTCGATCGCCTCCATGCAGTCCTGATAGGACAGGCGCTGGTTCAGGATATCGTCGGGATAATCGATCTTGCCGCAGCCGGCGCAGGCCAGGTTGCAGCGGAACAGAGGCTCCAGCATGAGCACGAGCGGATAGCGCTTCTTGCCCGTCAGATGCTGCTTCATCACATAGGCGCCGATGCGCGCCGCCTGCTGAACCGGAATACCCACTTTTTGTTCTCCTAGACTCTATGCCGCCGGTGCGCGGTCGTTGCGCAGCTCCGCCGGCAGGCGGAATTCGATATGTTCTTTCTTGCCGTCCATGGTCTCGACGCTGACCGGCGCGATGCGGCCGAGCGCGGCGATCACGTCCTCGACCAGCCGCTCGGGCGCGGACGCGCCGGCGGTCAAGCCGACCCGCGCCTTGCCCCGCACCCATTCGGGCTTGAGCTCGCTGCCGTCGGCCAGGAGATAGCTCGGAAGACCCTCTTCCTTGCCGATCTCGACCAGCCGGTTGGAGTTCGAAGAGTTCTTCGCGCCGACCACCAGGATCACGTCGGCGACCTTGGCGAGCTGGCGCACCGCCGTCTGGCGGTTCTGCGTCGCGTAGCAGATGTCGGTGGTCTCCGGCCCGACGATGTCGGTGAACCGGCGCTTCAGCGCCAGGATGATGGTCTTGGTGTCGTCGATGGAGAGCGTGGTCTGGGTGATATAGGCGACCGGCATTTCGGTCGGCAGCGTCAGCGCCGCGACGTCCGATTCGGACTGCACCAGAGTCACCGGCGCGCCGACCTGGCCCATCGTGCCTTCGACTTCGGGATGTCCGGCATGGCCGATCAGGATCAGGTGCCGCCCGTGGGCGACATAGCGCTTGCCCTGGTTGTGCACCTTCGAAACCAGCGGGCAGGTGGCATCGAGCACCGGCAACCCGCGTGACTGCGCGTCCTTCACCACCGCCTGCGGCACGCCATGGGCGCTGAACACGGTGACGGCGCCGTCGGGCACCTCGGTCAGCTCTTCCACGAAGCGCGCGCCCTTGTTCTTCAGCGTGTCGACGACGTGTTTGTTGTGGACGATTTCGTGGCGCACATAGACCGGCTCGCCATATTTCTCGAGCGCGCGCTCGACGATGTCGATGGCACGCACCACACCGGCGCAGAACCCACGGGGCTGGGCGAGAATGACTCGCATCGGAACTCCTGTACCGGGCCGGATGTTGACCTGAATTCGTGCCTATAGCTACCGGAATGATGCAGTGCAACCACAGGGGCTGGCATTTACCACGCCCGACATGTAGGTCTGCCTTTTGTGTCGTTCAATTGTGCTAGGCTGTCTTGTTATGTCCCTGCCGCTTTTGGGGAAATTGCGGGCAGGTCGCACGGGGTGTTCATGGAGAGTTCGTCACGCGGGGCGCCGTCCGCGCCGGCCCGGCCCATCGCTGCCGGCTTACCGCAGGCCTTGGCCGCGGCGGCCCGCACGGTGGACGAGACGCTGGAGCGCGTCCTGCCCAAGCCGCACGGCCTGCACGCGCGCGTGCACGAGGCCATGCGCTACGCCACCTTCGCCGGCGGCAAGCGGCTGCGCCCGTTCCTGGTGCTGAATTCCGCCAAGCTGTTCGGCGTCGATCCGGCGCGCGCGGCGCGCGTCGGCGCGGCGATCGAAGTTCTCCACACCTATTCGCTGGTGCATGACGACCTGCCCTGCATGGACGACGACGATCTGCGCCGCGGCCGGCCCACGACTCACATAGCCTATGACGAGATGACGGCGGTATTGGCCGGTGATGCACTTTTGACACTCGCCTTCGAAATCCTCGCCCACCCGGACACGCACGACTCCGGCGAGGTGCGCAGCGCGCTGGTGCTGAGGCTCGCCGAGGCGTCCGGCTCCAACGGCATGATCGGCGGCCAGATGATCGACATGCAGGCGGCGCAGAGCGCGTTCGGCGCCGACGAGGTGGTCCTGCTGCAGCGCCTGAAGACCGGCGCGCTGTTCGAATTCTCCTGCGAGGCCGGCCCGATCCTCGGCCAGGCCGGAACGGAGCATCGCGACCGCCTGAAGTCCTTCGCCCGCGACATGGGGCTGGTGTTCCAGATCACCGACGATCTGCTCGACGTCACCTCGACCGCGGAGAAGACCGGCAAGGCCGTCGGCAAGGACAGCGAGCAGGGCAAGGCCACGCTCGTCTCCCTGATGGGCGTCGACGGTGCCCGCGCCGAGGCCGAACGGCTCGCGCGCCGCGCCGCCGCCACGCTGGCGCCCTACGGCAACGCCGCGCCCGAACTCCTCGAACTTCCGCTCTTCCTCTTGGACCGAGAGTCCTGATGCCAGACCAATCCCGGACTCCCCTGCTCGACACCGTCACGGTTCCCGCCGATCTGCGCCGCCTCGACAAATCGCAATTGCGCCAGCTCGCCGACGAGCTGCGCCTCGAACTGATCGACGCGGTGTCGGTCTCGGGCGGCCATTTCGGCGCCGGCCTCGGCGTGGTCGAGCTCACCGTCGCGCTGCACTATGTGTTCGACACGCCGGACGACCGCATCGTGTGGGATGTCGGCCACCAGGCCTATCCGCACAAGATCCTCACCGGCCGCCGCGACCGCATCCGCTCGATCCGCACGGGCGGCGGGCTTTCCGGCTTCACGCGCCGGAGCGAAAGCGAATACGACCCGTTCGGCGCGGCGCATTCCTCCACGTCCGTCAGCGCCGGCCTCGGCATGGCGGTCGCCCGCGACCTGCTCGGCAATGACAATCACGTCATCGCCGTGATCGGCGACGGCGCGATGAGCGCCGGCATGGCCTATGAGGCGATCAACAATGCCGGCCATCTGAAGAGCCGGCTGCTCGTCGTGCTCAACGACAACAACATGTCCATCGCGCCGGCCACCGGCGCGCTCAACGCGCATCTGAACGAACTGAGCGCGACCGGGTCGGGCGACGACACGCTGTTCGAGAAGCTCGGCATGCGCCATATCGGCCCCGTCGACGGCCACGATGTCGTCGCGCTGGTCGAGGCGCTGGAGGCGATCCGCGACGGCGCGCCCGAGCCGGTGCTGCTCCACATCGTCACCGCCAAGGGCAAGGGCTATGCGCCGGCCGAGAACGCGCCCGACCGCGGCCACGCCAACACCGGCTTCGACGTCGCCACCGGCGCGCTGAAGAAGAGCCCGTCCAAGGCGCCGAGCTACACCTCCGTCTTCGCGAAGGCCTTGATCGCGGAAGCGCAGGCCGATCCCAGGATCGTCGCCATCACCGCCGCGATGCCGTCCGGCACCGGGCTGGATGTCTTCGGCAAGGCGTTCCCCGACCGCACCTTCGATGTCGGCATCGCCGAACAGCACGCGGTGACCTTCGCCGCCGGCCTCGCCACCGAGGGGCTGAAGCCCTTCGCCGTGATCTATTCGACCTTCCTGCAGCGCGCCTATGACCAGGTGGTGCACGATGTCGCGATCCAGAATCTTCCCGTGCGCTTCGCGATGGACCGCGCCGGACTGGTCGGCGCCGACGGCGCGACCCATGCCGGCTCGTTCGATCTCGCCTATCTGTGCTGCCTGCCGAACTTCACCGTGATGGCGGCGGCCGACGAGGCCGAGCTGATGCACATGGTGGCGACCGCCGCGGCGCACGATGCCGGCCCGATCGCGCTGCGCTATCCGCGCGGCGAGGGCACCGGCGTGGCGCTGCCGGCGCGCGGCGAGGTCCTGCCCATCGGCAAGGGCCGCATCGTGCGCGAGGGCAAGGAGGTCGCGATCCTGACGCTGGGCACGCGGCTCGGCGCCGCGCTTGAGGCCGCCGACAGCCTGAAGGCGAAGGGCATTTCCTGCACCGTCGCCGACGCCCGCTTCGCCAAGCCGCTGGACGAGGATCTGGTGCGCCGCCTCGTGCGCCATCACGGCATGCTGGTGACGGTGGAGGAAGGCTCGACCGGCGGTTTCGGCGCCCAGGTCCTGCACTTCATCGCCAATGAGGGCCTGCTGCGCCCCGGCTTCGACATCCGCACCATGACCCTGCCCGACCTTTTCCAGGAGCATGACAGCCCCGAAAAGCAATACGAGGCCGCCGGCCTGGCCGCGTCCGACATCGCTCGCGTGGTGTCGACCCATTTCGTGGCCAAGGCCCAGGCGCGGGGGTAGGGGTTCTCAACCCTGTCATCCCGGCCAAGCGATGCGATAGCATCGCGCGAGCCGGGACCCATCGTGCCACCTTCGGGATGGGTCCCGGGTCTCGCTTCGCTCGCCCGGGATGACACTTTTTGCTTAGCGTGCGTGCGAACCTGATCTAATTTTCGCCGGATTGTTCGCCTATCCGCCGTCGGCGGCCGGCGACGGGAACGAATCTGGATTGCACCGGTTGAGAGGATACTTCTCCCGAGCCGCGTTTATGGAGATCGTCATGAGATTCGCCTTCGCCCGCCTGTCCGCCGCTCTCGCGATTTTTCTCGCGCTCGCCTTGCCGCTCGCCTCGGCGGCGCGCGCCGCCGACGATCCGGCGATCGCCGCCGTGCAGACCTTCTACGACACGCTGCTCGACTCCATGAAGGCCGGCAAGGCGCTCGGCGCGCAGGGCCGCTACGCCAAGCTGAAGCCCGTCATCGAGCAGACCTTCGACCTCGGCACCATGATCAAATACGCCGTCGGCCCCGGCTGGGACACCGCCTCGCCGGCCGACCAGAAGGCGCTGACCGACGCATTCGAGCGCATGACGGTGGCGCAATATGCCGGCAATTTCGACAGCTATAGCGGCGAGAAATTCGTCGTCGATCCGAACGTGATCGTGCGCGGCGCCGACCGCTACGTCTCGAGCAAGCTCGTCGCCAAGGACCAGACGGTGACGTTCATCTATCGCGTGCGGCAATTCGGTTCGAGCTGGAAGATCATCGACGTGCTGCTGGAAGGCTCGATCAGCCAGCTCGCGGTCTACCGCTCCGACTACGCCGCGACGATCAAGGCCGGCGGCGCGGCCGCCTTGGTCAAGAAGATCGATTCCGTCGCCGACAAGGCGCTGAGGGGATAGATCCAACCTCTCCCGCTTCGCGGGAGAGGTTATTTCACCGGCGGCCTCCCCATCAGCGCCGGCTGGAAGAACAGCATCGTCGCCAGCGTCCAGCCCAACGAGATCATCAGAAGCTCGCCCATGCTCGCGGTGCCCGGATGGCTCGACAGCCACAGGCTGCCGAAGCCGCTGGCCGTCGTCGCCGCGCTGAAGATCACCGCCCGCGTCAGGCTCGACTCGAGAAGATTGGTCTGGCCGGACCGCCACGCCATGACGAAATAGATGTTGAACGCCACCCCGATCCCGAACAGCAGCGGCAGCGCGATGACGTTGGCGAAGTTGAGCTGAAGCCCGATCGCCACCGCCGTCCCGATCGTCAAAAGTCCCGTCAGCACCAGCGGGATGATGGTGTACAGCACGTCGCGCAGGCGCCGCAGCACCAGCAGGAGAAGCGCGGTGATCACCGCGAAGGACAGGAGGCCCGCCTCGATGAAGGCGTTCACGATGGTGGTGCCCGACTGGCGGATGGAGATCGGCGCCCCGGTCGCGTCGGGCGCCACCTGCATCACCGCCTTGGAGAAGGCGTTGAGCGACTGGTTGCTGCCGCTGGTGTCGGCGGGGAACACCTGGATGCGCGCCGTGCCGTCCTTCGCCACCCAGTCGCGCACCATGTCCGGCGGCAGCGTGTCGAGCGTGATCTCGCTCGCCTGCAGCGACGCGCTCATCTGCGCCAGCAGCGTCTTCAGCCCCGGCACCAGCGCGTCGGCGGCGCGGGCGCGCAGCTCAGGGCCGCCGGCGGCGAGCTTGTCCAGCGTCGCGGCGAGCGCCGCGGCGTCCTTGGCCGCCGGGGTGGCGTCGCGCGCCGCGGCCTCGCGCAGCGCGCTCGCGGTGTCGCGCAGGCTCTCCACCACCTCCGCGTCGCTCGGCTCGGGCTTCACGGCGAACGGGTTGATCGTCGAATCCAGCAGCAGGTTGGCGTCGCCGATCAGCTTCAGCTTGGCCGGCTGGTCGTCCGGCACGAAGTCCGCCAGCGTGATGGCTTCGGCCACCATCTTCAATTCCGCCATCTTGCGCGCCCGCGCCTTGGCCGCGTCGAGGCTGGGCGCCAGCAGGTCGATCGTGTTTGGCGAGGTCTGCGGATCCTTGGTCAGGTCCAGGATCGTCGACACCGATTCGGTCTTGGCGCTGCGCAGGTCGAGCGGATTGAAATCGAATTTGATGAACGAGGTCAGGACCAGCGCCGCGATGCCGAGGAGCAGCGCCCCGCCCAGCACCTGGCGGCGGCGCGTGAGCATGAACCGGTCGACGGGCGCGAAGAAGCTGTAGCCGACGTCCTCGCTCTCGCCTACCGGCTTGGTCAGGACCAGGAGCGCCGGCAGGAAGCTCACGGTCAGCGCGAAGGCCACGATCATGCCGATGCCGGCGACCATGCCGAGCTGCGCCACGCCGGCATATTCGGTCGGCACGAAGGAGAAGAACCCCGCCGCCGTCGCCGCCGCCGCCAGCGCCAGCGGCTTTCCGACGCTGCGCCCGGCGCAGCGCAGCGACTGCACCAGATCGTGCACCACGAAGCGCTCATGGCGGTAGCGCACGCAGAACTGGATGCCGAAATCGACGCCGAGCCCGACGAACAGCGCCACGAAGGCGATCGAGATGATGTTGAAGACATGGGCGAAATAGAGCCCCGCCGCCATGGTGAGCGAAAGCCCGACCGCGATGGTCAGGAGGATGCAGAAGATGATCTTGAACGAGCGCACCGCCAGCCACAGCGTCGCCGTCACCGCCGCCAGCATGGCAAGGCCCATCAGCAGGGCGCGGTCGGCCAGGGTGGCGAACTCCTCGTCCGACAGCGGCACCGGGCCGGTCAGCCGCACGCGCACGCCGTTGTCCGGCGTCAGCCCCAGCCGGCGCGCCGTGGCGCGGATCGCGTCGCTCGCCGTCGCGCCCGGCTCCAGCGCGGCGAAATCGAGCTTGGGCTGCACCTCGATGAAGTGCCGCGTCTCGCGCGTCGCCGCCTTCTGGCCGCTCACCAGCTCGCGCCAGGAGAGCCAGGTCTTCCGGCCGTCCGCGATCTTGGCCAGCGTCGCGCCGAAGCCGTGGATCGGGCGCTGCAGGTCGGAGAGTTTTGCCTGGCCCTGCGCCACGCCGTCCAGCGCCGTGCGAAGGCTCGCCATGATCCCGCGCAGGGAGGGATCGGCCGCCATCGGTCCCAGGAACGGGGCGGCGGCGATCATCTGCTCGGTGTTGGATTTGACGTCCGCCAGGGGCAGGAACAGCAATCCGTTCTTGTCGAAGAAGTCGCCGCCGTCGGGCCGGCGCACGCTGTTGAACAGTTTGGTCTGGCCGGCCAGCGCGTCATTCAGCGCCTTGGTACCGGCCTCGGCCAGTTCCGGCGTCTGGCCGTCCACCACCACGGCGATGAGGTTGACCTGCTGGGGAAACAGCGAATCGAAATGCATTTCGCGCTGGCGCCACTCGACCTTGGGCGAGATCAGCTTGCTCGCATCGGTGTCGATGTTGAAATTCGCCGCCGTATAGGCCGCGCCCGCCGCACCAAGCGCCAGGAACAGGGCGACGACCAGTCCGGGGGCGCGGCAGCACGCCGCCACGAGGCGCTCGGTGAATGACATGCCAAGGCTTGTAGCGGAGGCCTAGAAGTCCGGCAAACCCTGGACGTCGGGCACGCCGTTGTGGATTTCGGCGTTGCGCGACTGGCGGAACAGGCTGCGGGTCGTGGCGTAGAGGTCGATGGAGTTGCGCTGGATCTCGCGCAATTCGTCGATGCCGATCGAGCGCGAATCCATCAGCGAAACGACCCGGATCGGCCAGGACCAGTAATAGTTCTTGTGCCGCCACTGCACATAGCCGAGCGGGTTGATGAAGCCGTCGATATAGGCCCCGGCCAAATCGCGCGGATCGGCCGGCCCGGCCAGCGGGATCACCATGTAGGGCCCCTCGCCGACGCCGTACCAGCCCATGGTCTGGCCGAAATCCTCCTGGTGATAGGGCAGGCCCCACCCCGTCGCCACGTCGAACACCCCGGCGACGCCGAGCGTGGAATTGACCGCGAACCGCTCGATCGCCTCGCCGCCGCGGCTCACATTGCCCTGCAGCACGTCGTTGGCGAGGGTGACGGGCAGGCGCAGATTGGTCAGGAAATAATGCAGGTGCTCGCGCAGCGGCGCGGGGGCGGCGCTCTTGTAGAAGGTCGCGATCGGCAGGGCGACGCGGTCGTCCAGGCTATGGTTAAAATCGAACACCTGGCGGTTCACCGGCTCGAACGGATCGTTCTGCTCGATGGATTCCTGGCTCGTCGAACAGGCCCCCAGGCCCGCGCACAACGCTGCGACAGCCGTCAATCCCCAATATCGCACGCATCCCCCCGAATGACATTCGGCCCTCGACCGCGGCGCCACGTTACCGCCAATTTTCCCCGTGCGTCTACGCTCCCCGCGCCTCCCCGTCGTCGCAAGGTTGGAGTCGCCTACATCACCGCGCCGATCTGCCAGGGAACGAATTCCGCACCGCCATAGCCCAGTTCCTCGCTCTTGCTCTTGGTTCCCGACGCGACCGCCAGCAGGAGGTCGAGGATCTCCGCGCCCTTCTCCTCCACCGTGGCGGCGCCGCGCGCGATGGCGCCGCAATCGATGTCGATGTCCTCTTTCATGCGCTCATAGATCGCGCTGTTGGAGGAAAGCTTGATCGAGGGCGAGGGCTTGCAGCCATAGGCCGAGCCGCGCCCCGTGGTGAACGCGATCAGGGTGGCGCCCGACGCGACCTGGCCGGTCGCGCTGCACGGATCGAAGCCCGGCGAGTCCATGAACACCAGGCCGTGTTCATGGATCGGCGCGGCATATTCCACCACCTCGTTCAGCGGCGAGGTTCCCGATTTCGCCACCGCGCCCAGCGACTTCTCCAGGATGGTCGTCAGCCCGCCCGCCTTGTTGCCCGGCGAGGGATTGTTGTTCATCTCCATGTCGTGGATTTTCGTGTAGCGCTCCCACCAGTCGAGCCGCGCGCGCAGCTTCGCCGAAACCTCCGGCGCCCTGGCGCGGGCATAGAGCAGGTGCTCGGCGCCGTAGATCTCCGGCGTCTCCGACAGGATCACCGTGCCGCCCAGCGCCGCCAGCCGGTCGCTGGCATTGCCGAGCGCCGGATTGGAGGTCACGCCCGACCACGCATCCGATCCGCCGCATTGCAGGCCCAGCACCAATTCGCTCGCCGGCACCTGCGTGCGCCGCGCCGCGTCGATCTTCGGCAGGATCGCCTTCAGCCGCTCCAGCCCCTCTTCGATGGCGCGCCGCGTGCCGCCGACCTCCTGAATGGTGAAGGCGTGGAACGCATCGCTCTCGGCAAGGCCGTAATCGGTCTTCAGCCGGTCGATCTGGATCACCTCGCAGCCAAGGCCCACCAGCAGGATCGCGCCGAAATTCGGATTGGCCGCGGTGCCCCACAGCGTGCGGCGCAGGATGTCGAAACCCTCGCCCGATCCGGCCATGCCGCAGCCGCCGGCATGGGTGATCGGCACGATGCCGTCGACATGCTCGAACCCCTGCAGCAGGCCGCTGCGCTCGGCCGCTTCGGCGATGTGCCGCGCCACGGTGGCCGAGCAGTTCACGCTCGTCAGCACGCCGATATAGTTCCGCACGCCGACGCGCCCGTCCTGCCGGCGATAGCCCATGAAACCGCGGGGCGGTTCGCCGCGCTGCCAGGCCGGCGCCGTCTGGGCGGCCGCGCGCAGGCCGGACATTGCGAGATTGTGCACATGCGCATGCGCCCCCGCCGCGATGTCCGCCGTAGCGACACCGATCACCTGGCCGTATTTGCGCACCGCCGCGCCGGCGGGGATCGCGCGCGTCGCGATCTTGTGGCCCGACGGGATCGCCTCGCGCGCGGTGACGTTCTCCGAGGCGATCCGCGTGCCCGCCGCGATGCGGCCGGCCGCGACGACGACGTTGTCACTCGGGTGCAGGCGTACCGTTACGGCATCCTTGGTGAGAAGGTCGGACAAGTCGGTTCCTTCGCGCTTGCGGCCCGCGGCGTCCGATACTTACTATCCCCACAGGCGTCAGGCCAGACTGCCGGCAAACGGCGGCTTTTTCGGGAACCAAGCGGGCATGTTGAAAGCTATCGACCCGCTTTCGGGACCGGAACTGCTCTGTATCCTGACGAAGGGCGCGATCGGCCCTGAAAGCGCCTAGATGCGGATCGACGCCCACCAGCATTTCTGGCGCCTCGACCGCGGCGACTATGGCTGGCTCACGGCGAAGGATCATCCCCGGATCGCGCGCGACTTCCTGCCCGCCGATCTGGCGCCGCTGCTGAGCGCCGCGAAGATCGACAAGACCATCCTCGTCCAGGCCGCGCCCAGCGAAACGGAGACGCATTACCTCCTTGAACTGGCGCGCGCCGCGCCCTTCGTCGCCGCCGTGGTCGGCTGGATCGATTTCGAGGCCGCCGATGCGCCGACGCGTATTGCCCGTCTCTGTGCCAACCCAAAGCTCATGGGCCTGCGCCCCATGCTGCAGGACATCGCCGACGAGGAGTGGATCCTCAATCCCGCCTTCGCCCGCGTGTTCGACGCCATGCAGCGCGGCAAGCTGCGCTTCGACGCGCTGGTGACGCCGCGCCATCTGCCGGCGCTGGCGGAGCTGATCGACCGCTATCCCGACCTCGCCGTCGTGATCGATCACGGCGCCAGGCCGGACATCGCCAAGGGCGAGCTTGAAGTGTGGAAGCCCTATATCCGCCACATCGCGGCGGAGACCAACGCCTATTGCAAGCTTTCGGGCCTCGCCAGCGAAGCCGGTCCCGGCTGGACGGCCGAGACGCTCAAACCCTATGTCGACGTGCTTCTCGACTCGTTCGGTCCCGAGCGGCTGATGTGGGGCAGCGACTGGCCGATGCTGAACGAGACCGGCGATTACGCCTCCTGGCTCGGCGCCTGTATCGCGCTCACCGCGGCGCCCGACCGCGAAGCGATCTTCGGCGGCACGGCGGCGAAGTTCTACGGAGTCGAGGGATGAGGCCCGCCAACAAATCGGTGTCATGGTCCGCGAATGCGGGCCACCGCATTCGCGGGCCATGACAGCGGAGAGTGGCAATGCCGCCCTTCGACGGCTGCCTCTCGGCAATCTCTCCTGGCCATCCCATCTGGAAATGACCTGAACGCATGTCCGAACGCGATTCCTCCAAGCTCCCGCTCGTCACCAAGGCCGTCTACGGCACCGGCCAGTTCGCCGACAGCATCAGCTCGACGGCGATCAACACCTTCCTGCTGTTCTATCTGAACGAGGTGTGCGGCCTGTCCGGCGTCCTCGCCGGCGCCTCGCTCGGCATCGCGCTCGTGGTCGATGCCTGCGTCGATCCCCTGATGGGCTCGATCTCCGACAACACGAATTCGCGCTGGGGCCGGCGCCATCCCTACATGATCTTCTCGCTGGTGCTGATCGCGCTGGGCCTCGGCCTGCTGTTCTCGATCCCGCGCGGGCTCACCACCTGGCCGCTGTTCGGCTACGCGACGCTGATCGCGCTGGTGCTGCGCATCGGCCTGTCCGGCTATGTCGTGCCCTATATCGCGCTCGGGGCCGAGCTGACCGACGATTATGTCGACCGCTCCGCCATCGTCGCCTGGCGTACCTTCTTCAGCGTCTTCGCCACGCTGGCCCCGCTGATCCTCGGATACATGATCTTCCTCGCCGGCGCGAAGATCTACGACCGCGCCGCCTATATCCCCTTCGCCTGGAGCTGCGCGGCGCTGATGACCGTGTTCGGGGCGCTCGCCGCCTTCGGCACGCTCGGCACGCGCGGCCGCCTGCACAAGGCCGTGCCGGGCGAGGGCCATCCGCTGCCGCGCCTCTTGCGCGAAGTGGCCGAGGTGTTCCGCAACCCGTCCTTCCGCCTCCTGTTCTCCAGCGTGCTGATCTTCTTCGTGGCGCAAGGCACCGCCGCCGCCCTCAACCTGCACGGCAACAAATTCTTCTGGCGCCTCGACACCCAGCAGATCCTGTTCGTCGCGGTGCTGCTCTTGGTCGGCGTGATGGCCGGCCTGCCGGCCGTGTGGCTGACCGGCGCGCGCGTCGAAAAGCGCGCCATGGTGATCTGGAGCCTCGCCTATATCGTGGTGACGCAGGCCGGCCTGCCGGTCGCGCGCATCGTGGGCCTGTTGCCGTCCGATCCGAATCTGACCGTGCTGGCGCTGTCGATCAACTCGGTGATCGCCGGCGTCGCCATCACCTTCCTCACGGTCGGCTTCCAGTCGATGATGGCCGACGCGGCGGACGAGCACGAATTGCTGTTCGGGGCGCGGCGCGAAGGCGTCTATTTCGCGGGCCTGTCCTTCTCGACCAAGGCGGCGAGCGGCCTTGGCGGGCTGATCTCGGGCCTGGTGCTCAGCCTGATCGGCTTTCCCGCCGATCTCGCGTCGAAGGGCGGCGATGCCGCGCACATCCCGCTCGCCACGGTGAACGCGCTCGGCCTCGCCTATGGCATCGTGCCGGGCGCGATGACCTTCGCCTGCATCATCTTCACGCTTTACTACCGCCTCGACCGCGCCGCGCATGCCCGCATCCAGCAGGCGCTGGTCGAGCGCCGCGCCTTGGCCCCGGCGCAGCTCTCGGACACGCTTCCCATCCCGGAGAATTCGCCATGACCATCCGCAACCGCATCACCGAGCTGCTCGGCGTCGAATATCCCGTCGTGCAGGCGCCGATGGGCTGGATCGCGCGCTCCCAGCTCGCCTCCGCCGTCTCGAATGCCGGCGGCATGGGCATCATCGAGACCTCCTCCGGCGAGCTCGACGCGGTCAAGGGCGAGATCGCCAGGATGCGCACGCTCACGACGAAACCCTTCGGCGTGAACGTCGCGCTCGCCTTCGTACGCGATCCGGGCATCGTGAACTTCATCATCGACCAGGGCGTGAAATTCGTCACCACCTCGGCCGGCGATCCGCAGAAGATCGTGGCGCCGCTGAAGGCCGCCGGCCTCACCGTCTTCCACGTCGTGCCCTCGCTGAAGGCCGCGCTGCGCGCCGTGGATTGCGGCGTCGACGGCCTGGTGGTCGAGGGCGGCGAGGGCGGAGGGTTCAAAAATCCGAAGGAAGTCGCCCTGATGGTCCTGCTGCCGCTGGTCTGCGAAAGCGTGAACGTCCCCGTCGTCGCGGCCGGCGGGATGGTGGACGGCCGCACCATGGCGGCGGCCTTCCTGCTGGGCGCCGAAGGCATCCAGATGGGCACCCGCATGGTGTCGGCGGCGGAATCGCCGGTGCATGCGAACTGGAAGAACGCCATCCTCGCGGCGGCGGAGACCGACACGGTGTTCCTCAACCGCTTTGGCCCCGGCCCGGCGCTGCGGGCGCTCCGCACCGAGAAGACCACCCGGATCGAAAAGGAGCCGCCGCCGAACATCATGGCCGAGTTCGGCAAGGCGACCGACCTCTATTTCGGCGGCGACATGGAGGCGTCCATCGCCCTCTCCGGCCAGGTCGCCGGCCGCATCCACGACATCAAGCCGGTCAAGCAGGTGATCGACGAGACCGTCGCCGAATTCTACGCCGTCATCGCCCAGGCGGCGAAGAAGTATGCATAGCTTTCCTCCCCCGCGTTTGCGGGGGCTTCATAGCGACAGTGTATGAAGGCCGGGTGAGCAACAGCGAACCCGGCAGGGTGCCGAGCGTAGCGAGGCGGAGGGGGCCCGGATACAATCTCCGCGCCCCACGTTTCCGACTCCGGCGGGCGAAAGGAACTCCCATGGCAGCGCGCAAGAAGGCCAAAGCGAAAGCGCACGAGGCTCCCGCCCACACCGCGCACGCCCGCCGCGGCGGTGGGCGTCCGGCCTGGCAGGGGCATCTGCGCCTGTCGCTGGTGTCCTGTCCCGTGGCGCTCTACGGCGCCACCACGCGCAGCAACGACATCTCCTTCCACATGCTCAATCCCAAGACCAACAACCGCATCCGCATGATCCCGACCGATCCCGATACCGGCCCGGTCGAGCGCAAGGACCTGGTGAAGGGCTACGAGATCGAGAAGAATAAATACGTCGTCGTCACCAATGAGGAGCTTTCGGACGTCCGGCTCGAAACCACCAAGACCATCGACATCGAACGCTTCGTCGACGCGGCCGAGATCGACCGGCTCTACTGGAACGATCCCTATTACCTGGTGCCCGACGGCAAGACCGGGACCGAGGCCTACACCGTGATCCGCGACGCACTGGTGCAGGCCGGCCGCATCGCCATCGGCCGCGTCGTGATGCACACTCGCGAGCGCATGGTGGCGCTGGAGCCGCGCGACAAGGGCATCGTTGCCTACACGCTGCGCACCGCCGAGGAGGTGATCGATCCCAGGACCGTGTTCGCCGACATCCCCACCGCGCGCTCCGACAAGAAGATGGTCGAGATCGCGGAGCGGATCATCGAGCAGCAGGAAGGCGCGTTCGATCCGTCGATGTTCGAGGACCGCTACGAAAAGGCTCTGCGCGATTTGATCCGCCGCAAGCAGAAGGGCCAGAAGCCGGTCAAGGCCGAGCCGGTTGAAGACACCAACGTGATCGACCTGATGGAAGCGCTGCGCAAGAGCCTGAAGCACAAGGCCGCGCCGGCCAACACCAACACGAAGAAGCGGGCGCGCGGTTAACCCGCGTTTCCTCCCCCGCGTTTGCGGGGGAGGGGGACCGCGAAGCGGTGGAGGGGGCAGAAACGCGCTTCGGCGCCAGCGCTGGCCCCCTCGTCCGTACGCTGTCGCTACGGACCGCTGCGCTCGGCACCTCCCCCGCAAACGCGGGGGAGGAAACTACATTCCCATCTTCTTCATCGCCGGCCCGAGCGCCTTGGCGCTCCTCGCCAGCCCGGCCCACGGGTCCGCCTTCTTCAGCACCGGCCCGATGGTTCGGATATCGTACGCCTTCGGATCCAGCCCCCTCTTCACCTGGCTCCACGCCAGCGGCACCGCGATGGGGCAGCCCTCGCGCGCCCGCGTGCTCCAGGGCGCGACGCCGGTCGAGGTGCGGTCGTTGCGCAGATAGTCGACGAAGATCTTCCCGGCCCGCGCCTTCTTGGCCAGCGTCGTGGTGTAGCGCTCCGGCATGTCGGCTTCGAGCTTCACCGCCACCGCCTTGGCGAACGCCTTCGCCTCCGGCCAGGTCGCGCCCTTGATCGCGATCACGACATGCAGCCCCTTGCCGCCGGTCGTTTTCACGAACGGCTCGAAGCCGAGCGCCGCCAGCCGCTTGCGCAATTCCTGCGCGCCCTCCACCACGCGGTCGAAGTCCACGTCCGGCGCCGGATCGAGATCGAAGATCACCCGCTCCGGCGTTTGCGGATCGCCCGGCTTCGAACCCCAGGGATGGATTTCGGTCACCGCCTGCTGCGCCAGCGCGACCAGCGCCGCGGCGCTGTCGACGCCGAGAAAGGGCTCCTTCTCGCCCGCGACCTTGATCGCCAGCATCGGCACCTGCGTGCCTTTCAGCGCATGGCGCTGGAAGAAGGTCTCGCCTTCGATCCCGTCGGGCGTGCGCACGATGGAGATCGGCCGCTCCGCGATATGCGGCAGCATCCGCTCCGCCGCCGCCGCCATGTAGGTCGCCAGGTCGAGTTTGGTCACCGCCGGTCCCGCCTTCGACTTCGGCCACAGCGCCTTGTCGGGATGGCTGATCGTCACGCCGAGCACGACATTGTCCTTCGCGGGCCTGGTCGCCGCGCGCGCCGATTTCGCCGCCATCGTCTTCTTCTCCTTCGCGTCCGCCGGCAGTTCGATCGTCACCGCGCTCGCCGGCTTGTCGGCGCGCAGGCCCTTGAACGCCGCCTGGCGGAACAGCCCGTCCGATGTGACGTTCTCGTATGCGATCTCGGCGACGAGTTTCGGCTCGACCCAGTTGAGATCGCCGCCGCGCGGCGCGTCGGCGAAGGCCGGCCTGTCGCGCCTGAGCGGCTTCAGCTTCTTCAGGAGGTCGGCCGCGACCGCCGCCGTATAGCCTGTGCCGACCCGGCCCATATAGACGAACTTGCCGTCGCGATGCGTGCCGACCAGTAGCGAGCGCAGCGTGCCCGCGTCGCCGCGCCAGCCGCCGATCACCACTTCCTGCCCGCCGCGGCATTTCGATTTGGTCCACGACCCCGTGCGGCCCGACACATAGGGCGCGTCCAGCCGCTTGGAGACGATGCCCTCCATGTCCATCTTGCAAGCGGCTTCCAGCATCGCGTCGCCATGCGAGGTGAAATGCGGCACGAAGCGCAGCCGCTTGCTGTTCTTCGCGTGTTTCAAGACCTCCTGAAGCGCGTCCTTGCGCGCCGACAGCGGCAGCTTGCGCAGATCGCGCCCGCCGGCGAACAGGCAATCGAACAGGAAGAACACCAGTCCGCCGGTCTTGCCGTCCGACAGCGCGAGCTGCAGCGCCCCGAAATCCGCCGCGCCCTCCGCGTTCAGGGCGCAGATCTCGCCATCGATCAGGCAATCGGGCAGCTTGCCGCCATCCGCCGCGATCTCGGGAAACTTCTGGGTCCAGTCCAGCCCCTTGCGGGTGCGCAGCACGGCGCGGCCATTCTCGACCCGCATCTGCAGGCGATAGCCGTCGAACTTGACCTCATGCACCCAGCCGTCCGTCGACGGCGGCGTCTGGACCAGTTGCGCCAGTTGCGGCGCCACGAAATCGGGCATCCGCGTCACGCGCGGCGCTTCACGGTCTTGCGACTCTTTTTTTTAACGGCGGTCTTCTTCAGCGCCTTCACGTTCTCGGCGACCGGGCGGTTGGAATTCCACACCTTGCCCGATTTCGCCGCGATCTCGTCCAGCGTGCGGCCGGTCGCCACCGAGGTCACGTCCTTCGCCAGCGCGTCGCCCGCCTTGCCGCGCCTGGCCTCGTCGTCGATCTCCTTGATCAGCAGCCAGTTGTGGCGGAGCTTGCGGCCGGGCCGCGCCGGGTCGTCGCGCATGCGCACCAGCGCCCATTTGCCCTTCATCCGCTCGCCGTCGAGCACGAATTTCAGGTGGCCGGCGCGCAGCTCGCCCTCCGGATCGTCGCCTTGCGGGCTCCATGTCCCGCGATCCCAGAGCTGCACCGTGCCGCCGCCATATTGCCCTTCCGGGATCGTGCCCTCGAAGGTGCCGTATTCGATCGGATGATCCTCGACCTCGACCGCCAGCCGCTTCACCGCCGGATCGAGCGACGGCGTCTTGGTCACCGCCCAGGATTTATAGACCCCGTCCAGCTCCAGGCGCAGGTCGTAATGCAGCCGCGTCGCGGCATGGCGCTGGATGACGAAGCGCGACTTGCCCTTGCCCTTGGCGACCTTGCCGCGCGGCTCCCGCGTGACGCCGAAATCGCGCTTGGACTGATAGGTGGAAAGACCGGCCATGAAGCGGAAACTGCCATGAACCGTCGAAAGTTCCGAGAGGCAGGCGCTCCGGGGCGCCTGCTTGATGGCCATATCCTTATAGTCTATAAAAAACAAAAGCGGTTGGAAGAATGCATCGTATTCCTCTGCGGGATAAAAAGTTCAAGCCATTGATATTAAAAGAAGAAGCGCGGTCTTCGATCCCAATTCTTATAGGCTATAAATGAAAATTCCCGCCACGCCGCCAGACTTCCAGGCGACCCTTGCAAAAATCGGAAAGGACCCGAAAAAGGCCCCTCTTTTGTTTTCGTCCCAGATCGATGGTGTGTCCGTCGGACCCTATGAGCACTGGGAAAAGGTTCGATTCAAGCCTGCCCCCGAACCTCTGGCTCCCGACGAAGCTTGGGTAGTGATGAAGATGAAAAGGTTGGTGGCCCGGCGCCCCCTGCCGTTTTCGGATACGAAGTCGCAAAAGTTCTTCTACACGCAGATCGGCGACTTTCAACGGGCATTGCATGAGATCGATAGCAACGCGCGCGGGCTCGTCGGCATGCCGGGCGCCGCCGCTACGTCCGAAAATCGGGATGTCTATCTTCAGAAATCGCTGCTCGAGGAGCCTTTCTCCAGTTCCGTCTTGGAAGGGGCCGCGACCACGCGCGAAGTCGCTCGGAAGATGATCGAGGAGGGGCGCAAGCCTAAGACGGTTGGCGAACGAATGGTTCTCAACAACTATCGTGCGATGAGCTTCATTCGGGAGCACCGGCACGAGGGACTGACGCCGGCTCGGGTCCTAGAACTCCATCGCATCCTAACTTTAGACACTCTGGAGAAGCCGGAAAAGGTGGGAGTATTCCGTACGGCTGCCGACGACGTTCGCGTTGTTGAATCGTTGTCGGGCGAAACACTCCATATGCCGCCACCCGCCGGCGAGTTGCCGGCGAGATTGCAGGCACTCTGCGACTTCGCCAACGAATCGGACATGGGAAAGGCGGGATTTCTCCACCCCGTCATTCGCGCCATCGTCCTGCACTTCATGCTTGCTTACGATCATCCGTTTTGGGACGGCAATGGGCGTTGCGCAAGGGCGCTGTTCTATTGGTGTGTCTTGAAACATGGCTATTGGCTGCTCGAATATGTTTCGATATCCGCGGTGATTATGCGTGCTCCGACGAAGTATGGGATGGCATTTCTCTACAGCGAAACCGACGAAGGCGATCTCACATATTTTATCGATCATCAATTGGGCGTTATCGAACAATCTCTCGCCGATTTGCAAAAATATCTTGTCGAGAAAACCAAGGAACTCGGCGATTTGGGAAAGGCGCTTGGTCGCCTTGAAAGCCAACTGAATCGGCGCCAATTGGGCATCGTGCAGCTCGCCTTGAAGAGTGCATCCGCGCGCTTCGAAATCCAGCAGCACGCCGATTCTCACCACGTCAGCTATCTCACCGCGCGCGCCGATCTGGAGTCGCTTGCGAAGCGTCGTCTTCTCCGCAAGACCAAGGAAGGCGTGAAGTCGGTATTTCTCGTTCCGCCGGATCTGCGCGAGCGGCTGGGCCTGACGGCCAAGCCCGTCAAGCGCCCGCCGACTTAGCCGCCGCCTGCGCGAAGGGCAGGGCGGTGGCCACGACCTCCTCGACCGGCTCGGCGAAGCCGCGCTCGATCCAGGCCCGCGCGATGTCGATCACCGCGCCCAGCACCCCGGCCGCCGCCAGCACCGTGCGCGTCCGGGGCGCGAAGAGCTGCACCAGCCGTGTCGCGGTCTCCCGCCCCGCCGCCTGCATGGCCGGCTCGCGGCCATGGGCGTCGAGCAGGAAGACCCGCGCCGGCCCGGGATGCTCGGCCAGGGCGGCGAAGAAACCGGTCAGGGCGCTCTTCACCGGATCGGCCGGATCGACGGCCTGCGTCAGCCGCGCCAGCAATTCGCGCTGCACCGCCCCATAGGCCTCCAGGAACAGCGCGTCCCGGCTCGGGAAGGACTCATAGAAATAGCGCGCCGTCAGCCCCGCCTCGGCGCAGATCGCCGCCACCGTCGCGCTGTCGCGCCCGGTCCGGCCGAACACGTCGATCGCGGCCCCGATCAGCCGTTCCCGGCGCTCCGCCTGCCGGTCCGCGAAACTGGCCCCGCCATAGCGTCGCCGCTCTTTTTCCAAGGTCGCCATCTTGACACGGTGGTGCCATCTGACTATCTGATAATCAAGATTGTCAGATAGTCAGATTGAGGTCGCGCCATGGCAACCGCTCCCGCACTGGACTTCAACCGCCGCCGCGACTGGAAAGCCGCCTTCCGCGCCATGCGGCTGCTGATCGCCGATCCCAACGACACCGCCCAGGTCTTCAAGATCATGCAGGCGCTGAACGCCGGCGTGACCGCCCGGAACTACAACCGCCTGCTGCAGACCGCCGAAGGCGGCCGCATCGCCTATGCCCGGGTCGAGCTGGTCGACACGTTCATGGACCCGAATTTCCTGCGCCGCTTCGCGCCCGGCACGGTCGGCGCCGCCTATCGCGCCTTCCTGGAGAAGACCGGCTTCTCCGCCGCCGGCCTGAAAGAGGTCGGCGAGCAGGTTCACGGCGCGGTCTTCCTGGAACATCCCTATGCCTGGTTCGGCCGGCGCGAGCGCGATATCCACGACATCTGGCACGTGCTGACCGGCTATCAGGCCGACGATCCGCTCGGGGAGTTGTGCCTCGTCGCGTTCTCCTATGCGCAGACCAGGGGCCTCGGCTGGGGCTTCATCGCGGCGATGGGCGCGCTCAAGAATTTGCGCGAGCCGCACGGCCGCCTCGTCGCGCGCGCCGTGTGGGAGGGCTACACCCACGGCAAGCAGGCCGCCTGGCTGCACGGCGAGGACATCGAGACACTGTTCGCCGAACCGCTCGACGCCGCCCGTGCCCGCCTGAACATCGCAGAGCCGGTGCATTACCGGCGCCTCAAGCAGATGGACACCGCGCCGTCGGCGCTGACGGCGACCGCCTCGGTTTAGACACCAGTTTCACGGTGTCATCCGCCGCGAATGCGGCGGACCCAGGTGAAATGCGCACCGCCGGAGCAGGCGTCAACTGGGTACCCCGCATTCGCGGGGTATGACACCTTTTGTCGAATGCAGTGAACCCCAGTCGCGCGGCCCTACGCCTTCTTCACCCGCGCATCGCGCAGCGCGGTGCGCCGCACCTTTCCCGCGTCGTCGCGGACGTTCTCGTCCACCAGCTCGAAGCTCCGCGGCTGCTTGTAGATCACCAGCCGCTCCGCCAGATGCCGCTTCAGCTCGTCCAGATCGAGCCCAGGCCTGGGCTGCACGATCGCATGCACCTGGTTGCCCAGTTCCTCATGCGGCAGGCCGATCACCGCGCTCGACGCCACGAGCGGATGCTCGTCCAGCGCCGCCTCGATCTCGGCCGGATAGACGTTGGCGCCGCCGACCAGGATCATGTCGGTGCGCCGGTCGGCGAGATAGAGATAGCCGTCTTCGTCGAACCAGCCGATGTCGCCGATGCTCTCCCAGCCGCCGGGCAGGCTGCGCGCCTCGGCGCCGACATAGCGATAGGTCGGCGGCAGGCCGGCCGCGTGCCGCATGAAGATCTCGCCGGTCTCGCCCGGCGGCAGGGGATGGCCGTGCGCGTCGAACGCCTTCATCTCGCCGCCCGGCATCACCCGCCCGACCGAGCCGCGGTGGGTGAGCCACTCCGGACCCGAGATCGTCGTCGCGGCCTGCGCCTCGGTGCCGCCATAGAGCTCCCAGATCGCATCGGCGCCGAGCCAGTCGATCCAGTGCTGCTTGAGCTGCGGCGGGCAGGGCGCCGCGAGGTGCCACACGGTCTTGAGGCTCGACACGTCGTAATCCGCGCGGGTCGGCAGCCGCCAGATCCGGCTCATCATCGTCGGCACCAGATAGATCCAGTTCGCGCGATAGCGCTCGATGTCGCGCAGCGTCTGCTCGGCGTCGAACTTCGTCATCACGATGACATGCGCGCCGGCGTTCAGCGCGGTGAAGACGTTGGCGAACGGCCCATTGTGGTAAAGCGGCCCGGGCATCAGCGCCACCGTATCGGCGGTGTGGCGCCAGAAGCTCGCCAGCGCGCCGCCCTTGGAGGTCAGCCCCGCCGCGCCGGAGACGATCAGCTTGGGCCGTCCCGTCGATCCGCCGCTGGTCGGCGCCTTCCAGGACGGCGAGACCGCGTCGGGCAGGTCGCTTTCGTCGGCGGAGGCCGCGAGCAATTCGCCGCTCGACACCACCGGCGCCGGTGAGGCCATCGGCGTGTCGCTGACCACGATGGGCGAATGGGCCAGCTCGATGATCGCCGCCAATTCGCTGGCCGGCAGGCGCGACGACACCGGCTGCGGCACCGCGCCGATCTTCCAGCAGGCGTAACAGACCTCGACGAACGGCACGCCGTTGGGCAAGGCGATGGTGACGAAATCGCCGAATTTCACGCCTTTGGCGAGAAGCCCGCGCGCCATCCGGTTGCTGCGCTTGTGCAGCTCGGCCCAGCTCAGCGTCGCGTCCTGCGCGGTGACCGCCGGCGCGTTGGGCTTTTGCGCCACGATCTCCTGCAACCGCGCGCCGATGGAGATATATTCCAGGCCTTCGCCCTCTGCCGACATGGTGTTCCGTCCCGGGATGGTCTTTGCCGCATCGTTACGATGCGCGCCGCGCGAGTCAAACCCGCTGCGGCAACGCGGCCCACGGTTCGTCGGCGCGAAGCGCCAACGAAGATTTCACGCGGAGCCGCGGAGAACGCGGAGGTTCACATCGAACTCCGCGTCTCCGCGTGAGTCCCAATTACCGGAACAGCCCGCTATCGGCGAGCCCGTCGAAGATGAACTGCATCGCCAGCGCCGCCAGCAGCACGCCGGAGACGCGCGCGATGACGTTGGCGCCGGTCTTGCGCAAGAGCTTCATCAGCCGGTCCGACGCCAGCATCGCGCCGAAGGTCGAAAGCACGATCAGCCCCAGCGCCGCCAGCACCGCCGCCATGTCCAACGGCCCATGCGCCTTGCCCATCAAGAGGACGACCGCCGTCATGCTGCCCGGCCCCGCGGTCAGCGGGATCGCCAGGGGGAACACCGCGACGTCGGTCTCGTGGCTTTGCGCCTCGTTCGCTTCGGTGGGCGTGATCGAGGAGATCGCCGAATGCTTCGCCAGCAGGAGGTCGGCCGCCACCATCAGCAGCAGCACGCCGCCGGCGGTGCGGAAAGCCGGCAGGCCGACGCCGATCAGGCCCAGGAGTTGGATGCCGCCGAGCGCGAAGGCGGCGAGCACCACCGCCGACACGGCGGCCGAGACGATGGCGGTGTTGCGCCGCTCGGCCTTGTCCATGCCGGCGGTCAGCGCCAGGAACATCGACCCGACCTCGACCGGCCCGACGGCGACGAACAATGTGGCAAGCGCGGTGGGAAAGAGATGGAACATGGCGAGCCCATATCCGTCGTCGGGGCGCCGGGCAAGGGCCCGCAGCACTTGCACGGACAGCGTCCGTACGATAGGTTGCTGCTCTGGAGACACGACATGGCCACCGCCATCCGCGACGATCGCATCGAACTGCGCGCCAGCAAGGAAGAAAAGCGCCTGTTGGTTTCGGCGGCCGCCGAGGAGCGTCTGGACGTGACGAGCTTCATCATGCGCCGCGTGATGCCCGCCGCGCGCGAAGTCGTGGAGCGGTCGGAGCGGGTAGAACTGTCGGAACGCGACACCGCGCGGGTCCTGAAGCTTCTCGAGAATCCGCCCAAGCCCACTCCGGCGCTTCTGGCGGCCGCTCGCAGGCGCGCGCTGCGCAAGTGAGCCTTGCCTGGCGCGAAACGGCCATCGGCAAGCAGCATGATCGCAAGCGGTTCGATTGCGGCGTCCAGGCGCTGAACGACTATCTCGTGCGCTTCGCGCGCCAGAACCATGAGAGCGGCGGCGCCAAGACGTTCCTGGCAACCGCCGCCGAAGAGCCGAACCGCGTGCTCGGCTATTACACGGTCAGCCCCGGAGCCGTCGCCTTTTCCAGCGTTCCGCCCAGCCTGGCGCGCGGTCTCGGCCGTTATGACGTGCCGGTCTTCCGGCTCGGGCGCTTGGCGGTCGACCGTTCGGCGCAAGGCCGGGGCCTGGGCGCCGATCTGCTTCTCGCGGCCGGCGAGCGATGCCTGGCGGTCGCGGCCGAGGTGGGCGGCGTCGCGATGGCGATCGACGCCAAGGACGACGCGGCCGCCCGCTGGTATCTGCGTTTCGGCGCGCTGAGATTGCTCGACGAACCCCTCCGTCTGGTTCTCCCCCTCGACACCATCGCGCAGGCGCTGGCGCGGGCGACGCCGGGCCGATGACCTTCACCCCTTGAGGAATTCCACCATCTGCGGCACCGCGGCGCGATCCTGCAGCATGAACATATGGCCGCCCTCGTAGAAGCGCAGCACCGATCCCGCGATTCGCGCCGCCATCTTCTCCTGCGTTTGCGGCAGCGCGATGCCGTCATAGCGGCCGGCCGCGATCATCGTCGGACATTTGATTTGCGGCAGCCGGTCATAGGTGTCGTGATGCGCCCGCGCCTCGACCTGGCGGCGATAGCCTTGGGCGTGGCCCGGCTCGTCGGCGTAAGGATCGGCCGCCGCGAAGGCGACGAGCTGCTCATATAGCTGCGGATTGGCCGCCTGCCACGCCGCGTCGCGCCGCGTGTCGCCGATCGGGATCATGTGCCGCGCGCGTTCGGCGGCGCTCATATGCTCGAACTCGTGGAGCGGGAACGACGCGCCGCCCGCCCCGCCCGGCGAGGTGCAGCCGAGCACCAGCCGCTCGACCTTGCCCGGATGCCGGAGCACGAATTCCTGCGCCACCATCCCGCCGAACGACAAGCCGATCACCGCCGCGCTCGCCCAGCCGATGGCATCCATCAGCGCCGCCGCGTCGTCGGCGTATTGCGCCATGGTGTAGGGCACGTCCGGCTTGGAGGTCTGCCCGAGGCCGCGCTGATCGTAGGACAGGATGTCGAAGGCCTTGGGAAACGGCCCGTCCATCTGGCTGGGCTTCATCCGAAGATCGGAGCCCGATCCGGAAATGAACAGCAGCCGCGGCCCGATGCCGGCGCGCTCATAATAGATGTCGATATCGCCGGCAGTCACGAAGGTCATACGTCCGTCCGATCGTCGTCCAGGTCAGGCGTTTCGACAACCCGTCTGTTTTGCGGCATCGCGGGACGAAGGCCCCAGATGCGCGAATCCGAAGATCTCAACAACTCGCGCCAGGCACCGGGCGAGCCTAGAACGCGAAGCGCGACCAATAGATCGGCAGACAGCAGCACGACGCCGCCCAGGCCCAAGACGCCGCCCGCATGCGCGACATGGTCCGCCAGAAACAGCAGCAGGATCGCCAGCCCGAAGACCGGCAGCACAACGCCCAGGATCGCACCTCGCTTGGTCATGCTTCTCCCCTCGGCCGATGCTGTCGTTTTGCCGGCCATCTGACAAGCGGTCGGTGAATTCATGCTCTCGCCACATCCTGCGCCTCCTTCCGCCACACTCCACGCCCAGCCTTCCCCAGCCTGCTCGAGGGGAGACCTGCCATGGCCATGACGACGAACACCGCCGACGGCGAAGCCATCGCCGACATGAACACCACGCCCTTGATCGACGTGATGCTGGTGCTGCTCACGCTCCTGATCATCACGCTGCCGCTGCAGACCAACGCGGTGAAGATCGACCTGCCGCACGGTTCCCCGCCGAGGACGCCCCTGGTGGTGACTCTCGGAATCGATTTCGACGGCACCGCGCTCTGGAACGGCGTGCGCGTCGACCGCGCGACGCTCGATGCCGACCTCGCCTTCGCCGCGCGCCAGGACCCGCAGCCCGACATCCATGTGACCGCCAACCGGCTGGCGCGCTACGACGCGGTCGCCCGCGTGCTGGCCGACGCCGCCCGCGCCGGCGCCACGCATATCGGGTTTACCGATACGCGGGGCTATTGAGCGCCGGCCGCACAACGCTTCACCGCAGATCGGCGAACTTCTTGCCTTCCGCCGCCAGCTTCTCCAGCAGCGCCGCGGGCTTGAACGCGTCGCCCATCGTGGCCTGGAACGCCTTCAGCTTCGCCAGCACCTTGTCGAGGCCGATGGTGTCCGCGTAGTGCATCGGGCCGCCGCGATAGACCGGCCAGCCATAGCCGTTCACCCACACCACATCGATGTCGGAGGGCCTTATTGCTTTCTTCTCTTCCAGAATCTTCGCGCCCTCGTTGATCATCGGATAGAGGCAGCGTTCGAGAATCTCGTCGTCGCCGATCTGCCTCGGATTGCGCCCCGACTTGGCGACGAAATCGTGGATGATCTTCTCGGTCACCGGCGACGGCTTGGCGGCGCGCGTCTCCGGGTCATAGTCGTAATAGCCGGCGCCGGTCTTCTGCCCGCGCCGGTCCGCCTCGCACAACACGTCGCGGATGGTCTCGCCGTGCGATTTCTCCTTCACCCAGCCGATGTCGAGGCCGGCGAGGTCGCTCATCGCGAACGGCCCCATCGGAAAGCCGAAATCGTAGAGCACGCGGTCGACATCCCACGGCATGGCGCCTTCCAGCACCATCTTCTGCGCCTCGCGACCGCGCGCGCCCAGGATGCGGTTGCCGACGAAGCCCGGGCACACGCCGACCAGAACCGCGATCTTGCCGATGGTCTTGGCCAGCTTCATCGAGGTCGCGATCACCTCTTTGGAGGTGTGGTCCGCGCGCACGATCTCCAGCAGCTTCATCACATTGGCCGGCGAGAAGAAGTGCAGGCCGATGACGAATTCCGGCCGCTTGGTCACGCCGGCGATCTCGTCGATGTCGAGGCCGCTGGTGTTGGTCGCCAGGATCGCGCCCGGCTTCACGATGGCGTCCAGCTTGGTGAAGATGTCCTTCTTGATGTCCATGCGCTCGAACACCGCCTCGATCACGAGGTCGCAATCGGCCAGCGACGCCATGTCGAGCGAGCCGGTGAACATCGCCATGCGCTTGTCGACGTCCGACAGCGGGAAGCGGCCGTTCTTGGCGCTGCGCTCGTAATTGCCGCGCACCACCTTCAGCCCGCGGTCCAGCGCGTCCTGCTTGACCTCCACGATGGTCACCGGGATGCCGGCATTGACGAAGTTCATCGCGATGCCGCCGCCCATCGTGCCGGCGCCGATGATGCCGACCTTCTTGATCGGGATCAGCTTGGTGTCGTCCGGCACGTCGGGGATCTTGTTCGCCTGGCGCTCGGCGAAGAAGTAATAGCGCTGCGCCGCCGATTGCGCCCCCGTCATCAGTTCGATGAACAGCTTGCGCTCGACTTTCAGCCCGTCCTCGAAGGGCAGGTTCACCGCCGCCTCGATGCACTGGATGTTGGCTTCCGGCGCCTTGAAGCCGCGGAACTTGCGTGCGTTGGCCTTGCGGAAATTCGCGAAGATCTCCGGATGGCCCTTGGCCGCGTCGGTCTTGGCGTTATTGTCGCGCACCTTCACCAGCGGCTTGTTCTCGGCCAGCACCTTCTTCGCGAAGGCGATGGCGCCGTCCTTCAGCCTGCCTTCCTCGGCGAGCGCGTCGACCAGCCCCATGGCGAGGCATTCCTTGGCCGGCACGTGCTGGCCGCTGGTCACCATCTCCAACGCCTTCTCGACGCCGGCGATGCGCGGCAGCCGCTGCGTCCCGCCCGCGCCCGGCAGCAGGCCGAGATTCACCTCCGGCAGGCCGCATTTCGCGCTCGGCACCGCGACGCGGTAATGCGCGCACAGCGCGACTTCGAGGCCGCCGCCCAGCGCCGTGCCGTGGATCGCCGCGATCACCGGCTTGGGGCTGTCCTCCATCATGGCCTGCACGTCGAACAGCGAGGCACCCTTCATCGCGCCGCCGAATTCGGAGATGTCGGCGCCGGCGATGAAGGTGCGCCCGTCGCAGATCAGCACGATGGCCTTGACGTCGGGATCCGCGATGGCCGCCTTGAAGCCGCCGTACAATCCGTCGCGCACATTCGCCGACAGCGCGTTGACCGGCGGGGAGTTCAGCGTGATCACGCCGATCTCGCCGTCCTTGGAAAAGTCGGTCACGGAATTGATGATGGTCATGGACGTCCCTCGCGGTTTGTTCTGGGCGACAAAAAATCAGGCCAAGGGCGCGAAGTCGAGTCACATATCGAACGTCCGCTATGCCGCAGCGTCAGCCGGGGAGCGCCTTGAGCACCTTGCGCGCGAACGTCGCCATGTCTTCCTTGCCGCCGCTCTCGTACCAGGCCTGTGACGAGACCCTGAGCGCGCCGGCCGCCGTCATCGCCGCCAGCCGCGCCTTGAGGTCGCCCGGCTTCAGCCCCTTGCGCGCGGCCAGCGCCGCGGCCAGCGCTGTCTCCAGCCGGCCGTACTTCATCTGGCTGCGGTCGCGCAGCGCCGGCGTCTCCTGAACCAGTCGCATCAGCGCCCAGGCTTCCTCGCGCGGAAAAGGCTGGGCGCAGGCAACCATGGCGTTCAGCGCGATGGTCAGCATCGGCAGCGATTTCGGCTCGCGCCCCACCGCCGCCGCGATGTCGTCCATCGAGGAATCCATCCAGTCGAACGCCAGGTCCTCCTTGGACTCGAAATAGTGGAAGAACGTCCGCCGCGATATCCCGGCCGCGGCCGCGATATCGTCGAGCGTCACCGCGTCGAAGCCGCGCGCCACGAAGAGCTTGAGCGCGCCTTCGATGATCCGCGCCCGCGTCTCGGCGCGCTTGCGCTCGCGCAGGCCGGGGGTGGTTTTGCTCGTCTTCGCCATGGCCGCCAATTTGGGGCGAATTTGCCCTCCTTGCAAATTTGCACTAAGTGCACATATCATCCTGGCAACGCCGAGGACACGCGCATGGCCGACTGGACCGCGAAAGACATTCCCGACCTCGCCGGCATATATGCCGTCGTCACCGGCACGGGCGGGCTCGGCTACGAGACCGCGCTCCAGCTCGCCCGCCACGGCGCCGAGATCGTGCTCGCCGGGCGCAATCCCGAGAAGGGGGCCCAATCGCTCGCGAAGATCCGGGGCCTGGCGCCTTCCGCGAAGATCGTGTTCGAAGCGCTCGATCTCGCCGATCTCAAATCCGTCGCCGCGTTCGCCGCGCGGATGAACGCGCAGGGCCGGCCCATCGACCGCCTCGTCAACAATGCCGGCGTGATGGCGTTCCCGACGCGGCGCACCACCGTCGACGGCTTCGAGGCGCAGTTCGCCACCAACCATCTCGGCCATTTCGCGCTCACCGCGGGGCTCCTGCCGCTGCTGCGCGCCGCCAAGGCGCCGCGGGTCACGACCGTGTCGAGCCACGCGCATCACATCGGCAAGATCCGCTTCGGCGATCTGCAGGCCGCGCGCCGCTACCGCCCCAGCCGCGCCTATGCGCAGTCCAAGCTCGCGAACCTGCTGTTCATGCTGGAATTGCAGCGCCGCTCCGACGCGAAGGGCTGGGGTCTGATGTCGAATGCCGCCCATCCCGGCGGCTCGATGACCGATCTATTCGCCAACGGTCCGGGCTATCGCGCCGGGCTGATGGGCAGGATCGAATGGCGCTTCATGAACTTCATCGCGCAATCGCCCGCCGACGGCGCGCTGCCGCAGCTCTTCGCCGCCACTTCGCCGGATGCCGGGCCCGCGGCCTATTACGGCCCGCAAAAATTCTTCGGCCTCGGCGGCCCGCCCGGCCCGGCGCGCATGTCGAAGCGCGCCCGCGATCCCAAGGTCGCGGCGCGTCTGTGGGAGGTTTCGCAGAAGCTGACCGGCGCGACGTTCGCTTAGCGCCCCAGCTCCCGCACGATCCCCAGCGCCTCGTCGGCGACGTAGGGATTGGTCTTGCGCTCGCGCCCGAAGGTCGAGATCGGCCCGTGCCCGGGCACGAAATGCATGTCGTCGCCCAGCGGCCAGAGCCGCCCGGTGATCGAGTCCACGAGCTGCTGGTGATTGCCGCGCGGAAAATCCGTCCGCCCGACCGAGCCCGCGAACAGCACGTCGCCGACGAACGCCACCTTGGCGCCCGTATGGAAGAACACGACATGTCCCGGCGTGTGCCCCGGGCAGTGCCGCACGCCGAGCACCGCCTCGCCGACGCTCACCGTGTCGCCGTCCTCGAGCCAGCGCGTCGGGGTGCAGTTCTCGGCTTCCGCGAAACCGGGCCGCTTGGCGTTGCGCCCCAATTCGTCGAGCAGGAACTGGTCGTCGCGATGCGGTCCCTCGACCGGAACGCCGAACTCGCGCGCCAGCTTCGCGGCCCCGCTCGCATGGTCGAGATGGCCGTGCGTCAGCAGAACCTTCTCCAGCGTGATGCCTTCCCGGGCGAGCGCGGCCTTGATCCGGTCGAGTTCCCCGCCGGGATCGATCACCGCCCCGCGCCTGGTGCGCGTACACCACACCACCGAGCAATTCTGCTGGTAGGGGGTCACGGGCAGGATCGCGGCCTTGATCGGGGTCTGTTCCATGCCATTTGAGATAAGGCGTCGGCTCGGCTAGGTCCATGGCGTCCCGGGGGAGACCCCCTCGGCAAAGCGTTCAAACAATTAGCAAACCGAGCAGGTAGCAGATTTGTAACTTTATTACGCTATTTTCACGGAAGATGGCGTAGCCGGTGTGCAACAACCGGCGGAAAAGCCGGGGAAGTCCTCGGCTTTGCTGGAAAAGCAAAGTCTACGCTGTTAAGTTGGTCGGGACCGGAAGGTCAGAGTGGGATCGAAGGTGTCATGAACGGATCGCTGCGCCGCGCACTTTGCGCTGCCGCGGGAGCGCTTGCGCTCACCGCCGGCGCCGCGCATGCGTCCGCGCCGGTGTTCGAGCCGATCGCCACGTCCCTCCCCGAATTGTCCTACGGCCCGGTGCCCGATGCGCGTCCGGCGCCGGCGGACGGCGCGACCAGCGTGGCGCTGCTCGACGGCATCGCGCTCGAAGTCGGCGGCAAGGTCGATCTCGGCGGCCGCATCGCCCCCGTCGACATGTCGAACGCCCACGCCTTCGACGGTCTCTTCATCTCCGCCTCGGCCTTCGGCGCGCCCTATGCGGCGCTTGCCAGCGGCGGCGGTTTCATCGGCGCCGCCGCCACGCTTTCGAAGAATCTGCGCATCAGCGCCGGCCTGCAAAGCGTCGTCGCCGGCGCCTCGACCTACGCGCCCGATGCCGCGACCGCGCTGGTCCGGCTCGGCGAGCCGGCGCCCTTCGCGCAGCGCAGCGCCGACGCGCTGGTCGCCGGCGTGTCCTGGGACGCGGCCAGATGGGCGAGCTTCGGACTCACCGCCTCCAACGTGATGGAGCGCGACGCCATCCTCGGCAATGCCGCGCCGGGCGCCAATGCCAACACCACCGCGCTCGGCCTTTCGGCGCGCGTGCGGCTCGGCGGCGGCTGGAGCACCACGGCGTCGTTCAGCGAAGGCATCAGCCAGCTCGACGTGAAGTCGGGCGTCGCGCCCGCCTTCGGGCCGGCGGATTCGCTGCGCACCCGCTCCTACGGCATCGCCATCGCCAAGAACGGATTGTTCGGCGACGACACGCTGGGCGTCGCGGTCAGCCGTCCGGCGCTGGGCGAGGGCGAGTTCGTGGTCATGCCGGGCAATGCGAGCGCCGCGCCGTCCTTCTTCGCGCGCAACCACCTGCTCGACCAGATCGGCGCCGCGCAGGAGACCGATGTCGAGATCGGCTATGTCACGAGCTTCCTGGACGGTTCGCTGGCCTTGCAGACCAACGCGTCGTTCCAGATGAACTATGCCGGCCAGAACGGCCAGAACGCGGTGTCGCTGCTGAGCCGGGCGCGGATCAAGTTCTGAAGAATTCCCGCGCCGTCTGGCGCACCGCGTAGCACATGCGTTCCCCCCATCGAATTCGAAAGGGATGAGCCGTGGCAGTCAGGAAAACCAGGAAAGCCAAGTCTCCGAAGACGACCGCCCGTCCGCGCGCGGCGAAGAAGCTCGCGAAACAGGCCGGCAAGAAGAACCTCGCGCCCAAGACGGCCGCCAAGCGCGAACGCGCCAAGCCGGCGCGCAAGCAAACGCCGGCGATCGCCAAGACCCGAACCGCGACGACCGCCAGGGACACAGTCGCGAAGGGCTTCGACGTTGTCACCCATGCGGGACGATCGGTGGTTGCCGGCGCCGTGCTGTCGGGCCGGTCGAGTTTGCCGCGCCCTGGTAAGGAACAGCAGAAAGAACGGCGGACGCGGTCGGCCGCGGTCGGGTTCGTGCTCGCCGGCCAGCCGGTTTTTCCCAGGCCGGGTCAGGAGACCGACGACCAGGACGCGGAGTAGGCGGATCGCGGGAGACGGCGCGTGATCAGCGAACTGCCGCAACTGTTCGGAAAGAACTTCCTGATCGGCTTCGTCCTGCCCGCCATGCTCCTGCTGCTGACGCTCGCCTTCATCGGCGACCTGCACGGGCTCACGCATTTCCGGGCGACGACCGAGGGACTGCTCGCCGCCGACGGAAAAAAGGATTTCGGCCTTCCGGTGCTTCATCTGGGCCTGCTCGTGGTCGCGGGCTGGATCGCGGCCACGCTGCTTCTCGGCGTGAACTATCAGATCACCCAGGCGCTGGAAGGCTATGGCGCGTTCAATCCCATCGGGCTCCTCGTCCATTATCGGCGCTGGCACTATCGCCGCCTCGTGGCGAGCAGCGACGGCAAGCCCAAGACCGACAAGGAGAAGGCCGCGCAGGACGCGGCGTTCATCACGCTGGCGCAGGACTATCCCGAGGACGAAGCGCTGGTGCTCGCCACGCGTTTCGGCAATGCGCTGCGTGCCTCGGAGCGCTATCCGCAGGTGATCTACTACATGGAACCGATGCAGATCTGGACGCGGCTGCAGAGCATCGCGCCGCAGTCGCACCTCGATTTCCTGGCCGACCAGAAGGCCTCGATGGATTTCTTCGTCAATCTCTGGTTCCTCAGCTTGATAGCGGCGGCCGCCGAGCTCGCCGCCGGCTATTGGGTCGACCATCGCGTCGTCTGGCCCTTGGTCGCGGCCGCGCTGGTCGCGGCGTTCGCGGCGGCGAACGGCGCGCGCACCCAGGCGATGCAATATGGCGAACTCGTCAAGACCACCTTCGATCTGTATCGCGGCGCGTTGGCCGAGCAGCTCGGCGTCGTGTTGCCGGCGACCTTGAAGGAGGAACGCGCTCTGTGGCTGTCGGTCTCCCAGGGCATGCTGTTCCGCGATCGCAAGGCGGCCGCCAAATGGGATGCGTTCCGTAAGAAGCCGGATGCGAAGCGCGAGCCGTTCGCGCCGGCCGGCCGTGTCGCGAACGCCAGACCGGTCAAGCGCTGGACCTTGTAATCGCGATTTGCCGTTATTGCGGGCATCGCCCGGCTCCGCCGCGCCCGCGCGCATCGCCAGCGAAACCTGCTTGCCCGTCGTGCGATCCGCACGGATATCGAGCATTCGGCGCCCTGTCGCACGGCAAGATGCCGCTGTTTACAAAACCTTGGTGGAAATGTTGTCGGTCCTTCGCCGCCGACGCTTACGACCCAAATCGAACGCGCGCATTTCGCACGCAAGCGTCATCGAGTGGGGCACATGATGAATTCGTCCAAGCGCAGCGCGCTGAAATGCGCGCTGTATCTCAGCACGACCCTGGGTATCGCGTACGTCGCCGTCGCGCCGGCCATCGCCGCCGACGCGGACAATGCGACGCCGATCGAGACCGTGATCGTCACCGCGGAGCGGACGACGCATTCCGCGGTCCAGATCGGCGGCCTGCAGGCCCAGCGCCTTCTGCCCGGCATCAGCCCGCTCAAGGCCATCGAGACGCTGCCCGGCGTCGTCTACGAGACCTCCGATCCCTGGGGCAACAACGAGCAGAACGAGTCGCTTCTCGTCCACGGCTTCACCCAGCAGCAGCTCGGCTTCACCCTGGATGGCGTGCCGCTCGGCGACCAGCAATACGGCAACTATAACGGCCTCTCGCCCAGCCGCGCGGTGACCAGCGAGAACGTCGATCATGTCACGCTGGAATCCGGCGCCGGCTCGCTGGGCGTCGCCTCGACCAGCAATCTCGGCGGCGCGATCGAGACCTTCTCGAGCGATCCGTCGCAGGACTTCGGCGTCGACCTGCGCCAGACGCTGGGCAGCTACTACACCTCGCGCACCTTCGCGCGCCTCGACACCGGCGATCTGGGCGACGGCAATTCGGCCTATGTCTCCTATCTCCACCACGACGCCCGCGCCTGGGACTTCGACGGCCATCAGAAGGACGACCAGGCCAACCTGAAATTCGTCCACCAGGACACCAACGGCAAGCTCACCGTCTTCGCCGACTACGGCTACAAGGTCGAGCCGAACGAAGACGCCACCGGCTACGGCAACCAGCAGACCGCCGCCGCCGCCGGCTTCACGCCTTATATCCGCCCGTTCCTGTTCCCCAACCTCGCCGCCGCCATCGCCAGCCTCAGCCACGGCACGCCGCCGGCGGCGCAGGGCAACAATTTCTCCAACTACGACAGCGCCGCCCAGCGCGAGGACGCGCTCGCCTATGTGCAATATGACTGGAACATCACGAACGACATGACCTGGTCGAACCAGGCCTATTTCCACCACGACACCGGCCGCGGCATCGTCGCCGGCCCGATCAACCAGGCGGGGCTGCCGGGCCTCTTCGGCATCTATTTCCCCAGCCTGGTGGTCGGCGGCAGCCCGACCACGACGGCCTCGCTCGACAACATCGTCACGAAGTTCGGCGGCACCGGCTATGAGGTGCGCACGACCGAATACCGCATCAACCGCACCGGCGAGCGCTCGACCTTCAACTGGCAGCTCGGCGACCATCAGATCGAGGCCGGCGTCTGGTACGAGCGCAACGCCTCGGCCACCGGCCGCCGCTGGTATCCGTTCGGCGGGGCCAATAACGACCTGACGCCCTATGACGTGCCGCGCAATCCGGCCTTCACGCAGTACGACGTGCGGATGAAGACCGACGACGTGCAGATCCACGTCCAGGACCAGTGGCGCATCCTGCCGACCCTGCTGCTCCAGGCCGGCGTCAAGGCCAGCCTGCAGACCGCGAGCAACGTCGTGCTCACGCAGCAGCAGAACCTCGCGGCCGGCAATGCCTTCGGCCTGCCCGCGACCAATCCGCCGGTGGTGTTCCCGACCGGTTCGATCACCTCGGACAACTGGTTCCTGCCGCAGGTCGGCGCGATCTGGGACGCGACCGACAACGAGCAGGTGTTCGTCAACGTCCAGAAGAACATGCGCCAGTACATTCCCTATGCCGCGGGCAGCAATTTCTACGGCGCCTCGCCGTGGAGCCTGGGCAGCCAGCAGGCCTTCGACAACTTCAAGGCGACGGCGCATCCGGAGACGTCATGGACCTATGAAGCGGGCGTGCGTTCGCATCGCGACATCGACTTCGGGCCGCTCACCGCCGTCGAGGGGCAGCTCAGCTATTACCATGTGAACTTCTCGAACCGGCTGTTCAACGTGGCGACCTACAACTTCATCAACCCGAACCCGTCGATCCTGGTCAATGTCGGCGGCGTGACGACGGACGGCGCGGATCTCGCGACCACGCTGCATTTCGGCGATCATTTCCAGTTCTACAACGGCCTGTCCTACAATTTGTCGACCTACGACACGAACTACTCGACCGTCTCGGGCGGCGTGTCGACGGTCGTGCCGATCGCCGGCAAGCAGGTGCCGCTGACGCCCAACTGGCTGGAGAAGTTCGTGGCCAGCACCAATTGGGACTCGTTCGAGGCCCAGGTCACGGGCGATCTCGTCGGCCGCCGCTTCGCCTCCTATCTCAACGACCAGAAGGTCGCCAGCACCTTCCTGGTCGGCCTGGAGGCGAGCTACACCGTCGATCTGCCGCTGAACGAATACCTCCACCGCCTGAAGATCAGCGTGAACGCCACCAATCTGGGCGACGTCCAGGGCGTTTCCACCGCGGTGGTGACGGGCGCCTCGGGCGGCTATCAGGCCTACCCGCTGGCCCCGCGCATGGGCTTCGTGACCCTGGGCGTGAACTACTAGAGGAGCGTCCGGGCCTCGGCGGGCCGGCGGACTTTATCGGGGCCGTGCAAGCAGAGATTGCTTGCGCGGCCCTGCTTCTTTAAAAGCGCCCTCTCGCCCACGCACCCAAGGAACAAGCCGATGGCCGGCCCCGAATTCGTCTATGTGATGAAAGGTCTTTCCAAGACCTATCCCGGCGGCAAGCAGGTCCTGAAGGACATCTGGCTCAGCTTCTATCCCGGCGCCAAGATCGGCATCGTCGGCGTCAACGGCGCCGGCAAGTCCACCCTGATGAAGATCATGGCCGGCCTCGATCCGGATTTCACCGGCGAGGCTTGGGCCGCCAAGGGCGTGCGGATGGGCTACCTGCCGCAGGAACCGACGCTCAATCCCGACAAGGACGTGCGCGGCAACGTCATGGAAGGCGTCGCGGCCAAGCAGGCGCTGGTCGACCGCTACAACGAGATCGCCGCCAATTATTCCGACGAAACCGCCGACGAGATGGCCCGCCTCCAGGACGAGATCGAGGCCCAGGGCCTGTGGGATCTCGATTCCCAGGTCGACCAGGCGATGGACGCGCTGCGCTGTCCCGATCCCGACGCCGATGTCTCCACGCTGTCGGGCGGCGAGCGCCGCCGCGTCGCGCTGTGCAAGCTGCTGCTCGACGCGCCCGACATCCTCTTGCTCGACGAGCCGACCAACCATCTCGACGCCGAGTCGGTCGAATGGCTGGAGAAGACGCTGCGTGACTACAAGGGCTGCATCATCCTCGTCACCCATGACCGCTATTTCCTCGACAACGTCACCGGCTGGATCCTGGAGCTCGACCGCGGCAAGGGCATCCCGCACGAAGGCAATTATTCGTCCTTCCTGGTGGTGCAGGAGAAGCGGTTGCGCCAGGAAGGCGCCGAGGAAGCGGCGCAGGAGCGCGCCATCGCCGCCGAGCGCGAATGGATCCAGAAATCGCCCAAGGCCCGCCAGGCCAAGTCCAAGGCGCGCATCAACGCCTATGAAGATCTGGTGGCCAAGAGCAACGAGCAGCGCAGCGTCACCAACCAGATCATCATCCCGGTCGCCGAGCGCCTGGGCGGCGTGGTGGTCGAGGCCGAGGATCTCGCCAAGGGCTATGGCGACCGTCTGCTCTACGAGCATGTGAATTTCAACCTGCCGCCGGGCGGCATCGTCGGCGTCATCGGCCCCAACGGCGCCGGCAAGACGACATTGTTCCGTATGCTGACGGGCCAGGAGGCGCCCGATGCCGGCATGCTGCGCATCGGCCCGACCGTGCAGCTCGGCTATGTCGATCAGAGCCGCGACGCGCTCGATCCCAACAAGACGGTGTGGCAGGAAATCTCCGACGGCCTGGATGTGCTCGAACTCGGCAAGCGCACGATGAACTCCAGAGCCTATGTCGGCGCCTTCAACTTCAAGGGCGGCGACCAGCAGAAGAAGGTCGGCCAGCTCTCGGGCGGCGAGCGCAACCGCGTGCACCTCGCCAAGATGCTGAAGTCCGGCGCCAACCTGCTCCTGCTCGACGAGCCGACCAACGATCTGGACGTCGACACGCTGCGCGCGCTGGAATCGGCGCTGGAGGAATTCGCCGGCTGCGCCATGATCATCAGCCACGACCGCTGGTTCCTCGACCGCATCGCGACCCACATGCTGGCCTTCGAGGGCGACAGCCATGTCGAATGGTTCGAGGGCAATTACCAGGACTACGAGGCCGACAAGAAGCGCCGCCTCGGCATCGACGCCGACCAGCCGCACCGGATCAAGTACAAAAGGTTCGCGCGGACCTAAACGTCGGGCGTGATCAGCGCGACGTCGGGAAAATATGTCCGATAGCGTCGCACATCGCGCGTCAGGATCGGCAGGCCGACGATCTGCGCATGCGCGCCGATGAAGAAGTCGGGAAGATTGCTGGTCCGCGTCCCGCCGGCGCTTCGATAACGGCCGAAGACTTTGCCGGCCAGGAAAAGCGCGGACTTGGGTATCGCCTGAAATTGCAGGTCGATGTCGCGCAGCGATTGATCGAGCGCGATCTCGTTGGCGCTGTGCACCGCGATCTCGGAATAAACGACTTCATCGACGAACAGGGCTCTCTGCGCGGCCTGCTTGTTCAACGCCTCGAAAGACCATTCGAACCACGTCGGGTCCCGCGCGAGGATGTCGATGACGACATTGCTGTCGATCAGGGTCACTTACGCTCGCCGGTGACCGGGTCGCGCTCGCCGCGTGTCATATCCATGATCTCATCGGTCGTGATGCCGCGAATGACACCACGCTTGGACACTTCCAGGAGGCGTGCCCTGTAGTCGTCGCGGGCCCCTTGCTTCTCGATGATGATGCCGCCCGACGCAGTGGCGCGCACCTCCACCTTGTCGCCGGGCCCAATGCCGACCGCGTCGCGGACGTCCTTGGGCAGCGTCACCTGGCCTTTTATTGTCACAGTGGTCGTCATGACCGCCTCGGTATTACTTCCGGCGAAGAGTAATACCACCGCATTTTGCGGTCAAATCGCGAGCGTTACCGCACCGCCGTCGCGAGCAGGCTGGTGCGCTGGTTCCACTGGAACTGGCTTTGCACCAGTTGCACGCCGATCAGCGCCGTGGCGCCGAGCGCCTTGGCCTTCTCTTCGAGCTCGGCAAGGCATTCCGCGAAGGAATTCTCGTTGACGCCCTCGACGCTGGCATAGAGAACGCCCAGCTCGACTTCCGTCTCGGCCCTGGCGGGCAGTGTTGAGATGCGCATTGTGCTAGCCCCTAATTGCCGCGATCGATGTCGTCCAGAACCGCGAGCGAGGATTCGAACGCCGCCGGCTCCAGCGCCAGAGGCCCGGCGAAGGGCCGGTTCAGCAGCAGCATGATGTAGATCAGCGTGCCGATCATCACCGCCATCACCGTCGCCATCATGACGTGCAGCCAGCGGCGGTCCATGTAGAGGAAGAAGCTCATCGTCACGATCACGACGCCGCCGCCGACCGCGCCCAGCCACATGATGCCCGGCAGCGACTCGCCGGCCTGCACCAGCCGCTTGTTGCGGATGGCGGTGACCTGCGTGACCGTCTCCAGGAACACCATATTGGCCTGGCCGTGCGCCTGCAGCACCGCCGGATCGATCTTGGCGAAGTCGCGGAACATGTCGCCGAGCTGCTTGCGCGCCTTGGAGCTGCCCTTGGAGCTGTACTCCAGCGTCGGCCATTCCTCATGCGCGACGATGTCCAGATAGGCGCGCACTTCGCGGCGCACCGCGGCGCCGTGCTTGGCCGACATGCCGTCCGCCAGGCGGTAGAGCGGCACCATGGTGGTGGCCTCGGTCGCGGCGTTCTCCTTGGCGGCGCCGTAATTCTCCCACACCGCGATCACCAGGAAGCCCAGCAGCACCGCGTAGAGGACGCCGGCATTCAGGAACATCGGCACCAGGACGTCGTTGTGCCCCTCCGAGACCTGATGATGGATCAGCTTGCGCACGACGATGACGCCGATGGCGGCAAAGGCGCCCGCGCCGCCGATGACCAGGATTGCCAATAGCAGCGCGTTCATTTTGCCCCCAAGCCCACCGAAAAACTCGCCCCAAGAAGCAAGAAAGGCATCGCGATATTGTGTCGGCAACTTACATCTGCGTCATGAACGGCGCGCCGCGTCTACGCCATCGCCACCAGGACGATCGCGCTCGCCATGGTCAGCACCAGCACCGGGATCGCCCAGGTCAGGTAGGTGTAGGTCTGCTCCTGCACCCAGCGCCCGAACAGTTTCTCCACCACGTTGAAGCGGTAGAACACGACGTTGATCAGAAGGCTCAATCCCAGCGTGATGTAGTTGAGCGCGAACAGCCGGTTCACCGGATTGTCGCCGGTGCTCAGGACCTGGTAGGCCTGGTTCACCGTGAAGTTCAGCGCGATCACCGCGAACAGCCCGCCGATGATCAGGTTCACCAGTTCGAAGGTCTCGATCCCGAACTTGCCGTCCTCCATGTGGTTCAGCCAGATCGCCAGCAAGGGAATGAGCAGCGAGGCGAACAGCGGAATGAAGATCGACGCCAGCACCGATCCGGGCTCGCGCGCCACCGTCAGCGAGGCGACGGCGCGGGTGTGCATCGCGCCGTACCAGCCCTTGAGCGGCTGGCTGGTCAGCGCCACGGTCTTGATCGACCAGCCGGCCAGCGACGCATCGGGATCGGCCTGGCTGAAGTCCAGATCGTCCTGGTCGTATTGCAGCACCACCTGGTCGGAGGTCTGGTTGCGGATCGCCGCCTCGATCTGCAGCTTCTGGCGGTCGAACGGGAAGCGCGTCACCTCATAGGGCGTGGCGAACTCGCCGGTGACCCGCTTGATCATCTCCACGTCGCCGCTGGGGAAGATGCGCAGGCCCAGATTGGTGTAGGTCGGATCGCCCTTCTCGTTGGCGACCTCGATCGCCGGCACCCAGATAGTGGCGAGCTGCGCCTTCGCGTCGTCGCCGCGATAGACCTTCGGCGGATCGGTCTGTTCCTCGTCGGGACGCCGAAGGCTCGGCACTTCCCAGCGCAGGCGCAGATCGACCGTTCCCTTGAAGGTGCCGGCGTTCTCGTCGAACGATTCCAGATCGACGAAGGCGACGCCGACCTTCACGATCAGCGGCGTGCCCTTTTCCATCGGCATGGTCGGCGGCATCGCGGTGGTGGTCGCGGGCGGCGGCTCCTGGCCGGCGATGGCGATGCCGCCGAGGCCGAGCGCGACGAGCGCCAGCGCCAGCAGCGAGCGCTTCGCGCCGCCGCGCTTCAGAAAGGAGCGCTTCATTCGCCGTGCCCCGGCTTGAACGTCCCCTGAAGTTCGGCGAGGTCCTGGATTTCCTTGCAGAACTTGTCGGTGTCCTGGGCCGGTTCCTCGCCGCCCGCCTCGGCGCGCAGCCGTTCGGTGACGATGCTCAAGGGGCGCAGCAGGAAGCCGCGGATCACGATGATGATGGCGCCGGCCATCAGCACGATGCCGAAGATCGCCGCCGCGATCTGCCAGACGAAGGACTGGCTCGCCGCCGCGCGGGACGGGCTGAAATCGCGCGCCAGCGCGATCACGCCCAGCGACTCGCCGGCGCCGTTGCGCAAGGGCACCAGCAGCACGCCGTAGGGAATCCCGTCGGAATCGCGCGCGTAACGCACCGGCTCGCTCACGCCGGCGAGATCGGCGTCGCCGATCAGCGCCTTCATCAGCACGGCGTTGGTGGTGTGATAGCGGATGAAATGGCTGACGCGGTTCTGGTCGCTGTAGATCGACGGATCGACGCCCTTGGCGATGTCGCGCAGCGGCTTCTCTTCCACATAGAGCGTGGCGTCCAGCCCATAGGTCGCCTTGAGCTGATCGAGCAGCGGGCCGAAATCCAGGCCGAATTCGAAGCTGCCGATATGGGCGCCGGCCGCGTCATGGATCGGCGCGATGCCGAAGATCGCCGGGCCCGAGCGCGCGATGGCGAAGCCCTTGCGCGGCTGGTGGTCGCGGTTCACCGCCACCACCATCGGCCGGCTGCGCGTCAGGTCGTCGCCGAAATTGGCCGGCGATTGCAGGCGCAGCAGCGAGGTCGCGGGCGGAAGGTGGAACTGCGCCTGCGAGACGCCATGGCGGTCGCGCTGCACGGCGAACATCTCGCTATAGAGGGCCACCAGCTTGTTGTGGTCCTTGGCGGCCACCGCTTCGCGCGTGATGTCGAGATCGGCGACCATGTCGGCGCGGGCCAGCGCGCGCTCGGCGGCGCTGTCGAGCGAGGAGGTCAGGATCGACTGCATGAGCTGGTACTGGCCCTGCTCGACCGAGTCGGTCAGGCCGCTGAACAGGCGGTTCGAAACGAAGGTCAGCGTAAGGATGATCACCGCGGACGCTGCGATCAGCGCAACCGGCGCACTTCGGCGGAATGTCATGAATGCCCCTAAATCGAAGGCCGCGCCCAACGGCCCATGTCGCCCGCTAAGTGACAGCTAATGCGGGCACGATCAACAATCTTTGCGCCGCAACGCCGTGCGCGGCGGAGTTTCTTTTTGGAACTCGGAAGCGTCGTTAGTGATATGCTTTCGCCAGATCGTGCAGATGGCTGATCAGCGTGGCGATGGAGCCGTTGTTCTGGCCGAGGAACGAGCTGAACTGGTCGCGTTCCTCGATCGCGAGCCAGATTCCCGCCACCGAGAAATCGATCACCACGAAGCGGCCATTGTCGGTCAGCACGCGGAAATCCACTTCCAGCGGCTGCTGGCCGCTCTGGTCGTTGGGATCGACCATCTGGGTCGTGACGATCGTGTCGCCCGGCGCGCGCTCCTGGGAACCGGTCACGCGCAGGGTCTGCCCGGAATATTTCGTGAAATAGGACTGGTACACCGCGATGGCGTAGTTCTGGAACGCGGCCGCGAAAGCGTCCTGCTCCTGCGGCGTCGCGGTGCGGCGGTATTGGCCGAGCGTGAAATTCGCGATGCGGTGCATGTCGGTCAGGCCCAGGATGAAGCCCTGGAACTGGGACTTGCGCAGATCCGCGCTGGTCGCCTTGTTGTTCAGGATCGCGAGACCCTTGCTCACATTGGCGTTGACGAAGGCCTCCGCCGGCGCCGCCGCCATCGCGGGCGCGGCGAACAGGCTCGCCGCCGCCACGATCAAGGCGAGCACCCCGCGGCGCGCGACGGCCGGCAAGCGAAAATACATCTCGGGCATCGGAAATTCTTTCCCTTGGGGGCCGCGGAAAGGATCGGGCCCGCTTGTGGCAAGTTCGTGGCAGGCCTTCAGAACTCCGGCAAATCCTTCGTGTCCGGCCGGCCGTTGCGAATTTCGTTGTTGCGGAGCTGCCTGTAAAGGCTGCGCAGCGACGCGTAGTAGTCCACCGACCCGCGCTCTATCCCGGCGACCGTCTCATAGGTCTGCCCGCGCAGGTCCAGGAGGCTGAAATAATAGCGCCCCGCGTCCCACCACAGATGCTGCTTGAAATGCACATAGTTCCAGGGGTCGAGCACCACGGCATCGACCAGGAAGCCGACGGCGTCGCGCGGCGGCTGCGGCCCGAACAGCGGCGCCACCAGATAGGGTCCTTCCGGCGCGCCCCACACCGCCAGGGTCTGGCCGAAATCCTCGCTATGAGAAGGGATATGAAACTTCTTCGTCGCCGGATCGAACATCCCGCCCAGCCCGACGGTCGAGTCGATCAGGAAGCGCGCCATTGTCTGGCCGGCGCGACGCGCTTCGCCCTGCAGGACGTCGTTCATGAAGACCGTCGGCGCGGCGAAATTCTGCAGCAGATTGTGCACCACCCGCCGGCCGGGATCCGGCACGACATAGAAATAGGCGCCGACCGTCGGCAGCACGACATAGCGGTCGAGCTTGCCGTTGAACGCCAGGGTCTGGCGGTTCTGCGGCTCGAACGGATCGTTGTTGGCGATCATCTCCGGCGTCGGCGTCGCGCAGCCCGCGAGCGCCGACACGCCCAGAGCGGCGAGCATTGCGCGTAACCTGAACATCCCCACCGCCTGGCTTTTCGTCAGTCTATATCGGCAGAGCGGTTAATGGCGAACAGGCCGCCGAAACTTGGGAGAAAACCTGGGGCAGGCCGTCCCACTCCCACCGAAAGGGATTGCATAATCATATAAAGATATGTTTATATGCGCCTGAAAGGGAAGCGATTATGGACGATCTGGTAGCCATGCTGCGCGCCGCGGGCGATCCGACCCGCCTGCGCCTGTTGCTGCTCCTGCGCCAGGCCGAGCTGACGGTCAGCGAGCTGGTCGACATCGTCGGCCAAAGCCAGCCGCGCGTCTCCCGCCATCTGAAGCTCCTGACCGAGGCTCAGCTCATCGAGCGCTTCAAGGAAGGAAGCTGGGTGTTCTATCGCGCCTCCGACCGCGGCCGGGGCGCCGAGCTCTGCACCGCCATCGCCGGCATCGCCGCGCCGCAGGAGGCCGACCTCAAGCGCCTCGCCCAGGTGCGCGAGGCCCGCGCCGCCGAGGCCGCCGCCTTCTTCAAGGCCAATGCCGCCGAATGGGAGCGCATCCGCGGCCTGCACGCGCCGGACAAGGATGTGGAAGCCGCCATCGTTCGCCACATCGCCGAACAGCCGATGGATTCGCTGCTCGATGCCGGCACCGGCACCGGCAGCATGCTCGAACTGCTCAGCCCGTATGTGAAGCGCGCGGTCGGCATCGATGTCAGCCCGGAAATGCTCGCCATCGCCCGCGACCGGCTGGCGCGCGCCGACATCCATCACGTCCAGGTCCGCCTCGGCGACGTCTATCGCCTGCCATTCCCGACCGGCAATGCGCTGAGCGGCTTCGACGCCGTCCTCTTCCACCAGGTGCTGCACTTCCTCGACGATCCGCAGGCCGCGGTGATCGAGGGCGCTCGCGTGCTGCGCGACGGCGGCCGCCTCTTGATCGCCGATTTCGCGCCGCATGCGCTGGAATTCCTGCGCGAGGATTTCGCCCATCGCCGCCTTGGTTTCTCCGACCGCGAGATCCATGGCTGGCTCGACGCCGCCGGCCTCAAATCGCTCACCGGCGAGACCGTCGTGCCGCGCGCCGCCGGCGCCGACAAGCTCATCGTCAAGATATGGCTCGCGCAGAAGTCCGCGAGCGCCAAGGCAGAGGCCGCATGAGTCTCCAGGAACTCGTCTCCGACACCCGGCCGATTTCGGTCAGCTTCGAATTCTCGCCGCCGCGCACGCCGGAGGCGGAGGAAAGCCTGTGGAAGTCGATCCGCCGGCTGGAGCCGATGGCGCCCGATTTCGTCTCCGTCACCTATGGCGCCGGCGGCTCGACGCGCGAGCGCACCCACGCCACGGTCAAGCGCATGGTCGAGGAGACCACGCTGAAGCCGGCCGCCCATCTGACCTGCGTCGGCCATTCGAAGGCCGAGATCGAGGAGATCGTCCGCGCCTATTGGGACGCCGGCATCCGCCACATCGTGGCGCTGCGCGGCGACATGCCCGACATGAGCGGCCCCTATCGTCCGCACGAAGAGGGCTATGCCTCGACGCCCGATCTGATCCGCGGCATCCGCAAGATCGCGCCGTTCGAGATCAGCGTGTCTTTCTATCCCGAGGCGCATCCGGATTCGCCGAACTTCGGCCACGATATCGAGCTTTTGAAGCGCAAGGCCGATGCCGGCGCGACGCGGGCGCTGGGGCAGTTCTGCTTCTACAACGACTATGTCGCGCGGTTCCGCGACAAGGCGGCCGCCGCCGGCATCGCGATCCCGATCGTGCCCGGCATCATGCCGACCACCGCCTTCCGCGGCATCGAGCGCATGGCGGGCCGTGCCGGCGCGTCGATCCCGACCTGGCTGACCCGCGCCTATGCCGGCCTCGACGACGACATCGAGACCCGACGCATCGTCGCCGCCGCCGTCCTGGCCGAGCAGGTGCACGAGATGCGCGCCCGCGGCTTCCACCATTTCCACTTCTACACGCTCAACCAGGCGAACCTGACCTACGCGGCCTGCCGCATCATGGGTTTGGTGCCGAAGGACTTGTCATGAGTTTCGACCGCGCCGCGCGTCTGGATTGGCTGCAGCAGGAAGCCCGCAAACGCATCCTCTTGCTCGACGGTTCCTGGGGCGTGCTGATCCAGGGCTACAAGCTCACCGAGGACGATTTCCGGGGGCAGCGCTTCGGCAATCACAAATCCGACCTCAAGGGCAACAACGACCTGCTCACGCTGACGCGGCCCGACGTGATCCGCGACATCGGACGGCAATACCTCGCCGCCGGCATCGACTTCCTCGAAACCAACACCTTCACCTCGACGGAATCCAGCCAGGCCGATTACGGCCTCGAACATCTGGTCGGCGAACTGAACTTCGAAGGCGCCCGTCTGGCGCGCGAGATCTGCGACGAGGCCGCGACAGCGGATCGTCCGCGCCTCGTCGCCGGCGTGCTCGGACCGACCAACCGCTCGGCCGGCATCTCGCCCGACGTGAATGATCCGGCCTTCCGCAACATCACCTTCGACGACCTGCGCCGCACTTATAAAGAAGCGACGCTCGGCCTTATCAAGGGCGGCTCGGACGTGCTGATGATCGAGACGATCTTCGACACGCTGAACGCCAAGGCCTGCATCTTCGCCATCGAAGAGGCGTTCGACGAGCTCGGCCTGCGCCTGCCGATCTGGATTTCCGGCACCATCACCGATCTCTCCGGCCGCACGCTGACCGGCCAGACGCCGGAAGCGTTCTGGAATTCGATCCGCCACGCCAAGCCGTTCGCGGTCGGCCTCAACTGCGCGCTCGGCGCCAAGGAGCTGCGCCCCTATATCGCCGAGCTCTCCGCCGTCGCCGACACGCTGGTCAGCGCCCATCCCAACGCCGGCCTGCCCAACGAATTCGGCGGCTATGACGACACGCCCGAGCACATGGGCGGCCTGATCGAGGAATTCGCCCGCTCCGGCCTCGTCAACATCGTCGGCGGCTGCTGCGGCACGCGCCCCGAACACATCCGCGAATTCGGCCGCCTGGTGAAGGACCTGCCGCCGCGCGAGATCCCGCAGCCGGCGAAATATATGCGCCTTTCGGGGCTGGAGCCCTTCACGCTCACGCCCGAGCTCAACTTCGTCAATGTCGGCGAGCGCACCAACATCACCGGCTCCGCCAAATTCCGCAAGCTGATCGCCGCCAACGACTACGAGGCGGCGCTGGAGATCGCGCGCGGCCAGGTCGAGAACGGCGCCCAGATCATCGACATCAACATGGACGAGGGCCTGATCGATTCCGAGGCCGCGATGACGCGCTTCGTGAACCTGATCGCCGGCGAGCCCGCCATCGCGCGCGTGCCGCTGATGATCGACAGCTCGAAATGGAGCGTGATCGAGGCCGGCCTCAAATGCTGCCAGGGCAAGGCGATCGTCAATTCGATCAGTCTCAAGGAAGGCGAGGAGGCGTTCGTGTCGCGGGCCCGCGAGGTGCTGCGCTTCGGCGCCGCCGTCGTCGTCATGGCGTTCGACGAGCAGGGCCAGGCCGACACGAAAGAGCGCAAGATCGCCATCTGCAAGCGCGCCTACAAGATCCTGGTCGAGGATATCGGCTTCGCGCCGGAAGACATCATCTTCGATCCCAACATCTTCGCGGTCGCCACCGGCATCGAAGAGCACAACGAATACGGCAAGGCGTTCATCGAGGCGGCGGAGGTCATCCGCCGCGAATGCCCGCGCAGCCACATCTCGGGCGGCCTTTCCAACTTCTCCTTCTCCTTCCGCGGCAACGAGCCGGTGCGCGAGGCGATGCACTCGGTCTTCCTGTTCCACGCCATCAAGGCCGGCATGGACATGGGCATCGTCAATGCCGGCCAGCTCGGCGTCTACCAGGACATCCCGACGCCCTTGCGCGAAGGCATCGAGGACGTGCTGTTCAACCGCAAGCCCGAGGCGACCGAAAATCTCCTGACGCTGGCGCAGCGCTACAAGGGCGACGGCTCCGTCGCCGCGGTGGCCGACGCCGAATGGCGCAAACTGCCGGTGCAGGAACGCATTACCCACGCGCTGGTCCACGGCATCGACACCTTCGTCGCCGAGGACACCGAGGAAGCCCGCGCCCAGGCGACGCGCCCGCTCGACGTGATCGAAGGCCCGCTGATGCTGGGCATGAACGTGGTCGGCGACCTGTTCGGCTCCGGCAAGATGTTCCTGCCGCAAGTGGTGAAGTCGGCGCGCGTGATGAAGAAGGCCGTCGCCTATCTCTTGCCCTACATGGAAGCCGAGCAGGCGAAGAACCAGACCAAGGAACCCGCCGGCAAGATCGTGATGGCGACCGTCAGGGGCGACGTCCACGATATTGGCAAGAACATCGTCGGCGTCGTGCTCCAGTGCAACGGCTATGAGGTGATCGATCTCGGCGTCATGACGCCGACGCAGAAGATCCTCGACACCGCGCGGGAGCGGGGCGCGAACATCATCGGCCTCTCCGGCCTGATCACGCCCTCGCTCGACGAGATGGTCCATGTCGCCTCCGAGATGGAGCGCCAGGGCTTCGACATCCCGCTGCTCATCGGCGGCGCCACCACCAGCCGGGTGCACACCGCGGTCAAGATCGATCCCGGCTATCGCCGCGGCCAGACGGTCTATGTCACCGACGCCTCGCGCGCCGTCGGCGTCGCGTCGAGCCTGCTCAGCAAGACCCAGAAGCCCGATTTCGTCGCCGAGGTGCGCCGCGAATACGAGGCGATCGCGGTCAAGCATGCCGCGCAGCGCAGCCCCGAACGGCGCCTGTCGCTGTTCCAGGCCCGCGCCAACAAGCTGAAGCTCGATTGGAAGACCTATACGCCGCCCGTGCCGAAATATTTCGGCACCCGCGTCTACGACAATTACGACCTCGCGGAGCTGGCGAAATACATCGACTGGACGCCGTTCTTCCAGACCTGGGAGCTGGTCGGAAAATTCCCCGCCATCCTGGAAGACGACAAGGTCGGCGAAGCCGCGCGCAGCCTCTATAACGACGCGCAGGCGATGCTGAGGAAGATCGTCGATGAGAAATGGCTCACCGCCCGCGCCGTCGTCGGCTTTTTCCCGGCCAACAGCGTCGGCGACGACGACATCGCGGTCTATGGCGACAAGGCGCGCAAATTCCCCATCGCGACGCTGCACACGCTGCGCCAGCAGATGGCGCGCGAGAACAACCGTCCCAACCTGGCGCTCGCCGACTTCATCGCCCCCGCCGGCACCGAGGACTATATCGGCGCCTTCTGCGTCACCGCCGGCATCGGCGAGGAGACCCACATCAAGGCGTTCAAGGACGCGCATGACGACTATTCCGCGATCCTGCTCAGCGCGCTGGCCGACCGCCTCGCCGAGGCTTTCGCCGAACGCCTGCACGAGCGCGTGCGCCGCGACTTCTGGGGCTACGCGCCCGATGAAGCGCTCGCCAACGAGGATCTGATCGCGGAGAAATATCGCGGCATCCGTCCCGCGCCCGGCTATCCCGCGCAGCCCGAGCACAGCGAGAAGGCCGCTTTGTTCAAGCTGCTTGACGCGGAACACAAGATCGGCGTGAAGCTGACCGAGAGCTACGCCATGTGGCCCGGCTCATCCGTCAGCGGCTTCTACTACGCGCATCCCGAAAGCCGCTATTTCGGCACCGGCAAGATCGAGCGCGACCAGGTCGAGGATTACGCGCGCCGCAAGGGCTGGGACATGGCCACCGCCGAACGCTGGCTCGGTCCGATCCTCAATTACGACCCGCGCGCAAAAAACGCGGCTTAGACGCCGCCGGACCCACGCCGCATCGCAACATCGGCCCGCGATATTTGTCCTCTCTCTGCCTTCGCACTATGCTTTTTTTCGGCGGCACTGGGGCGATGTGCATATGGGGCGGGGAACGGGGCGCTTATGCGCCCTCGCGGCAAGCTTGATCCTGTGGACGACGCCCGCCTGGCCCGGCGAGACCTGCACGCTCTATCGGATCGCCACGATGGATATGGGCATCGACGCCGGCGGCCGCATGACGGTGCCGATGACGGTCGGCGGCCAGACGGTGAACATGCTGGTCGACACCGGCGGCCTGAACACGATGCTGTCCGAATCCGTCGTGAGCTCCCTCGGCCTGCACAAGACGCGGATCTTGAACGCGCGCATCACCATCTATGGCGGAACCCCGGTCGACTACTTTACCGAAGCGCACGATATTTCGTTCGGCGGCCTCAAGGCGAAGTCGATGGACTTCCTCGTTCTGCCGGAGGAGCGGGCCATGGGCGGCATCGGCGGAATGCTCGCGCCGGACATCCTGCGCGCCTATGACGACGATTTCGATTTCGCCAACGGCAAGTTCACCCTGTTCTCGCCCGACCATTGCGAAGGCAAGGTGGTCTATTGGACCAAGAACCCGGTGGCGGCCAAGATCGAGATCGCGATCGACTCCTCCGGCCATATCAAGCTGCCGGTTACGATCGACGGCCATGTGGTGCATCTCACCTTCGATACCGGCGCCGACGACACCACGATAAGCCTGGATCAGGCGGAAAGCCTGTTCGGCTTCGACGTAAAATCCCCGGATCTCAAGGTCGTCGACGGCGAAGGCGACAACGCCATCTACCAATATCCGTTCAAGACCCTGACCTTCGGCGGCGGCGACACGGGCAGGGTCACGGTGAACAATCCCCACATCTATCTGACGCCGCGTTCGGTGTCGAAGCTGTCGGATTCGGAATCGGGCCTCCTCGGGATGGGCATCCTGCGCCAGCTCCATCTCTACATCGCCTATAAGGAGCATCGCATCTTCGTCACGCCGGCATCGGCGAATTGATGCGCGCGATGCGGCGGATCCTGTTTGCCTTCCTGCTGTGCGGTGCGATGACGGGCGCGGCGCGCGCCGCCGGCTATGACGATTTCGCCCGCGGCCTCACCGCCGCCGCGCGCGACGACCCCGACGGCGCCATCGCCGCCTTCACGGTGGCGCTGGGCGACGGCGACCTCAGCGCCGCGCTGGTGCCGCAGGCCTATCGCGGCCGCGCCCGCGCCTATATGGCCAAGGGCCGCTGCGCCGATGCGCTGGCCGATCTGGACGCGGCGCTGAAGCTCAAGCCCGGCGAAGGCGATCTCGTCGCACAACACGGCTTCGCGGCCGCCTGCCTCGACAAGCTCGACGTCGCGCTGGCCGATTACGATGCCCTGGTCGCCGCGAAGTTCTCGACCGACATCTATCGCGCGCGTGGCATCCTGCGCTGGCGCATGGGCGATCCCGCTGCCGCGGTCGCGGATTTCTCGACCTATGTGTCGCTCTTCGGGAAGGACCCCTATGGCGTGCTCTGGCTGGAGATGTCGCGGGCGCGCGCCGGCGCGCTCGATCCGTCGGTCGCCGCCGACGATGTGCGCCATTTCGACGACGACAAATGGCCCGGCGCGCTGCTGAAGCTCTACGCCGGAAAGCTCAAGCCGGACGGCATCGCCGCCGCCGTGGCCGGGGGCGATGCGTCCGAACAGGCCGACCGGCAATGCGAGGCCGATTTTTATCTCGGCGAGTGGTGGCTTACCCAGGCGGACACGTCGCCCGCGAGGCCGCTGTTGCAGCGGGCCCGCGACACCTGTCGGCACGATTTTATCGAATGGGGCATGGCCGGCGCGGAGTTGCGGCGCCTCAAATAGCCGGCGGCGTCACCACGGCAGTTCCTTGCCCGCATAATCGCGGAACGTGCCGCTGTTCTTGAGCGTCAGCTCCGCGATGCGGGCGCGCAGGCCGGCCACGCTCTGCGCGGGTGTCAGGGCCGCGTTCGCGCCGCCCATGTCGGTCTGGACCCAGCCGGGAGAGAAGATGCCGACCGCGATGCCGTCCTGCGCCCATTCCTTGGCAAGGCCGCGCATGAGCGAATTCACCGCCGCTTTCGACGCGTGATAGGGATAGGCGCCGCCGCCATGCTCGGCGATGGAGCCGAGCCGGCTGGAGATCGTCACCAGTTTCTTGTCGTGCCCGGCCTTCAGGTTGTCGTGGAACGCCGAGGCGACCGTGACCGGCGCGACGGCATTCACCGCGAAGACGTTCAGCCAGCCTTGCGCGTCGATGATTCCCCGCGCGGCTTCGCGCGGCCCGCCGATGCCGGCATTGTTGACCAGGATGTCGATCGGCAGCGCGCCGAGATCGGCCTTCAGCGACTCGACGGATGCCGGATCGGCCACGTCGAGCGCTGCGACGCGCACATTGCGCGCGGTCTTCACCAGGGCGTTCAGCGCGTCGGCCTTGTCGGGCTCGCGGCAAGCGGCGATCACCTCGGCGCCCTCGGCCGCGTATTGCTTGACGAATTCCAGCCCGATGCCGCGATTGGCGCCGGTGATGAGGATGGTGGTCATGCCTGTTCCTTTCCAAACCCGCCGCCGCCCGGCGTTTCGATCTCGATCGCGTCGCCGGCCGCGACATCGGTCTCGTCGCGGCCCTTCAGCACAACGCGCGAACCGTCGGCACGGATGAGCGTGTTGCGCCCCTTGGCACCGTCGCCGCCGCCCGCGAGGCCGAACGGCGCGGTCTCGCGCCGTGTCGACAGGATGGCACAGGTCATGGATTCGCGGAACTTGATCCGCCGCACCGCGCCGTCGCCACCGCGATGGGCTCCGGTGCCGCCGGAACCTTCACGGATGCGGAATTCCTCCAGCAGCACGGGATAGCGCGTCTCCAGCACTTCCGGATCGGTCAGGCGCGAATTCGTCATATGCGTGTGCACCGCCGATTGCCCGTCGAAGCCGGCGCCCGCGCCGGCGCCGCCGCAGATCGTTTCGTAATACTGGTGCCGCGCATTGCCGAAGGTGAGATTGTTCATCGTGCCCTGGCTCGCCGCCAGCACGCCGAGCGCGCCGAACAGGCAATCGACCACGGCCTGCGATGTCTCGACATTGCCCGCCGCCACCGCGCCCGGTGGATGCGGCTTGAGCAGCGAACCCTCTGGCACGACGATGTCCAACGGCTTGAGGCAGCCCGCGTTCATCGGGATGTCGCTCTCCACCAGACAGCGGAAGACATACAGCACCGCCGCCTTGGTCACCGATCCCGGCGCGTTGAAATTGTTCGCCGCCTGGGCCGACGTACCGGTGAAGTCGATCTTCGCCGCGCGGGCGGCGCGATCCACCGTCACCGCGACGCGGATCACCGCGCCGCCGTCCATCGGCATCTCGAACGCGCCATCGGACAGCTTGCCGATGACCTGGCGGACGGATTCCTCGGCATTGTCCTGCACATGCCGCATATAGGCGGTGACGGCCTCGAGGCCATGCGCCGCGCAGGCCTGGCGCAGGCCCTCCGCGCCCTTGATGCAGGCCGCCGCCTGCGCCCGCAGATCGGCGAGGTTCTGCTCCGGATTGCGCGCCGGCCACGGCCCCCTGGCCAGCACCGCGCGCACCGCGTCTTCGTCGAAGACGCCGCCGCCGATCATGCGGATGGCGTCGAACAACGCGCCCTCCTCGGCAATGTCGGTCGAGAAGGGCGGCATCGAGCCCGGTGTGATGCCGCCGATATCGGCGTGATGGCCGCGCGAGGCGACGAAGAAGGCACGCGTGCCGTCCACGAACACCGGCATGACCACCGTCACATCGGGCAGATGCGTGCCGCCGTCATAGGGCGCGTTGGTGACGAAGGCGTCGCCGTCGCGCATATCGGGATGCCTGGCCATGATCGCGGTGACGCAATCGCCCATCGAACCCAGATGCACCGGCATGTGCGGCGCGTTGGCGACGAGCCCGCCCTGGGCGTCGAACACCGCGCAGGAGAAATCGAGCCGCTCCTTGATGTTGACCGAGGTCGCGGTGTTCTGCAGCACCACGCCCATCTCCTCCGCGATCGCCATGAACAGATTGGCGAACACTTCGAGCAGCACCGGATCGACATCCGTGCTCTTGGCCGCGAGCCGCGCGCGTTCCGCGACATGGCGCAGGATGGTGCCCTTGGCCGGATCGATCTCGGCATGCCATCCCGGCTCGACCACGATGGTCTGATGCGCCTCGACGATGAGGGCAGGGCCGTCGAGCGCGACACTCGCCCGCAGAGCTTCCGTTCGAAGCACCCGCGCCGCGTGCCATGCGCCTTGCGAGAAAAATTTTAGGGATTCTCCCTCTCCCCCCTCGGGGGAGAGGGCCGGGGTGAGGGGGTCTCTCCGGCCGTGCAAGTCTCGCGACCCCCCCACCCTAACCCTCTCCCCCGGAGGGGGAGAGGGAACGTCCCGCGCCTCCACTTCCACCGACTCCGCGATCAGCGGCCGCCCCTCGAATCCGAACCCGAACGCCCGCGCATGCGCCTCGGCAAAGGCGTGCGCCATCTGGTCAAGACCGCCGAACGCAATCGGCAGCGCGGTATCGCTGCCCTCGTAGCGGATATGTACCCGCACGCTGCTCGCGATCACCGAGGCGCCCTGCGCGATCAGCGCGTCCTCGGCGTCGCGCCGCAGTTCGGCCTCGGTTCGCGCCAGCAGTTTTTCGCTGTCCGCCAGCGGTTTGCCCACCGCGCGCTGGTGGACGCTGCGCAGTGCCGCCAGCTTCATGCCATAGGCCGACAGCAAGCCCGACAGCGGATGGATGAACACCGTCGCCATGCCGAGCGCGTCGGCGACCAGGCAGGCATGCTGCCCGCCCGCGCCGCCGAAGCAGGCCAGCGCGTAATCGCGCACGTCGATGCCCTTCGCCACCGAGATGCGCTTGATGGCGTTCGCCATGTTCTCGACCGCGATGCGGATGAAGCCGTCGGCGACCTCCTCCGGCGCGCGCCCGGTCTTCGCCGCCAGTTCGCCGAACGCCGCACGCACCCGCGCCGTGTCGAGCGGCGCGTCGCCGGCCGGCCCGAATATCTTCGGGAAATAGGCGCCGTTCAGCTTGCCGACCATGACGTTCGCATCGGTCACCGTCAGCGGCCCGCTTTGGCCATAGCTCATCGGCCCCGGCCGCGCGCCCGCCGATCCCGGCCCGGCGCGAAACCGCGCGCCGTCGAAGGAAAGGATCGATCCGCCGCCCGCCGCGACCGTGTGGATCGCCAGCATCGGCGTGCGCAGGCGAACGCCCGCGACCTCTGTCTCATAGAGCCGCTCATACTCGCCATCGAACCGCGCCACGTCGGTCGAGGTGCCGCCCATGTCGAAGCCGATGACGCGTTCGAATCCCGCCGCGCGCGCCGTCTCCGCCATGCCGACCACGCCGCCCGCCGGTCCCGAGACGATCGCGTCCTTGCCGCGGAAGAACGCCGGCGCCGCCAGCCCGCCATTCGAGGTCATGAAGCGCAGGTTCACGCCCTCCAATGCGCCCGCGATCTTGCGCGTATAGCGCGCCAGCACCGGCGAGAGATAAGCGTCCGCCACCGTGGTGTCGCCGCGCGACACGAATTTCATCAGCGGCACCGCCTCATGGCTCGTCGACACCTGCGTGAAGCCGCAATCGCGCGCAATCTCGGCCGCCCGCCGCTCATGCGCCGCAAAGCGATAGCCGTGCAGGAACACGATGGCGCAGGCCGCGATCCCGCGCGCCCGCGCCGCCGCCAGATCGCGCGCCAGCGCCGTCTCGTCGAGTTGTGTCAGCGTCGCGCCTTCCGCCGTCAGGCGCTCGTCGGCTTCGATGACGCTTTCATAAAGCATGTCCGGCAGCTCGATCTTCAGCGCGAACAATTTGGGCCGGTTCTGGTAGCCGATGCGGAGCTGGTCGCGCAGCCCCTTGGTGGTCACCAGCACCACGCGCTCGCCGCTGCGGGTCAGCAAGGCATTGGTCGCGACCGTGGTTCCCATCCGCACTTCGCCGACCAGGCCGGGTGGAATGGCGCTTCCGCTTTGCAGGCCGAGCGCCCGCCGGATCCCTTCCAGCGCAGCGTCGTCATATTGTGAACTTTCGGACAGCAATTTCAGCGTCGACAGCGCGCCGTCCGGCGCCTGGGCCACCACGTCGGTGAACGTGCCGCCGCGGTCGATATAGAAATTCCATGTGCCGGGAAAAGCTGACATGGGCGCGAGATTGTCCTATTGCTTCGACCCATGTCCATCTTCGGAAAACTCGGCGGCGCCGCGGCCGGATTCATGCTGGGCGGCGGCCCCATCGGCGCGCTGATCGGCGCGCTGGCGGGCCATTTCCTCATCGATCGGGAGATGCCGCAGATCAATCCCGGCGACGCGCCGGGCGTGGTCTTCACCATCGCCATGATCGCGCTCGCCGCCAAGATGGCCAAGGCCGACGGCACGGTGACCGACGACGAGGTCGAAGCCTTCCACCGCCTGTTCCGTTTCGCGCCGTCCGAGCAGGCCAGCGTCGACCGCGTCTTCCGCCTGGCGCAGCAGGACACCGCCGGTTTCGAGGCCTATGCCGGCCAGATCGCCAAGATGCTCGCCGGCAATCCCGCGCTCTTGGAGGACATCATCGACGGGCTGTTCGAGATCGCCAAGGCCGACGGCGTCTTCCATCCGGGCGAGGCCGCGTTCCTGGAGCGCGTCGCCGACATTTTCGGCTTCACGCCGAACGAATACCGCCGCCTGCGCGCCAGCCATATCGGGCCCGACAAGGGCGATCCTTATGTCATCCTGGGAGTCGATTTCGAGGCCGGCGACGACGAGGTCAAGGCGACCTATCGCATGCTGGTGCGCGAGAACCATCCCGACAAGCTGATCGCCCGCGGCGTCCCCGAGGAATTCATCCGCGTCGCCACCGACAAGCTGGCCGCGATCAACGGCGCCTATGACAGGGTCGGGCGCGAAAGAGGCTGGAAGTAGATTCGGCGGGCGCCGTCAATTCCATCGCACCGGCGCGACATCGTATGGATGCACCACCGTCACGGGATGTCCCGTTTCGTCGGCGATCTCGATCTGCTTGCCGTCGAGCGCATCGGCGCGGCCGGCGAGCAGCGTGCGTATCGTCTCCACCGTCGCGTCGCGCGCGTCCTGCGCCGTCGGGAAGTGATAAATCCTGGGATCGCGCGTCACGGCCTCGCCGCTGCGAACGATCAGGGTGAATTGCGCCATCTGGATACCTCTGCACGGGAAACGGTGCGCCCCACGAAGAGTTCCGGCCCGCGCCCTCCGATATTATACGTTCCCTTGGCAACCGTTTGATCCTGCGCCTATAATCGCATATCCGGCGGGGGCTGGAGGGCAGGATGGCGCCGCAGCCGTCGCAGGAACAGCCCGCGCCTTGGTGGCGCTCGCCGCGCATGCCGGCCGTGATTCTGGTCGGTGCCGTCCATCTCGGTTTGATCGCGCTCTTTATTCTATCGTCGCGGCCCGAAGCGATTCCGCCCTTGCGGCACGAGGTCTTCCTTCTTTTCCGTCCCGCGCCCGTCCGCCTGCCGCGCAAGATCGAGCCGCCCGCCACCGCGCGCCCGGCGCCGCAGCCTTTCCGCTTCGCACCACCGCCCTCGACCGCGATCACCGTGCCGCCGCCGCCGGCAAGCCAGTTGGAGCTGTCGCTGTTTCGCTGCGCGCCGGAAAATCTCGCGAAGCTCGCGCCGTCCGAGCGCGCCCATTGCGGCGAAGCCTACACCGCGCGCGCCTTCGAGGCGCCGGTGCCGGGCGCGCCGAGCGAGCATGCGGTCGATGTCGAACGTTGGCGCTCCGCGCTCGCGGCGCGCGACACGCCCGCGGCGGTGCCCTGCGCCACGGTCGAACGGATCGAGGTCAACCAGTTCACCCACGAGGCGGCCAACGCCGTCATGACCGACCCGCTCTGCGCCCTGCGCAATCTCGTCGACCGATCCGATCACTAGATCGGCTTGATATTGGGATTATAGTCATATATGGTCGTCCCATGACCTCGGGATGGCTCTGGTTCTTGGTGAGTTTGGGTGCCGCCCTGATGGTCGCGGCGCTGCAGCAGCTTGTGCCAACGGCCTATGTTATATGGGCCTGGATCCTCGCGCTCGGAGTCGCTTTGATCCTCTTCGCGGCGACGGCCTATCTCCTGCATCATGATAGAACATAATCCTATGATGATTATTTGATGACTCCCCTTGACGAACGAGCCTTTGATGACTTTATGATGACCACAAGGGCCGCGACACAGGCCCGGCTCACAGACAGGAGTTTTTCATGAGCAAAATCGGAGTGGGCGTCGGCGATGAATTTCCGCTCGACGACGGCGCGGCCAAGTCCGCCGCCGGCGAAACCCCACGCACCCCCGAAGACGACCGCGCGGAATTCGAGGAATGGAAGCGCCGCCGCGACGCTTGGCGCGCCCAGCGCGAAGCCTGGCGGGCGCAGCGCGAGGAATGGCGCCGCCGCCGCCACGAATGGAAAGAGCAGTGGCGCGCCCAGCGCCGCCAATGGCGCGACGAATACCGCGATGGCCCCGAAGCCGGCCCCTACGGACATCCCTTTTTTTTTGGACGTGGACCATGGCGGGTTGTCGGGACCGTCGCGGCGGTCGCGCTGATCGTGTTCGCCCTTAGCCATATCGGTTACATCATCGTGGGATTGGCCGCGCTCGCTCTGCTGTTCGCGGCCTATCACCACTTCGGCCATGATCCCCTGGATATTGGCCCGCGCGACTATGCGCGCCCCGTCACCACCCCGCCGCCCGCGCCGCAGACTTCGGTCGAGAAGCCGCGCGATCCGGCCGAAAAGGACTTGAAATGAGACATCGTCACGGTCACCGCTTTCATGGCGCCGCCGCGGAGGCCATGCGCGCCGCCGCCGACGCCATGGAAACCGGCGAACGCACCACCACCCGCGTCCAGCTCGAATTGCCGCCCCAGGCGATGGAGCGCCTGCAAAAGCTGAAGGAGAAGACCGAAGCCGCCTCCTACGCCGAGGTCATCCGCAACGCCCTGCGCCTGTTCGAGGCGCTGGTGCAGGAGCACGAAGCCGGTGCGGAATTTTCCCTAAAGCGCGCGAACGGCGAGGTCGTCGCCTACAGGATATTCGTGTAGTTCGCTTTCAACACCAGCACTGTCATGCCCGCGCAGGCGGGCATCCAGGCCGCCCGCACCGAAGTCTGGATTCCCGCTTGCGCGGGAATGACAATTGGAGATGACCCAAATGACCGTCGCCGAATCCCCCTCCGCCTTCTCGCAGCTCGCGCTCTATCTGTCGCGCAAGGGCCGCCCGGTCTGGCCGCTGGCCGTTCAGGGCAAGCGCGATATCACCCCGCGCATGACGCGCGTGACCCTCACCTGTCCCGCGCTGGGCGACCTCGCCTGGAAGCGCGGCCAGGACCTGGTGCTGGAGCTGCCGCTGCCGGGCGGGGAGATCGCGCGCCGCCACTACACGATCCGCGACATCGCCGGCGGCGTGCTCGCCATCGATTTCGTGCGCCACGGCGCGAGCCCCGCCGGGCGCTGGCTCGATGCCGTCCAGCCGGGCGATCTGCTGAACGCCGCCGGCCCGCGCGGCCACACTTATATCCACGACGCCGACTGGCATCTCTTCACCGGCGACGAGACCGCGATCCCGGCGATCTTCGCCATGCTCGAAGGCCTGCCGGGCGACGCGCGCGCCATCGCCTTCATCGAGATCGCCGACGACGCCGAGCGCCAGCCGGCGCCGCAAAACGCCCGCATCGTCTGGCTGTCGCGCGACGGCGCGCCCATCGTGCCCAGCCGCCGGCTCTACGATGCGGTCGATGCCTTCGCCCTGCCGGAGGGCCGCGGCCACGCCTATATCCTGGGCGAAACCTCGAGCGTCCGCGCCATCCGCCAGCGCCTGATCGCGCGCGGGCTTGGCAAGGAGCAGACTTGCGCCGAAGGTTACTGGCGACCCGGCCGCGTCGGCGGCCACGACCACGCGTGAGCGTGGGGCGGGGGGACACATGCTCGCGGCACTCCTCGGCTTCGCCAGCGTGCTGGGCGCCGGCATCCTGGCCGGCGAGGAGTTCATTATCCGCTATGGCGTTCGCGCGCCGATCGCCACGCTGGAGCCCAGGCCGCAAATCGAATTGCGCCAGGCACTGATCCGCCGGATGCGCTTGGTGGTCCCAGCCGTTTTCGTCTTCACCTTGTTGTCGGGAGCGGCCGCCGCTTGGCTCGATTCCCGTTTCGGCTTCGAATTGGCGGTTCGCGTCGCCGCGCTGCTCGCCCTGGTCGCGTTCATCGCGATCACGCTCGGGGGCACGGTGCCGATCAACAAGGCGGCCTTGAACTGGAATCCGGTCGCGCCGCCGCCCGATTGGCGCGATAGGATCGCGCGCTGGGAACGGCTCGATACGGCGCGGACATGGGCGGCGCTCGCGGCGTTCGGATTGTTCCTGGCGGCGGCGACGCTGCGCTGAGCGACGGTTTCGGCTAGAACGCGTGAAGAGGCCCCGCATGACTTTGAAACTCGTCGCCTGTCCGTCGCCGAACCATGACGAGCGGCCCGCCGGCGCGGCGGTCGACATTCTCGTGCTGCACTACACCGGCATGAAGACGGCGGACGAGGCGCTGGCGCGGCTCTGCGATCCGGCGGCGAAGGTCTCGGCGCATTACACCATCGGCCGCGACGGCCGCGTCTACGCCCATGTGCCGGAGGAGCGCCGCGCCTGGCACGCCGGCGTGTCGTATTGGGCGGGGGAGACGAACGTCAACGCGCGCTCCATCGGGATCGAGCTCGTCAATCCCGGTCACGAATTCGGCTACGAGCCCTTCCCCGATCCGCAGATCGCCGCCCTGATCGACCTCGCGCGCGGGATATTGAAGCGCCATCCGATTCCGCCGCATCGCGTGCTGGGCCACTCCGATGTGGCGCCGGCGCGCAAGATGGACCCGGGCGAGCTCTTTCCGTGGCCGCGCCTTGCCGAATTCGGCATCGGCCTGTGGCCGTCCTCTCTTTCCTCCCGCGCGATAGCGGGGGAGGGGCGTGCGGTCTCCGACTTGTCGGAATTCGGCTACGGCATCCCTCCGCACACGGATGTTCCATTGGAATCCGTGATCGCCGCCTTCCAGCGCCATTTCCGCCCCTCCGGGATCGACGGGAGCTGGGACGGCGAATGCGCCGCCGTGCTGGCGGGATTGCTTGCTCGGAATCCACCCTCCCCTTGAGGGAGGGTCGAATTGCACACCCGTCATGCATTCGCGACGCTTCCCAGCGGTCGAACGCCTGCTAGCCTCGCCCCATGAAAACCATCGGCATGCTCGGGGGGATGAGCTGGGAATCCTCCGCCGTCTACTACCGGCTCCTCAACCGCGAAGCGCAGGCTCGCGTCGGCGGGGTCGCCTCCGCGAAGATCATCCTGCATTCCTTCGACTTCGCCGAGATCTCCGTCGCGCAGCGGACCGGCGCCTGGGACGACGCCAACCGCCGCATGGCCGAGGCCGCGCAAGGCCTCGAGCGCGCCGGCGCCGACTTCGTCATCATGTGCTGCAACACCATGCATTGCGCGACGGACGCTATCGAGAAAGCGATCCGCGTTCCCTTCCTGCACATCGCCGATCCGCTCGGCGCCGCCATCGATCGCGCCCGCATGCGCCGCGTCGCGCTCCTGGGTTCCAGCCACACGATGGAGCGGGACGATATCCTGCTCGGCCGCCTCAAGGGACGCTACGGCCTCGACGTCATCGTGCCGCAAGGCGACGACGCCGCCGAAGTCAGCCGGGTGGTCTATGAGGAACTCGTGCGCGGCCGGTTCCTTCCGGCCTCGCGCGCCAAGTATCGCGACATCATCGCGGGCCTCGTGGCGCGCGGCGCGGAAGGCGTGATCCTCGGCTGCACCGAGCTGCCGCTGCTCGTCATGCCGGAAGATTCCGCCGTTCCGCAATTCGATACCACCACGCTCCACGCGACGGCGGCGGTCGATCTGGCGCTCGGCTAGCGCCCGCCGATGCGGTATTCCTGGGCATGCGTCGCGCGCAGGCCGGCGAGGCCGTATTTGTCGATCGCGCGCTGCCAGGACGAGAACTCCTCCACCGTCAGCGCATAGCGCTGGCAGGCCTCGTCGAGGCTGAGCGCGCCGCCCTGCACCGCGGCCACGACCTGGGCCTTGCGCCGCGGCACCCAGCGTTTGGTCCTCGGCTCCGGCAGGTCGAACGCCGCCATTGTGGCGGGCGAGGGGCGGCTTTCGTCGAGTTGGTGGATGGATGCCATGTTTGTTCTCCCAGTTTCTTGGTTCTGAGAGTGCCGAACTACGCAACACGTTCCGTGGAACTCCCCGTGCCCGCGAATCTGGTTACCGGAAGGCGAAGCATTCCGCTAAAATTGTGCCGGTCGCGTCCGCAGGTCGAATTCCAGCATCGGCAGCAGGCGGCCCGGAATGGACTGCGACGGCGCCTCGCCGGTCCGCCGCGCGCCGAGGCGCAGGTAAAATCCCTCCGCATGCGGATCGGATTGGATCGACAGCATGGTTCCGCCCAGCCGCCGCGCCATCCCGGCGATCGCGCCGAACAGGGCGTCGGCAAGTATCCCGGTCGTCGGCCGCCGGCAATCGGCTCGCCCGCGTGCGTCCCGACTCGACCGGGTGCTGGCGAAAGCGTAGGTTCCGCCCGCGTCAGATGGCCGGATGGCCGCTCTTCCTCGCAAGGGGAGGGGAGGAAAGTCCGGGCTCCACGGAGACACGGTGCCGGCTAACGGCCGGCGGGGGCGACCCCAGGGACAGCGCCACAGAAATGATACCGCCTACCGGCCCGGTCTTCTTTCGGGAAGATCGGCCGCGGCAAGGTTGAAATGGTGCGGTAAGAGCGCACCGCGGTCCTGGCAACAGGAGCGGCAAGGCAAGCCCCACCGGGAGCAAGACCAAATAGGGACGGCACCTGATCCGTTTCCGGATCGCCGTCCGGGTAGGTCGCGCGAGGTGGCGAGCGATCGCCATCCCAGAGGAATGGCCATCCTCTCGGCAACGAGAGACAGAACCCGGCTTACAGGCCATCTGACGCGCCTTGGAAACTGTCACCCCCGGCCAGCGAGCGCAGCGAGCGCGCGCCGGGGCCCAGGTGCAGCAAGCATCCCGACGTTGCGGCTCAGGCCACTTTGATGTCTTCGGACGCGTCCAGGTGCTCGACCCGCTCCAGTTCGATCACCGCATAGTCCACCGGCTCGCCCAGCGCCTGCGCCACCGATTTGATCTTCAGATAGCGGTCGACCGGCAGATGCGCGTGCGCCAGGACCGGCGTCACGCCCTGCGCGTCGGGCGCGAAGGGCAGCACGATCTCTTCGCACAGATAGTCCTCGCCCTCCGTCGTGGCGAGGCGGCGATGCCCCACCAGGATCGCGCCGCGCGCGATCTTCGAATAAACGCCGAGCCGCGTGGCGCGATAGCTTGGCGGCGCCGCGGCGATCCAGTCCGCGCCCGTCATCTCCCGGCCCAGGATATGCGCATAGCGCGTGCCGGCCAGCCGCACGGTCACGCTCTGGTCGGGCACGACGTTGAAGAGGACGATGGTCGGCAGGAAGGTCTTGAAATTCGAGGGCCGGAACGCGTCGCGCCGAGGCAGCGCATCGCTCCGCCACAGCCCCAGCCAGCGCGCCGCCAATTCGCCGTTCGAGCGCGCGAGATGCAGCGCCTCGATGGTCCGTTCCGCCGCGTGTCTGTCGAAGCCGTTCACGTTGTCCTCGCAACGTCCGGTTCTAGACGCGACAACGCTAACCGAGGGTTTACGCCGGCGAAGTTCCGCTTAGGTAGGATCGCGTAACGGCAGCTTACAGACCGGATCTCTTCGCGATCAGCGCGGCGCCGGCCGTCAGGTCCTTCTCGCCCCAGCCGTCCGCGATCGCGGCCTCGAGCGTGTCGCGCATCAGATCGCCCAGCGGCAGGAAGCTGCCGAGCTCGGCCGCCGCGCCGCGCGCCAGGTTCACGTCCTTCAGGCCGAGCACCAGCCGGAAGCCCGGCGGATCGAACGCCTCGTCGACGATCAGCTTGCCATAGCCCTGATAGAGCGGGGCGGCGAACAGCGACGACGCCATGATCTCCTGGAAGCGGCCGTGATCGACGCCGCCCTTGCGCAGCAGCGCGAAGGCCTCGCCCAGCGTCTCCACCACCGACACGATCATGAAATTGCCGGCGATCTTGAACAGGTTCGCCTGCTCCGGCCTGTCGCCGACGATCTCGACGCGGCGCCCCACCGCGCCGAGCAGCGGCTTGACCGTCTCGACCGCATCGGCCGCGCCCGCCGCGACGACGAGCAATTGGCCCAGCGCCGCCACGTTCGGCCGCCCGAACACCGGCGCCGCGACGTATCCGAGCCCGCGCTGCGCATGCGCCGCCGCCAGCGCGCGCGCCATGTCGAGCGACACCGTCGCCATGTTGCAATGGACGAGCCCCTTGGCCGCGCCGTCGAGCGCCGCGCCGTCCAGCCCCACCGCGTGCAGCGCCGCGTCGTTGGCGAGCATGGAGAACAGCACCTCGCCCCGCAGCGCGTCGCCCGGCGTCTTCGCCGCGCGCGCGCCCTGCGCGACGAGCGCCGCGACCGGCTCGGGCGAGCGGTTCCACACCGTCACGTCGTGGCCGGCGCGCAGCAGGTTTGCCGCGATGCCGGCGCCCATCGCGCCCAATCCGATGACTCCGATTTTCATTCGCGTCTCCTGTTCCGTCTTACGTTCGCGCCGGCGGCGCCATGAATTCCGGCCCGACCGGATCGGGTATTTCCTCGCGCAGGATCGTCTCGATCTCGGCCATCGCCGCCGCGTCGAGCGTCCAGCCGATCGCGCCCGCCACCGGGGCAAGCTGGTCCGGCCGCCGCGCGCCCCACAGCGCCGACGTTATGCCCTTGTCGAGGTTGAAGCGCACCGCCAAATCTATCACCGTCCGCCCGAACCGCTCGCGGGCGAGCGTGTCGAGCCGCGTCACCGCCGCCAGATAGTGTCCGAAGCGCGGCTGCTGGAATTTCGGATCGGTGCGGCGCAGATCGTCGCCCTCGAATTTCGTGTCCGCCCGCATCGTGCCCGACAACAGGCCGCGACACAGCGCGCCATAGCCGAGCGTCGCGATGCCGTTCGCCCGCGCATAGGGCAGGATCTCCGCCTCGGCCGCGCGCTCGAACAGATTGTAGGGCGGCTGCAGCACATGCAGCGGCGCGTGGCGGCGGAATTCCTCCATCTGCGCCACGGAGAAGTTCGAAACGCCGATGGCCGCGATCTTGCCTTCGGTATAGAGCGAACGCATCGCATCGGCGGTTTCGGCGATCGGCGTCGTCGGATCGGGCCAGTGCACCTGGTAGATGTCGATGTGATCGGTCTGCAGACGGCGCAGCGAATCCTCGCACTCCTTGCGGATGCGCGCGCGGCTGGCGTCGCGGAACGGCTTGCCGTCCTTCCAGTCCAGCCCGACCTTGGTCGCGATCACCGCCCGGGGTCGCAGGCCCAGAAGCGCCTTGCCGACGATATCCTCCGAACGCCCGAAGCCGTAGACCGGCGCGGTGTCGATCAGGTTGATGCCGCGGTCGAAGGCGGCGCGGATGGTGCGGATGGCTTCGGCCTCGTCGCTGCCGCCCCACATCCAGCCGCCGATCGCCCAGGTGCCCAGGCCGATGCGCGAGGTCGCGGTGTCCGCGATGTCGGCGAACTCCATCGGCCCGACCGCCGAAGACATGCGATCCATGTTCCGCTCCTCTGGGGAATTGCAATGGCAACTTTAGGAACGCACGGGCGGGGCGCCAGTGTTCTGCGGCATTGTCGCGCGCTCGCGCGTCGCAAAAGCCCGGTAAGGGCGGGGCCGCGACGAATCGCGACAGTCCGGGATGCTTCACCGCCCGCCGAAAAAGGCGGCACGGACCGCGAGGGCTTGGCGGAAGTCCGGGCTCGGCCTTTGCCGCATTGCCCGCGCCACGATAGTCCGTCTACGGATGGTAACCGGCGCGGTTCGGCCTAGGGTGTCGTATCGCACTCCGCTTCGCTGGATTCGCAATAGGCCGTGCGATCCGCGCCCGCCGTATCCTGGCAATGTTGCAGGGCCTGTTCGCTTGCCGCGGACTCCGTATCCGCGATTGCCCACCCGTAGCCGGGCGTGCCTGCCTTTGGATCCATGGAGATCGCCAGGCATTGATGGTCAAAATGCGCGACCACCTTGCACAAGGCGCGCGTATCGTCGGGCGCGCCGGTAAAACCGCGACAGCTGCTCAACGCATCCGCATCCGCGCTCTCGCGCGACGAATGGTTCCAAGCGGTACCGTATGCGAGGCCGTGATGGGCCACGTCGTCGGGGATTCCAAGAGCAAAAGAAGCCATTGCGCCGGCTGTGCTGGGCAACAGCACCGTCGTTGCAAGCAAAAACATCGAAGCCGTAATCGTGTTCGCCAATCGTCTGTCGCTCATCGGTTTGTTGCCCCTCAATTGATTTCACGAATCTGCGGATCGGGCGCCTTTGCGCGCCTGGCGGTCTTAACCCGACTCGCCCTTGGCTTGCGCCGGATGTCTTTCAATCGCGTGGGTAAGCCCTTGAAGGCTTCGCGAAGCGCCGTGTGTTGCTCGGGTTCTTCGAGGCCGCTGGTCCATTTCGTTTTTCATGGAGCACCAAGATGTGGTGGGCGGCTGGTGAAAATATATCCGATGGGCTGAAAAATCTCAACGCCGAACGGCGTTTTGACCGGTTTGTCGCGACCTGGGCAGGCGCAATCGTCGAAACCCACGCAACGGCGCGAGCCGCATGCATTCGAGCGGGGCGCCCGCCGGTTTCTTCCGTCAATGCGTGGCGAAGACGCCGGTGGTGTTGCGCGCCACGCAATTCACTGTCGGGACTGGACGCGTTTGATTGGACGCCACGATCTGGCCGCCGCCGGTATTTTGACGGCCGCGGCAATTGCCGGTGTTCTTCTGGGCTGGAATATCGTCCCAAATTTTCCGGCAGCATGAGATAGATATCTAGGTACGAAGTCCCAAATATGTAGTTGACACCACAAAACCGAGGCATATGCTGGCATCACTGAATTTGAGGCCGTTGCCAGCTATGAATACTTTCACAGACCGCCGCTTTCACGATGAGGAAGCCGCCCGGTCATGGTTTGAGGCGTCCCGCTGGCCGTCCGGCCCGGTCTGCCCCCATTGTGGCTCCCAGGACCGCTACGCGACCAAGAAGCCGGGCCGCTACCGCTGCGCTGCCAAGACGTGCCGCAAAGACTTCACCGTCATGACGGGCTCTGTGATGGAGCGTAGCCACGCCCCTCTGACGCAGTGGGCCATGGCCTTCTACCTCATGAACTCCAGCAAGAAGGGCTTCAGCGCCCTTCAGCTTCAGCGCGCCCTCGGGTGCCAATACAAGACCGCCTGGTTCATGCATCACCGGATCATGGAGGCGATGCGCCAGGGCGGCCTCGATCTGCCGCCGATGGGCGGCGAGGGTCGGATTGTCGAGGCGGACGAAACCTACTTCGGCGGTGTCGAAAGCCAGAAGATGCGGACAGCGACCACCAGCGGCCGCAAATTCACCAAGAAGGGCAATACTGGGCCGTCCAACAAGCGCACCATCGTCACGCTGGTGGAGCGTCACGGCAAGGTACGGTCGTTCCATGTTCCGCGTGCTGACAAGGCCACGGTCGGGAAGATCGTCGCCGACAACATCGCCCACGAGTCGCGGCTGCATACCGACGGCAGTCGCCTCTATACCGAAGTCGGCAACCTCTTCGGCGATCACGAAACCGTCGACCATCGCTCCAAGGAATACGTCCGCGGCGACGTGCATGTGAACTCGGCAGAAGGCTACTTCTCGATTTTTAAGCGCGGCATGCGCGGCGTGTACCAGCATTGCAGCGAGAAGCATCTGCACCGCTATCTCGCGGAATTCGATTTTCGCTACAATCACCGTGAGGCGCTGGGCTGGAATGACGAAGCCCGCACGGTCGCGGCGGTTCGCGCCGCCGAAGGCAAGCGCCTCACCTATCATCAACCTCGTTAAATCTCAGTCGTTCAAGTGGTTGGCCGCGCACTTCTCGCGCTGGCGGCAAAAGCAGAAGCCCACCGAATGACTCCGGTGGGCTTCGCCACTATCCTAGGAATCGCGACAGACCTAGGAGAGACAGATGGAGACGCATGCATTCCTTGCGGTGCCACGGGATGTAAAATTCGATCCTAAAACGAAAAATATACGTCTCCGTTTTTCAACATCCACATCCGAAAGACCATTAGTAGTCGAGCTCCGCGTTTCGGAGGTTGATGCGCTTTCTCTGGCGCGAGCAATTCGGGCAATCGTGCGACAAGCGCACGCGAAGAAGCAGCCTTCACACAAATCGCGCCAGCACCTGCGGCTCGTGAAGGACGATGACGACTAGATTTTCGAGTTTGCATAGAGCGCCCATTCGGCTAGATTGATATAGCCGTTGGCGTCGCTGCTATTGGCACCAGATCCAAAGCGCGGCTGGCAGGCCGCGCGGATCACCCCCCCCGAACACTATCCCTCTGAACGCGTCGTATCAACGAACGATGCGCTCGCCTTCATCGATGACATGATTTCGGAACCAGCCTTTTGCCACCACACAGTTGCGCCGATACCAGCGCAGACGCCCCAAACAAAGTGGCTCCTACAGATACGTTCCACGCCGCTCATGTCGACTGGAAGATGGCTCCCGGTGGCCCACAGCAAAACATCCCAAGCAGTCCCGAGTGGAACGGCCACAAGCATTGCCACGAGAAACGCCGTCAGACCGTAGACGGCAGTGCCGATTAGGATTCCGACCGCCGCTCTAGCAAGAGCCATCATCGGACAACGCACCGCCCACCAGAACTTTCTGCCGCGTCCCTGCAACTGTCTGCGGAGTAAAACCAACAATTGGTAGCGGTGGACGTAACGACACAGAAAGGTGCTGTACCGTTCGGCGGTCGCACCGCCTCTCGATTAAGAATGCACGCGCCCATTGTGCCGGCGGCATTCTCACATGCCTCTTCCGTGTAATACCAACACTGCTTGCCATACGCGAAGACGGTACAGAAGGGCGCATTTCCGTCATCCGCGACCGCCGGACCGAAACTTCCCAACGTGATCAGCGCCCAGAATAGCCAGCGTGTCCAAGCCATCCATCTCTCCCCGCCTGGCGATCGGGGAGTTAGAAAACCTCAGATTGGCAAGGTTGCATCCGTCTTTGGGCTTTCGCCTTGGACATGCACGGATGCCTCCCCGACCATATGGGCGGAGAGTGCGTTTGCGGCAGCACAAAGCCGCCAATCTGAGAGGTTTCTACGCCCCAGCAACCCGCGAACGGGTCACCGGAGCGGAATATAGCGGCGTCGCGCGACGGGCGCGAATCTGTGGATTTAAGCGGTCTTTCGGACCCGACGACTGGCGGCCTTGGTCCGACTCGCCCTTGGCTTGCGCGGGATGTCTTTCAGTTGCGTTGGCGAGCCCCTGAAGGCTCCGCGAAGTGCCGCGCGCACCCGTTGCTCGGTTTCTTCCGGTCCGTATTGGTCCTGATGATCTGAGCTTTTCTTGTCCATTGGGAACGCCTATGCCAGATGAACCGGAAGACCTTTTATACAATCACGCGACGGTTGACCACGCCGCTGCCATCGGTCGGGCAATCTCGGCATGGGCGCAGTTTGAATTCATCGTCGATGAAGTGACGTCAGGCAACGGTTCGATGCGCTGATAACTCTCTCCAGATCTCAAGGAATCAGCAAGAAACACATCGACAAGCTCAATCAAATTCGTGGCAACGCCTTGGGCATGGCGGACAAAAGAAACCGGATAGCGCACGATCCATGGTTCTACAGCTATGACAGCGGGCAGCATTACCGACTACACAAGACGGCCCACGGCACGCTGGATTTCTCGTACAAGCCCGTTAGCACGGACGAGGTGCGAGCCATCGAAAAGGAATTCACCGATCTCACTGCCCGGTTTCGGGAGGTGAAGTCCGCGATGCTTCGAGACTTTTACTCATCGCCTTAAAGATGAGCGTCAGAAATTCTGGCGTCATCAGGTAGTCGCCGTACTCATGCGGGCCGATGCTCTCCTGGCCGTGCGCGCTAAAAACAGCATGTTCCGCCGCCTCGATCATCTCGGGCGTGACCTCGATATCGGTCCCCGGCGCTGGGGATGTCGGCCTGTCGTTTGACATGGCTGGAATATCGTCCCAAAATCATGTGGTGTCAACTACATATTTGGGTACGAAGTCTTATTCGGCTGCATAGGACTAAAAACCGCATACTCATCGTTAACCTGGTGTTTACCCGGGTAACCGCAACATTTACGTGTTTCGTATTTGTTCCGCGACCACAACGGGTAGATGAGTCGATTCCATAGGTAGATGTACCAACCCCCTCAAATCACTGGCTTTTTGATTGACCGCCGGTCTCATCCCATGCTATCCCAGACTGTCCCAGGGGCTTTGATCCAGCGCCCTCCCGCGGCAGGCCAGCCCCTCGGACCCGAGGGGGAACCGCCGACCAATGACCAGCCTGCCGTTCCTTTCGACGGTAACGGGGTCGCTCGATAGCAAGGGGCGCGTCTGCATCCCCGCGAGCTTCCGGCAGGTCCTGGCCGCCCAGAACACGGCCGGCGTCTATGTCTATCCCTCCTTCGTCGATGCCTCGCTCGAAGGCTTCGGCCAGGCGGCGGTCGACGGGCTGACGGCGCGTCTCGCCGCGCTCGATCCGTTTCTGTCGCCGGCCCATGACGACATGGCCACCGCGATCATGGGGCGCATCCAGCTTCTGCCGACCGACGATGGCGGCCGCGTGCGCCTGCCGGACGCGATGATCGCGCATGCCGGCCTCAAGGACAAAGTCGCCTTCGTCGGCATGGGCCAGAAATTCAAGATATGGGACGCCACGGCCTACGCGGTGGTCGAGGCCGAAAGCGTCGCGCGCATGAAGGCCCGCTTCGAAGCGGCGAAGGAGGGCGGCGCATGAGCGGCCATCTTCCCGTGATGCTCGCCGAAGTTCTCGACATGCTCGCGCCCAAGGACGGCGAGCATTATGTCGACGGCACCTTCGGCGGCGGCGGCTATACCCGCGCCATCCTCGAAGCCGCGGATTGCCGCGTGCTCGGCATCGACCGCGATCCCGACGCCATCGCGCGCGGCCAGGATCTGGTGGCGCAGTTCGGCGGCCGCCTCACCCTGATCCATGGCGAGTTCTCCAACCTCGCGACCTATCTCGACGGCGCGCGGGCCGATGGCGTCGTGCTCGATCTTGGGGCGTCGTCTTTCCAATTCGACGAGCCGGCGCGCGGCTTCTCGTTCCGCGACAGCGGCCCGCTCGACATGCGCATGAGCAAGGAAGGCCCGTCCGCCGCCGATTTCGTGAACACCGCCGACGAGCGCGACATCGCCCGCGTCATCTCCCAGCTCGGCGAGGAGCACAACGCGCGCCGCATCGCCCGCGCCATCGTCGCCAAGCGTCCGGTCACCACCACGGGCGAACTGGCGCAGATCGTGAAGGACGCGCAAGGCCCCGCCGCCGCGCGCCTCGCCATCCATCCCGCCACGCGCACCTTCCAGGCGCTGCGCATCCATGTGAACGACGAGCTCGGCGAGCTCGAACGCGGCCTCGAAGCCGCCGCCGGCGCGCTCGCGCCGTTCGGCCGGCTGGTCGTCGTCTCCTTCCATTCGCTCGAGGACCGCATCGTGAAGCGCTTCCTGACCGCGCGCGCCACCACCGCGCCGCTCGGCTCGCGCCACGCGCCGGTGGCGCGGCGCGCCCAGCCGGCCGCGTTCCGGCTCCTCACCCACCGCCCGCTGATGCCGGGCGCGACCGAAGTCGAAGGCAACCCCCGCGCGCGCTCCGCCCGCCTGCGCGCGGCTGAACGTTTGGCGGCTTAGGAGCAAACCATGGTGCGCGTCTTCAACACTCTCTGCGTCGCCCTGATGGGCCTCGCCATCCTCGCGCTCTATCATGTGTCGGAGAAGACCCGTGTCGCCGGCGTCGAACTCTCCAACGTCAACAGCGAGATCGCGCGCGAGCAGGCCAGCATGAGCGTGCTGGAAACCGAATGGGAGCACGTCGCCGGCCCGGCCCGGATCCAGGCCTTGGCGCAGACCAATCTCGGCCTCACCGGCGCGCCGACCGTCCAGCTTTCGTCGTTCGACGCCCTGCCGCGCCGCGGCGAAGAGGCCCCGCTCAGCGACACGCCGATCCGCCAAGCCAATGTCCAGGTGCCCACCCCCAAGCCCGCCACCGACCGTTCCGGACTCTAGGAAACCCGATGAAGCAGGGCCCCACGATCTATCAGCGGCGCATCGTGATCGGCGCGGCCCTGTGCGTCGCGGCCTTCGCGCTGGTCGGCGTGCGCCTTGTCGACGTCACCCTGTTCCGCCACGGCCAGGCCGCGGTGGCCGCCGGCGACGGGTTGTTCGCCCGCGCCGACATCGTCGACCGCAATGGCGAGCTTCTGGCGCGCGATCTTCCGGTCATGGACCTCTATGTCCGCCCGCACGCGCTCTACGACAGGGACCAGGCGGCGCGCGATCTGGCGTCGATCACCGGCACCGACTATCCGCGGCTCAAATCCGCCTTCGACCATGCCAAGAGCCCTTACGTCCTGGTCGCCCGCCAGCTCACGCCCGACGTGCAGGACAAGGTGATGCGGCTGGGTCTCCCCGGCCTGGAGTTCGAGCCCAACACCAAGCGCTATTATCCCGACGGCCGCGCCACGGCGCAGCTTCTCGGCGTCACCGATCCCGACGGCAACGGCCAATCGGGCCTGGAAGGCGGGCTCGACGTCCAGCTCCGCACCGCGCCGACCATTCCCGTCCAGCTCTCCGTCGACATGCGCGTGCAATACATCCTGGCCAACGAGGTCGAGGCGGCGCGCAAGACCTTCCGCGCGCTGGCCGCCGGCGGCGTGGTGATGGACGTGAACACCGGCGAGATCCTCGCCATGGTCTCGATGCCGGATTTCGATCCGAACTATCGCCATCTCACCGGCGCCGATTCCGACCACAACATCATGGCCGCCGACCGCTACGAGCTCGGCTCGGTGTTCAAGGTCCTGTCCTTCACCCTGGCGATGGAGGACCACACCACCACGCCGGACGAAGTATTCCCCATCGGCAACGGCTTTCGGATCGGCAAGTTCACCATCCACGAGGCCGAGCACATGCCGGCCACCTACACCGCGCGCGAGGTGCTGGCGCATTCCTCCAACATCGGCACGGCGCAGATCGCGCTGCGCTCCGGCGGCGTGCGCCAGCGCCAGTTCCTCGACAGCATGGGCGTGTTGCATATCCTTCACACCGAGCTCTCGGAATTCGCCCGCCCGCTTTATCCCGCGCCCAAGAACTGGGGCACGATCGAGACCGCGACCATCGGTTTCGGCCACGGCATTTCGGTCGCGCCGCTCTCTTATGTCGCCGCCGCCGCCATCGTCGTGAACGGCGGCCGCCGGGTCGCGCCGACCTTCCTGAAACATGCGGCCGATGCGCGCGGCGAGCAGGTGATCAAGCCGCAAACCAGCCTGAAAATGCGCGAATTGCTGCGCTATGTCGTCACCGACGGCACCGGCCGCAAGGCCGATATCCCGGGCTATGACGTCGGCGGCAAGACCGGCTCGGCGGAAAAGCCGATTCCCAACGGACATGGTTACCAGCCCCATGTGCTGGTGACCTCCTTCCTCGCCGTTTTCCCCATCGAGGATCCGCGCTACATTGTCTTTGTTCTCCTGGACACGCCGCACGGGACCAAGGAAACGGGCGGCACCGCCTTGGCCGGTTTGACGGCGGCGCCGCTCGCGGGCCGCGTGATCTCGCGCATCGCGCCGATCCTGGGCGTGGCGCAGAGGCCCGCGCCGCGTGGGAATACATAATGGGACCACAATCGGGAGCCAGTATCACGTCGGGTAGAGTGGGTATGGACGCCATGAAGGCGCCCCCGGATTCCATCGCCGGAGAATACACCGGGCTTGCGAGCGACAGCCGCGAGGTCAAGCCCGGTTATTTGTTCGCGGCGCTGCCCGGCACCAAGGCCGACGGCGCGGCCTTCGTGAAGGACGCCGTGGCGCGGGGCGCGATCGCCGTGCTCGGCCGCCCCGATGTCGCCCCGGCCGCCGCCGCGCTCGGCGTGCGCTTTATCTCCGACGACAATCCGCGCCTCGGCCTTGCCAGGACCGCCGCGCGCTTCTTCGGCGCCCAGCCCAGGATCGTCGCCGCCGTCACCGGCACCAAGGGCAAGTCCTCCATCGTCGCCTTCGTGCGCGAGATCTGGACCGCGCTCGGCAAGCCGGCCGCCAGCCTCGGCACGGTCGGCGTCGTCACGCCCAAGGGCGAGATTCCGCTGAAGCACACCACGCCCGACCCGATCGAGATCCATCGCCTCTTGGCGCAATTGAAGAAGGACGGCATCGACCATCTGGCGCTGGAAGCCTCCAGCCACGGCCTCGACCAGTTCCGCCTGGATGGCGTCGAGATCGCCGCCTGCGCCTTCACGAATCTGAGCCGCGACCATTTTGATTATCACGGTTCGGTCGAGAACTATCTCCACGCCAAGCTGCGCCTGTTCACCGAGGTCGCGCGCGACGACGCGCTGGCCGTGGTCAACGCCGACGCCGAATATGCCGACCGCTTCATCGCCGCGGCGCGCAAGCGCGGCCTCGCGATCATGGCGGTCGGCGAACATGGCGAAGCCATTCGGATGCTGTCGCGCGAAGGCCGCCTCGACGGACAGACGCTGACGCTGCGCCACGACGGCCACGATTACACGGTTTCGCTGCCGCTGGCCGGCAGCTTCCAGGCATCCAACGCCCTCGTCGCCGCCGCGCTGGTGATCGGCCTGGGCGACGATCCGGCGAAAGTCTTCGCCGCGCTCGAACATCTCAAAGGCGCCCCTGGGCGCCTGGAGAAGGTCGCCGTCGCCGCGTCCGGCGCGCCGATCTATATCGACTACGCCCACACCCCGGATTCGCTGGAGAAGGTGCTCGCCGCGATCCGCCCGCATGTCACGGGCAGGCTGCATGTCGTGTTCGGCTGCGGCGGCGACCGCGACAAGGGCAAGCGCCCGCTGATGGGCGAAGCCGCGACGCGCAATGCCGACGCCGTCATCGTCACCGACGACAACCCCCGCACCGAAGACGCGGCCACGATCCGCAAGGAAGCCCTCGCCGGCGCGCCGGGCGCGCGCGAGATCGGCGACCGCGCCACCGCCATCCGCGAAGGCATCGCCGCGCTCGGTGCCGGCGACATCCTCGTCATCGCCGGTAAGGGCCATGAGACCGGCCAGATCGTCGGCACGCAGGTGCTTCCGTTCTCCGACCGCGCCGTCGCCATCGCCGCCGCCCTCTCGCTCGGAGGGCGCGCCGCATGACCATGCCGCTCTGGACCTCCGAAGAAGCGCAAGGCGCGACGCTTGCCATTCCTGGAAAACCATTCGAAGTGAACGGCCTCTCCATCGACACGCGCACGCTTCAGCCCGGCGATCTCTTCGTCGCGCTGAAGGGCGACAACCGCGACGGCCATGATTTCGTGAAGGCGGCATTCGAAGCCAAGGCCGGCGCCGCCCTGGTCAGCCGCGAGCCGGCGGGCCTTGCACCCGGCTCGGCGCTGCTCACCGTGGCGCACACCCAGCGCGGCCTCGAAGACCTCGCCCGCGCCGCCCGCGCCCGCAGTTCAGCCAAGATCGTCGGCGTCACCGGCAGCGCCGGCAAGACCACGACGAAGGAGCTTCTGCGCCTCGCCCTCGGCGCGCTCGGCGCCACGCATTGCTCGGCCGCGTCCTACAACAACCATTGGGGCGTGCCGCTCAGCCTCGCTTCGTTGCCGCGCGGCGCGCAGTACGGCGTGTTCGAGATCGGCATGAATCATTTCGGCGAGATCCGCAATCTCGTGAGCTTCGTGCAGCCGCATGTCGCGCTCGTCACCACCATCGCGCCGGCGCATCTGGAATTCTTCGGCAATTGCGACGCCATCGCCGACGCCAAGTCCGAGATCTTCGAGGGCCTCGCCCCCGGCGGCGCCGCGATCCTCCCCGCCGACAGTCCCTATGCCGACCGCCTGAAAGCCCGCGCCCGCCAGGCCCATGTCGCGCGGGTTCTCGCCTTCGGCGAAAAACCCGGCAGCGACGCGCGCCTGCTCGACTATTCCGAAACCGCCGAGGGCGCGAGCGTGAAGGCCGACATCCTCGGCACGCCGGTCGAATTCCGCATCGGTGCGCCCGGCAAGCACATCGCCGGCAACGCGGTGGCCGCGCTGCTCGCCGTCGCGCTGCTCGACGGCGACGTCCTCAATGCCGCCGCCGCGCTCAAGGGCTTTGCGGCGCTGAAGGGCAGGGGGGCGCGCTTCTCCGCCGCCGGCATCGACGTGATCGACGAAAGCTACAACGCCAACACCGCCTCGATGGCCGCCGCGCTCGCGCTATTGGGCGCCGCGAAAGGCCGCCGCATCGCCGTGCTCGGCGACATGCTGGAGATGGGTCCGGACGGCGCCGCGCACCACGCCGGCCTCGCCGCGCCCGTCGAAGCGGCGAAGGCCGATCTCGTCTTCCTCTGCGGGACGCAGATGAAGGCGCTGTGGGACATCCTGCCCGCCGCGCGCCGCGGCGCCTGGGCCGCGACCTCCGCCGAGCTCGTCGCGCCACTGGCCGCGGCGCTGCGCGCCGGCGACGTCGTGCTGGTGAAGGGGTCGCTCGGCAGCAAGATGGCCGTCGTCATCGATGCGTTGAAAGCGAGGGTTGCGTAACCGATGCTGTATTATCTCTCGCTGCTCACCCACACCGACCAGCTCGCCTTCTTCCGGCTGTTCAAATATCTCACCTTCCGCTCCGGCGGCGCGGTGATCACGGCGCTGATCTTCGCCTTCATCGTCAACGGTTCGCTGATCCGCTGGCTGAAGGCGAAACAGGGCAAGGGCCAGCCGATCCGCGCCGACGGGCCGCAGCGCCACATCGTGGAGAAAGCCGGCACGCCGACCATGGGCGGCCTCCTGATCCTCCTGCCCTGGGTGATCGCCACGCTGCTCTGGGCCAATCTCGCCAACGAATATGTCTGGATCGTCCTCTTCGTCACCGTCGCCTATGGCGCGCTCGGCTTCGCCGACGACTACCAGAAGGTCACCAAGCGCACTTCCGGCGGCGTCAGCGGCTATGTCCGCCTCGCCGTCGAGTTCGGCGTCGCCTTCATCGCCACCTGGGCGCTGATGCATCTCGAGGAGACGCCGCTGCAGGGCACGCTGGCGGTGCCGTTCTTCAAGTCTTTCGTCATCCCGTTCGGCATCGGCTTCGTCGTGGTCGGCGGCATCGTGATCGCCGGCGCCGCCAATGCGGTGAACTTCACCGACGGCCTCGACGGCCTCGCCATCGTGCCGGTGATGATCGCGGCGTCGACCTTCATCCTGATCGCCTATCTCGTCGGCAATGTGAACTTCGCCAAATACCTCGAATTGATCTACGTCGCCGGCACCGGCGAACTTGCCGTCTTCCTCGCCGCCCTGGTCGGCGCCGGCCTCGGTTTCCTCTGGTACAACGCGCCGCCCGCCATGGTGTTCATGGGCGACACCGGTTCGCTGCCGCTCGGCGGCGCGCTCGGTGCCGTCGCCGTCGCCGTCAAGCACGAGATCGTGCTCGCCATCGTCGGCGGGCTTTTCGTGTTCGAGACCGTCTCGGTGATCGTCCAGGTCATCTCGTTCAGGCTGACCGGCAAGCGCGTCTTCCGCATGGCGCCGATCCACCACCATTACGAACAGCTCGGCTGGAAGGAGCCCACCATCGTCATCCGTTTCTGGATCGTCGCGGTGGTGCTCGCTTTGGTCGGCCTCGCAACCTTGAAGCTGCGGTAGGCGATGATCGCGGCGCGCGCCTTCAAGCACAAGGATGTCGGCGTCTTCGGGCTGGCGCGCAGCGGCATGGCGTCGATCGCGTCGCTCAAGGCCGGCGGCGCGCATGTCTTTGCCTGGGACGACCGGGAGGACGCGCGGCGTGAGGCCGAGGGCCTCGGCGCGGTCGTCGTGCCCATCGCCAGTTGGGCATGGGACAGGCTGCAGGCGCTGGTGCTGTCGCCCGGCGTGCCGCTGACCCATCCCAAGCCCCATGCCATCGTCGAGCGCGCCCGCGCCGCCGCCGTCGAAGTGATCGGCGACATGGAGCTGTTCGCGCGCGAGATGGCGGCCGATCCCGCCGTGCCCGGCCGCAGCCCGGTCATCGCGATCACCGGCACCAACGGCAAGTCCACCACCACCGCCCTGATCGGCCACATCCTCGCCGCCGCCGGTTACGACGTGCAGGTCGGCGGCAATATCGGCAAGGCGGTGCTTGACCTCGAACCGCCGGGCCCCAAGACGATCTATGTGCTGGAGCTGTCGTCCTACCAGATCGATCTCGCGCCGGGCCTGGTGCCGGATGTCAGCGTGCTTTCCAACATCACGCCCGACCACATCGACCGCCATGGCAGCTTCGAGCACTACGCCGCGGTGAAGGCGCGCCTCCTGAAGCAGACCTCCAAGGCCGGCCAGATCGTGATCGGCGTCGACGACCCTTACACCTCGGCGATCTTCACCCGCCACGCCTCGAATGGCGGCCCGCCCGCCGTGCCGGTCTCGGTCGGCAAGGTGCTGGGCCGCGGCGTCTTCGTGGTCGATGGCGCGCTCTACGACGCGCAGGGCCAGCGCGCGACGAAAGTCATGGACCTCGCATCCGCGACGCATCTGCCCGGCGCCCACAATTGGCAGAACGCCGCGCTCGCCTATGCCGCGACCAAGCCCTATGCCAGGGACAGCCGCGCCATCGCCCAGGCCATCGGCGACTTCCCCGGCCTGGCGCACCGGATGGAAGAGGTCGGCCGCATCGGCGCGGTGCGCTTCGTCAACGATTCCAAGGCGACCAATGCCGACGCGGCGGCCCGCGCGCTCGCCTGCTACCCCGACATCTTCTGGATCGCCGGCGGCAAGGCGAAGGCGGGCGGCATCGAAAGCCTCGCACCCTTCTTCCCGCGCATCCGCAAAGCCTTCCTGATCGGCGACGCCGCGCCGGCCTTCGCCGCCACGCTGGACGGCAAGGTGGCTTACGAAATCTCCGGCACGCTGGAGGCCGCGACCCGCGCCGCCGCGTCCGCCGCCGCTGGGTCGGCGCTGCCCTCGCCGGTCGTGCTGCTGTCGCCGGCCTGCGCCTCGTTCGACCAGTTCCGGGATTTCGAGCAGCGCGGCGATGTCTTCCGCGCCCTGGTCGCCGACCTGCGCGCCCATCCCGTCCGGGAGGCGTCATGAACAGCCGCGCCGACCGCAGCTCCTACGCCACCTGGTGGTGGACCATCGACCGCACCGCGCTCGTCCTGATGCTGATGCTCATCACCATCGGATTGATGCTCGCCTTCGCCGCCAGCCCGGCCGCGACCGGCGGGCCGCTGACCGCCGGCGATTTCCGCTACACCGCCAAGCAGATCCTGTTCGCCGTCGTCGCCTTCGCGATCCTCGGCGGCGCCTCGCTGCTGTCGCTGCAGCAGGTCAAGATCGCCGCCGCCATCACCTTCGCCGTGGCGCTGATCGCCACGGCCCTGGTGCTGGTCATCGGCAGCGAAGTGCTGGGCGCCAAGCGCTCCATCGAGTTCGGCTTCTTCTCGCTGCAGCCGTCGGAGTTCCTCAAGCCCGGCTTCGCGGTGCTCGCCGCCGCGATCCTGGCGGACCGCCAGACCATGGCGCTGCCCAAGCCGGTCATCACCCTGCTGCTGATCCTTCCCGCCATCGCCATCCTGCTCAAGCAGCCCGATGTCGGCCAGACGACGCTTCTGATCGCGCTGTGGGCGACGCTGTTGTTCTTCTCCGGCGCGCCGCTGAAATGGATGGGCGGCCTGGCCGGCGGCGGCGTGGTGCTCGGCCTTGTCGCCTATCTGCTGTTCCCGCACGTCCATCACCGCATCGACCAGTTCCTCAATCCGACCGATACCGGCTACCAGACCGGCCTGGCGCTGAAGGCGTTCGCGCATGGCGGCCTCACCGGTGTCGGCCCCGGCGCCGGCACGGTGAAATACCGCCTGCCCGAGGCGCACTCCGACTTCGTCTTCGCCGTCGCCGGCGAGGAGTTCGGCCTCATCCTGTGCGGCGTCATCGCCATCCTGTTCTGCCTGTTGACCGTGCGCCTGTTGCTGCGCGCCGCCGACCAGCGCGACCGCTTCTCCCAGCTCGCCGGTGCAGCGCTCGCCACCGTCACCGCGCTCCAGGCTTTCATCAACATGGGTGTGGCGGTCAGCCTGTTGCCCGCCAAGGGCATGACCCTGCCGTTCATTTCCTATGGCGGCTCCTCGCTGTTCGCGGTGGCGCTGACCATGGGCTTCGCGCTCGCCGTGACGCGCCAGCGGCCGCAGCTTCCCACCCGCGATCCCTCGCTGCTCGAACTGTTCGGGGCGCGCGCATGAGCCTGATCGTGCTCTCGGCCGGCGGCACCGGCGGCCATCTCTTCCCGGCACAGGCGCTGGCCGGCGAACTGCAGAAGCGCGGCAATTCCATCGTCGTGATGACCGATGCCCGCTTCAAGAACTACGCGACCGCCTTTCCCGGCGCGCGGATCGAGACCGTGCCCTCCGCCGCCTTCTCCGACCGCTCGATCCTCGGCCTGATGGCCTCGCCGTTCGAGATCGTCGGCGGCATCGTGATGTCGCTGATCAAGCTGGCGCGCCTGAGGCCCGCCGCCGTCGTCGGCTTCGGCGGCTATCCCAGCGTGCCGGTGATGCTCGCCGCCATCGTCACGCGGATCCCGACCGCGATCCTCACACCCGACGCCCTGATGGGCCGCGCCAATCGCCTCGTCATGAACAGCGTGAACCTGATCGCGGCGAACTTCCCGCTGGTGCGCTTCCTGCCCAAGGACATGCGCAAGGTCGTCTACACCGGCAACACGCTGCGCCCCGAAGTCGTGGCGCTGGCCGGCGCGCCCTACGACACACCGAGCGCCGCCGGCCCGCTGAAGCTTCTCGTGTTCGGCGGCAGCCAGGGCGCCCGCGTCTTCAGCGAGATCGTTCCCGCCGCCGTCGCGCTGTTGCCCGATGCGCTCCGCGCCCGTCTCGACATCGTGCAGCAATGCCGCCCCGAAGATCTCGAAGGCGTGAAGGCGATCTACGCCAAAGCCGGCGTGAAAGCCGAACTGGCGCCGTTCTTCGGCGATCTGCCCCAGCGCATGGCCGCCACACACCTTGTTATCTGCCGCTCCGGCGCCGGCACGGTGAGCGAGCTCGCCGTGATCGGCCGCCCCGCCATCCTGGTGCCGCTGCCGCATGCGCTGGACGACAACCAGACCCCGAACGCCGACGCGCTGGCGAAAGCCGGCGGCGGCTGGCGCGTGCGCCAATCCGAACTCTCGCCGAAGAAGCTCGCGGAGATGCTGACGGCGGCGTTCGCATCGCCCGGCGACCTAGCCAAACGCGCCGCGTCGGCGCGCGCCATCGCCAAGGCCGACGGCACGCAGCGCTTCGCCGACGCGGTGCTCAAGATCGCGAGGGCCGCATGACCGCGCCCGTGCACACCCGCGTGCCGCTCGACGTCGGCACCATCCATTTCATCGGCATCGGCGGCATCGGCATGAGCGGCATCGCCGAGATCATGCACAATCTCGGCTACAAGGTTCAAGGCAGCGACGTGGCCGACAACGCCAATGTCAGGCGCCTCAAGAAGATGGGCATCCCCGTGATGCTCGGCCACGATCCGGCGAACCTGGCGGACGCCCACGCCGTCGTCTATTCCTCCGCCGTCAAGCCCGGCAATCCGGAGTTCGACGCCGCCCGCGCCCAAAGCCTGCCGCTGGTGCGCCGCGCCGAGATGCTGGCCGAGATCATGCGCCTGCGCTCCTGCGTCGCCGTCGCCGGCACCAACGGCAAGACCACGACCACGACGATGATCGCCGCGCTGCTCGACGCCGGCGGGCTCGATCCCACGGTGGTCAATGGCGGCATCATCAACGCCTATGGCACCAATGCGCGGCTCGGCGCCGGCGAATGGGTCGTGGTCGAGGCCGACGAGAGCGACGGCACCTTCCTCAAGCTGCCGGCCACCGTCGCGGTCGTCACCAACGCCGACCCGGACCATCTGGACTTCTACGGCACCTTCGACCGCATGCGCGAGGCCTTCCAGCGCTTCGTCGAGAACATCCCGTTCTACGGCTTCGCCGTGCTCTGCCTCGACCATCCCGAGGTCCAGGCCATGGTCGGCCGCATCGAGGACCGCCGCCTCATCACCTATGGCTTCAGCCCGCAGGCCGATATCCGCGCCACCGGCGTCCGCTTCGCCAAGGGCGTGTCGCATTTCGAAGTGGTCATCACCGACCGCCGCAAGAACGCGCAGATTCGCCTTGAGGACATGTGCCTGCCGATGCCCGGCGAGCACAACGTCCAGAACGCGCTGGCGGCGATCACCGTGGCGCGCGAACTCGGCGTCTCCGACGACACGATCCGCACCGCGCTGGCGAAATTCGGCGGCGTCGGCCGCCGCTTCACCAAGGTCGGCGAATGGCACGGCGCCGCGATCATCGACGACTACGCCCACAATCCCTTCAAGATCGCCGCCGCGCTCAAGGCCGCGCGCCAGGCCTATACCGGGCCGGTGATCGCCATCGTCCAGCCGCACCGCTACACCCGCCTGCGCGACACCTTCGAGCAGTTCGCCAAATGCCTCAACGACGCGGACGTCGCCATCGTCGCGCCGATCTACGCCGCCGGCGAACAGCCGATCGAAGGCATCAGCCGCGACAGCTACGCCGAGGCCCTGCGCGCCCACGGCCATCGCGACGTCCGCGTGATCGACGGCGAGGCCGACCTGCCGGCGATGCTCGCGACCCTGGAAAAGGATTTCGCCGACGGCGCCATCGTCTTCCTCGGCGCCGGCTCGATCACGGCCTGGGCGCACAATCTCGAAACCGCGTTGAAGGGGAGGCCGTGAAGATGACCCGCCCCTGCGACGCGCTTCCGCCCGTGCGCGGCACCTACACGATGGGCGCGCCGCTGAAGGACCTCGTCTGGTTCCGCGCCGGCGGCCCGGCGGAAATCCTGTTCCGCCCCGCCGATGCCGACGACCTCGCGACCTTCCTCGCCGCCAAGCCCGCCGACACCCGCGTCAGCGTGATCGGCGTCGGCTCGAATTTGCTGATCCGCGACGGCGGCATCCCCGGCGTGGTCGTGCGACTGCCCGGCACGATGGGCAAGGTCACGGTCGAAGGCACGCGCCTCACCGCCGGCGCCGCCGCGCTCGACGCCAATGTCGCCAGGACCGCCGCCGACGCCGGCATCGCCGGCCTCGAATTCCTGCGCGGCATCCCCGGCACGGTCGGCGGCGCGCTGCGCATGAACGCCGGCTGCTACGGCCGCGAGATCAAGGACATCCTGGTCGAGGCCACCGCCATCGACGCCAAGGGCAATCTCATCACGCTTACGCCCGCCGAGATGGGCTTCACCTATCGCCACACCGCCGCGCCCGACGATCTGATCTTCGTCTCCGCCGTCTTCGCCGGCACGCCGGACGATCCCGCCGCCGTGCGCGCCCGCATGGACAAGCTGCTCGCCGACCGCGAAGCCTCGCAGCCGGTGAAGACCCGGACCGGCGGCTCGACCTTCAAGAACCCGCCCGGCAAGAACGCCTGGAAGCTGATCGACGAGGCCGGCTGCCGCGGCCTGATGCGCGGCCCCGCGCAGGTCAGCCCGATGCATTGCAACTTCCTGATCAACACCGGCGACGCGACCGCCGCCGATATCGAGGCGCTGGGCGAAGAGGTCCGCGCCCGGGTCAAGGAGAAGACCGGCGTCGAACTGGAATGGGAAATCAAGCGGGTGGGCGTCGCATGAGCGCTTATAAGAGAGTGGCCGTCCTGCTCGGCGGGCGTTCCGCCGAACGCCCCGTCAGCCTGTCGTCCGGCAAGGGCTGCGCCGCCGCCTTGCGCGAGGAAGGCTTCGACGTGGTCGAAATCGATCCCGGCGAGGATCTGGCGCGCCAGCTTCTCGACGCCCGTCCCGACGCGGTGTTCAACGCGCTGCACGGCCGCTTCGGCGAGGACGGCACGGTCCAGGGCCTGCTGGAGCTTTACGGCATCCCCTACACCCATTCGGGCGTGCTCGCCTCCGCGCTTGCCATGCACAAGCAGCGCACCAAGGATGTCTACCGTGCCGCCGGCCTGCCGGTGGTGAACTCCATCGTGGTCGACCGCCGTGAGGCCGCCGCGCGGCACCTGATGGAGCCGCCCTATGTGGTCAAGCCGGTCAACGAAGGCTCCTCCGTCGGCGTCTTCATTATCCGCAAGGGCGACAACCGCCCGCCGGAAGCGCTCGGCAGCGACACCTGGACCCTCTCCAGCGAGATGATGGTCGAGGAATTCGTCCCCGGCCGCGAACTCACCGTCGCGGTGATGGGCGGCAAGGCGCTGGGCGTCACCGAGATCACGACCGCTCTCGAATTCTACGATTTCGAGGCGAAATATGCCGAGGGCGGCTCGCTCCACGTCCTGCCCGCCAAGGTCCCCGATACGGTCGCCAAGGAAGCCCTCGCGCTGGCCGAGCGCGCCCATGCGGCGCTGGGCTGCCGCGGCGTGTCGCGCACCGACATCCGCTACGACGACACGATCAAGGGCAAGCACCGCCTGGTGCTGCTGGAGACCAACACCCAGCCCGGCATGACGCCGACCTCGCTGGTGCCCGAACAGGCCGCTTACAACGGCCTGACCTATCCCAAGCTCTGCCGCTGGATCGTGGAGGACGCGTCTTGCGACAGGTGAAGATCGACCGCAAGCCCGCGCAGCCGCGCCCCAAGGCCGGCCGCGGTTCCGCGCGCGCCAGCCGCGCCGCGCCGGCACCGGCCAAGCCGTTCGGCCGCCGCAAGAAGCCCGGCGCCGTCGCCCGCGCTTGGCGCGCCTTCACCGGTTTCGTCGCCTTCCGCCGCCCGATGCTGACGCTCGCCGCCGTCCTGCTGGCGCTGGCCTTCGTCGGCGCGCTGTTCATCGGCGGCACTGTCGGCCGCGCCTTCGCCGCCGTCGACACCGCCACCGCCGCGACCATCGACGACGCCGGCTTCGGCATTTCCCAGGTCCACATCACCGGCAATGCCCGCACGCCGGGCGAGCAGATCGTCGCCGCGCTCGGCTTCGCGCCCGGCCAGTCGATCTTCGGCGCCGACATCGCGACCGCGCGGCTGAAGCTCAAGAAGCTCGATTGGGTCGCCGACGCCGATGTCCGCCGCCGCTATCCCGACGACATCTCGGTCCGCATCGTCGAGAAGCTGCCCTTCGCGCTTTGGCAGGACGGCGACGGCAAGCTCTGGGTGGTCGAGCGCGACGGCGGCCTCATCACCACCGACGGCATCGAGCAGTTCCGCGGCCTGCCGCTCCTGGCCGGCGCCGGCGGCTCGGCCGCCTCCGACATCGTGGACGCGGTCTCGCAGCATCGCGCGATCTTCGCCCGCATCCGCGCCTATCAGCGCGTCTCCGAGCGGCGCTGGAACCTGATCCTCGACGACGGCGTTGTCGTCAAGCTTCCCGAGTTGGCCTGGCCCAAAGAGCTCGACGCGCTCGAACATCTCATCATCGACAAGGGAATTCTGGAGCGCGACTTGATCGAAATCGATCTGCGCTCGCCGACGCAATACTTCTTCGTGCTCAAGAGCGGCGAGAAGAAGAACGAGACGAGGGGGAGCGCCGCCTGATGGGTGAGACCGTGAAACTGCGAACGGGGAACGAGATGCCAGCCTACCGCTCGGGGCTTGTCGCCGTCCTCGATGTCGGCTCGTCGAAGACGGTGTGCCTGATCGGCCGCGCCGAGCCGGGCAGCCTGCGCGTCGTCGGCGCCGCTTTGCGCGAGAGCCAGGGCATCCGCGCCGGCACCGTGGTCGGCATGGAGCATGCCGAGGAATCCATCCGCGACGCCGTCGCCGCCGCCGAGAACCACGCCGATCTGCGCATCCAGAACGTCATCATCTCGGTCAATTGCGGCCAGCCGGTCAGCGTCACCAGCCGGGCCGCCATGGCGCTGGACGGCGCGCTCGTCACCGACGCCCATCTGCGCGCCTTGTTGCAGGACGGCCGCTCGCGCTGCGTCGCCGAAGGCCATGAGCTGATCCAGAGCGCCCCGACGACTTATGTGGTGGACGAAGCGCGCGGCGTCAGGAACCCGCTCGGCATGTTCTGCCAGCGCATCGGCGTCGCCATGCACGCCGTCGCGGTCAAGCCGTCGCCGCTCAACAACCTCAAGCTCGCGGTCGAGCGCTGCCATCTCAACGTCGTCGGCACCCAGTTCGCGCCCTATGCCAGCGGCCTCGCCACCCTGACCGACGACGAGAAGCAGCTCGGCGTCACCGTCATCGACATGGGCGGCGGCGTCACCTCCATCGCGGTGTTCCTCGAGGGCCATCTCGTGCATGCCGATGTCGTGCCGATGGGCGGCCAGCAGGTCACCACCGACCTCGCCCGCATGCTCGCCGCGCCGATCTCGGCCGCCGAGCGCGCCAAGACCTTATACGGCGCCGCCCTGGGCGACATGGAGGCCGGCGCCGACGTGATCCCGCTCGCCCAGATGGGCGAGGAGGGCGAGGACGCTTCCATCCGCGTGCCGCGCTCCATGCTCACCCGCATCATCCAGGCCCGGCTGGAGGAGATTTTCGGCCTCGTCCAGTCGCGGCTGCGCGCGAGCGGCTTCGACGTGGCGGCGGGCCGCCGCGCCGTGCTCACCGGCGGCGCCTGCCAGCTCGCCGGCGTGCGCGAGCTCGCCGGCCGCGTTTTAAACAAGCAGGTGCGCATCGGCCGCCCGCAAAGCTTCCCGGGCCTGCCGGCCGCGTCGGCCGGCCCCGACTACGCCACCGCGATCGGCCTTCTGATGGCCGGCGCGACGTTCCCGCCCGAGGTTCTCAACCCCGAAATCGGCCGCGAAGAGCCGTCGGGACAAGGCAAAGGTTGGCTCGCACGGTTGACCGGTGGGCTGTTCGAGTGATTCAACAATAACAACACGAATCGGTTGGGCTTGCGTGGGTGACATGGTGATGAAGGAAAAAGGCCAAGGAGAATAAGTATGGCGATCAACCTCAAGGCACCCGAACTGACGGTGTTGCGTCCCCGAATCACCGTGCTCGGCGTCGGCGGCGCCGGCGGCAACGCGGTCAACAACATGATCGCCGCCAAGCTCGAAGGCGTCGAATTCGTCGTGGCGAACACCGACGCCCAGGCGCTGGCGCAGTCCAAGGCGGAGCGGCGCATCCAGCTCGGCGAGCAGGGCCATGGCGCCGGCGCGATGCCCGATGTCGGCAAGACCTGCGCCGAGGACACGCTCGATAGGGTCATGGAGGAGCTCGCCGGCTCCCACATGGTGTTCATCACCGCCGGCATGGGCGGCGGCACCGGCACCGGCGCGGCCCCCGTCATCGCCCGCGCGGTGCGCGAGATGGGCATCCTGACCGTCGGCGTCGTCACCAAGCCCTTCGCCTTCGAGGGCGACAAGCGCATGCGTGCCGCCGAGCGCGGCATCGTCGAGCTTCAGCAATACGTCCACACGCTTATTGTAATTCCCAATCAAAATCTGTTCCGCGTCGCCAACGACCGCACCACCTTCGCCCAGGCCTTCGCCATGGCGGACGAGGTGCTGCATGCCGGCGTGCGCGGCGTCACCGACCTGATCGTGATGCCGGGCTTGATCAACCTCGACTTCGCCGACATCAAGTCGGTGATCACCGAGATGGGCAAGGCGATGATGGGCACCGGCGAGGCGGAGGGCGAGGACCGCGCCGCCAAGGCCGCCGACATGGCGATCTCCAACCCCTTGCTCGACGACGTGTCGATGAAGGGCGCCCGCGGCGTGCTCATCAACATCACCGGCGGCCCCGACCTGATGCTGTTCGAGGTCGAGCAGGCGGCCAACCGCATCCGCGCCGAGGTCGATCCCGACGCCAACATCATCTTCGGCAACACCATCCTCGACAACATGGAGGGCCGCATCCGCGTCAGCGTGGTGGCGACCGGCATCGATGCCGAGCAGCTGCGCATGCCGGAGCCCAAGGTCCAGCCGATCCGTCCCGGCATCAAGCCGATGGTGGTGAAGGGCGAGCCGGCGCGGCCCGAGTCGAAAGTTGAGCCGCTGCGTCCCGCCGTCGCGATGGGCGTCACCAACGCGGTGCACCGCCAGCATGAGGCGCTGGCCGACGAGCTCGGCGCCCAGATGCCGGCGCGCGTGCCGTCTCCGGCCGAGGAGATGATCCTCGGCGGCGCCGACGCGCCGGTCGTCGCCGAGGACGACGACATCCCGCCGATGCCGGCCGCGCTGCGCAACATCGCGCCCCCGATCCAGCGGGTCGAGCCGATGCGTCCGGCGCAGCCGGCGCCCAAGACGGAGGAGCGCCGCGGCTGGGGCTTCCTGGGACGGGCGAAGAAGAAGGACGAGCCGCGCATCGAGCCGGTGCAGCAGCGCCCGGCGCCGCGCGCGACGGCGCAGCCGATCGCCCGTCCGCCGGCCGCCGAGCCGCCCAAGCCCTCGACCCTGGCCGACGACCTCTTCCCCGACCACAAGCGCGACGAACAGTTCGAGATCCCGGCGTTCTTGAGGCGCCAGTCGAACTGAGGCGCATTTTTTGATTTGAAACATGAAAGAGCCCTGCCGTATGGCGGGGCTCTTTTCGTTTTCCTCCCCACTGTCCTGCCCGCGCAGGCGGGCATCCAGCGACCACAAAAAAGATTGTCATCCGCCGCGAATGCGGCGGACCCAGTTGACGTTTGCACCAGCGACGCGGGTTTCAGCTGGGTCCGCCGCATTCGCGGCGGATGACATTTGGTTGCAGGCCGTCAATGCCCGGCCCACGCTGTCGCCAAGCCTGTGCGGGCAATCCGTTTTTCTCGCTTCCAAATTGGATCGCCCGCATGTGCGGGCGATGACGACGCGGTTGTTGATTTCCTTCGAGTCGAGAAGCGCTTTACGCTCCCGCCATGCCGCTGACCTTTCCCACCCTCGCCAAGAAAACCGCCGCGCTGAAAGCCCGCCTCGACGCCTTCCCCGGCGCGGTCGCCAGCCCGATGGCCGCGTCGCGCGGGACCACGCCGCTTGTCCTCATCTACAAGGTGATGAACAAGACTTTCGCGATCCTCTCGGTCCGCGCCGACGAATTCGTGATGCTGAAAGCCGATCCCGATTTCGTGCCCCTGCTGCGCGAAAAGTACGAAGGCATCGGCCACCGCTCCCACCTCGACCCGCGCCACTGGATCGCCGTCGCGCTCGATTCCGATGTCCCGGCGAAGGACGTCGCGCGGCTGGCGAAGCAGTCCTACGATCTGGTGTGCGCCGGCCTCACCGCCAGGCAGAAGGCCCAGCTCGCGGCTAGACAATGATGTTCAGATGCCGTCCCAGCGTGGGCCGCTGCTGGCTGGCTTCCTCGAGGCTGCGCGCCTCGTCGTCCAGGTCGCGCGCCGCCCGCTCCATCATCTCGATATAGTTCGGCAGCTTCATCTCGCGGGCGCGGCGGCGCAGCTTCTCCGCGAGCACGCGAAGCTCTCCGGCCCTCGATGTGTCATGGCGTCCCATCTGGATGTGAACGCGCGAAATTCCGTGTGCGTTCCTCTCAACCTTTTGTTGACCATGAACCGGCCGCGATCCGGCGCATTTTATTTGACCGCGAAGCCTCTATATTGCCCCCATGAGCACCCGCACCACGCTGGCCGGCGAAATCTCGGCCGAAGGCATCGCCCTGCACAGCGGCGCCAAGGTCCGCATGACGCTGTCGCCGGCGCCCGCCGGCCGTGGCGTCGTCTTCCGCCGCTCCGACCGGGACAACGCCGAGGTTCCCGCCCGCTACGACGCCGTCGCCGAGACCAATCTGGGCACCGTGATCGCCGCGAACGGGGTGAAGGTCGGCGTCATCGAGCATCTGATGGCCGCCGTCGCCGGCGCCGGGATCGACGACCTCCTGGTCACGCTCGACGGCGGCGAGCCGCCGATCCTGGACGGCGACGCGCTCGGCTATCTGACGCTGCTCGACCGGGCGGGCACCAGGCAACAGGCCGGCGCGAAGACCGCGATCAAGGTGACGCGGCCGGTCGAAGTCGCGATCAAGGACGCCCGCGTCACGCTCAGCCCCTCGGACGCGCCGGATTATTCCTACGCGCTCGACTATTCCAACACCAAGGCCATCGGCAAGCAGTTCTACCGCGTGGCGCTCACCCGCGAGGCCTTCGCGCGCGAGATCGCGCCGGCCCGCACCTTCGGCTTCGTCCACGAGCTGGATTACCTCAAAAGCATCGACCGCGGCCACGGCGCCTCGCTCGAAAACACCCTCGCCATCCAGGGCGACGAGGTGCTGAACAAGGACCTGATGCGCTTCCCCGACGAGTTCGTGCGCCACAAGCTCCTCGACGCCATCGGCGACATGGCGCTGGCCGGCGCGCCGCTGATCGCCCGGTTCGAGGGGGTCAAATCCGGCCATGGAACCAACAATGCCGTGCTCCGCGCCCTGTTCGCGGACCCCGCCAATTACGTGACAATCGATTTAGATTGAGCCGCCCCGGCCCGTGTTATAAGCGCCCGTTCAGCCCCTTAACGCTGCCCCGCGAAGCGGCTTTACCCGGCGGCCGGGGGGATGGCATAAGGGCTTGGCCCCACACGAAAAACAGACAGGCACGGAACGCTTCATGGCGCTTGGATTTGTGAACCCTTCCCGCGCGGCACGCCTGGCGGCGGTCATCCTGGTGGCCGGCTTCGGCCTCGCCGGCTGCGAGTCGCTCAGCAACCTGTTCGGCCAGGGCGGGGCGCGCGACGCGGACAAGCCGGCCGAATATGTCGACCGCCCGGTCGACCAGATCTATGCCGACGCCTGGAAGAAGATCAACCAGGAGGATTACGTCGGCGCCGCCAAGCAGTTCGACGAGGTGGAGCGCCAGCATCCCTATTCGATCTGGGCCCGCCGCGCGATGCTGATGTCGGCCTATTGCTCCTACAAGGCCAACCACTACACCGACGCGATCGCCGCCGCCGACGGCTATATCCAGCTTCATCCCGGCAGCAAGGAAGTCGGCTATGCCTTCTACCTGAAGGCGGTTTCGCTCTACGAGCAGATCGTCGATGTCGGCCGCGACCAGTCCAACACCGAGGACGCGCTGACCGCGCTGCAGGATGTCGTCCAGCGCTTTCCCGACACCGAATATGCCCGCGACGCCACGCTGAAGATCGACCTGACGCTCGACCATCTCGCCGGCAAGGAGATGGCGGTCGGCCGCTACTACCTGCGCCAGCAGGATTATATCGGCGCCATCAACCGCTTCCGCTCGGTGGTCGAGCAGTACCAGAAGACCTCGCAGATCGCCGAGGCGCTGGAGCGGCTGACCGAGGCCTATTACGCGCTCGGCATCTACAACGAGGCCCAGAACGCCGCCGCGGTGCTGGGCGCCAATTATCCGGGCAGCCCGTGGTACCAGGACGCCTACAAGCTCCTGACCGAACACGGCATGAAACCGCAGGTGGACGACCGCTCGTGGTTGAGCAAGACTTTCGGGCGGATTCTCTGAAAGGGCGGCGATGCTCGCGGCGCTCACCGTGCGGGACATCGTTCTGATCGAAACGGCGGCGCTGGAATTCGCGCCGGGCCTCAACGTGCTCACCGGCGAGACCGGCGCCGGCAAATCCATCCTGCTCGATGCCCTGGGCCTGGCCGCCGGCGGGCGCGGCGGCGGACGGGCCGGTGTGCGCCCCGGCGCGGCGCAGGGCTCCGCCACCGCGGTGTTCGAGCCGCCCAAATCCAATCCCGCCTTCGCCCTCCTCGCCGAGCAGGCCATTCCGGCCGAGACCGAGATCGTGCTGCGCCGCACGCTGTCGCAGGACGGCCGCACCCGCGCCTTCGTCAATGACGAGCCGGTCGGCGTGGCGCTGCTCCGCGATGTTGGCGCGGCGCTCCTGGAAGTCCACGGCCAGGCCGACGACCGCGGCCTGTTCGACATCGCGACCCATCGCGGCCTGCTCGACGGCTTTGCCGGCCACGACGCGCTGCTGCGCGAGACGGCGCTCGCCTTCGCCGCCTTCGATGGCGCCCGCAAGGCGCTGGCCGATCTGAAGGCGGAAGCCGCGACGGCGGCCGCCGACGCCGATTTCATCCGCCACGCCGCCGACGAGCTGACCGCGCTGGCGCCGGAAGAAAGCGAGGAATCGCGCCTCGCCTCCGAACGCGCGCTTCTGATGAACGCGACCCGCATCGCCGAGGATGTGAACGCCGCCGCCGACCTGCTGGCCGGCGACCGCGGCGCGGCGAACGCGATCTCCGGCGCGCTGAAGCGCCTGTCGCGGATGAACGAGGAAGCGCGCAAGGCCGCCGCGTCCGCCGAATCGGCGCTCGACCAGGCCTACAACGCGGTGGAAGACGCGCGGCGCGAACTCGAAGCCCTGCAAAGCCGCCTCGACATCGAGCCCGGCCAACTCGAAAAAGTCGAAGACCGCATCCACGATTTGCGCGCCGCCGCGCGGAAGTATGGCGTGTCGACCGATGCGCTGGCCAGGACCGCCGCCGATTTCCGCTTCAAGCGCGACACGCTCTCGCTCGGCGGCGGCCGGCTGAAGGAGGCCGAGGCGCAATTGGCGGCGCACCGCGCCGCGTTCCTGGCGGCGGCGAAGCGGCTTTCGAAGTCGCGCAGCGAGGCGGCGCGCCGACTCGAAACCGCGGTGGCCGGCGAGCTGGCGCCGCTCAAGCTCGGCCACGCCAAATTCCGCGTCGCGCTGGAACCGCTCGGCGAAGATACCGCCGGCGCCGGCGGCCTGGAACGCGTCGCCCTCGAAGTCGCCACCGTCGAAGGCGCCGCCTTCGGTTCGCTGGCGAAGATCGCGTCGGGCGGCGAACTCGCCCGTTTCTCCTTGGCGCTGAAGGTCGCACTGGCCGAAGCGACGCCGCCGGCGGCGCTGGTGTTCGACGAGGTCGATCGCGGCGTCGGCGGCGCGGTCGCCGACGCGGTCGGCGAGCGGCTGCAGCGCCTGGCCCAGACCACGCAGGTTCTTCTCGTGACGCACGCCCCGCAGGTGGCCGCGCGCGCCGAACGCCATTTCCGCATCACCCGCTCGGGCGACAAGACCAGGGTGACGCTGCTGGACGACGCGGCGCGGCTCGAAGAGGTGGCGCGGATGCTGTCCGGCGCGACCGTCACCGAAGAAGCCCGCGCCGCCGCCCGCCGCCTGCTTGACGAGGCCCGCACCCCGCCGCCGAAGAAGCGCAAGCGCGCATGAGCGGGGGCCGCGCGAAAAAGCCGGTCGACAAGCTCACCGCGACCGAAGCCGGGAAGGAACTCGACCGCCTCGCGCAAGAGATCGCCGAGAACGACCGGCGCTATCACGCCGAGGACGCGCCGACGATCTCCGACGCCGATTACGACGCGCTGCGCCGCCGCAACGACGAGATCGAGAAGCGTTTTCCCCTGCTGGTGCGCGCGGACTCGCCGTCGCACCGCGTCGGCGCCGCCGTCTCGGCGAAATTCGCCAAGGTCGTCCACGCCAAGCCGATGCTGTCGCTCGATAACGCCTTCAGCGACGAGGATGTCCACGATTTCGCGGTGCGCGTCCGCCGCTTCCTCGGCCTGAAGGAGGACGATCCGCTGGCCTTCACCGCCGAGCCGAAGATCGACGGGCTCTCCGCCTCGCTGCGCTACGAGAACGGCCTCTTCGTGCAGGGCGCGACGCGCGGCGACGGCACCGAAGGCGAGGACATCACCGCCAATCTGCGCACCATCCAGGACATCCCGCTGCGCCTGCACGGCAAGGCGCCGAAGGTGATCGAGGTGCGCGGCGAGGTCTATATGAGCCACCGCGAATTCGCCGCGCTGAACAAGCGCCAGGAGAAGGAGGGCAAGCCGACCTACGCCAATCCGCGCAATTCGGCCGCCGGCTCGGTGCGCCAGCTCGATCCCGCCATCACCGCGTCGCGCGCGCTCAATTTCTTCGCCTATGCCTGGGGCGAGTTCAGCGAGCTGCCCGCCGACACCCAATGGGGCATGCTGAAGGCGTTCGAGGGCTACGGCTTCAAGACCAACCATCTGACCCGGCGCGTCGAGACCGTCGACGCGGTGCTGAACTTCTATCGCACCATCGAGGAGAAGCGCGCCGCGCTCGGCTACGACATCGACGGCGTGGTCTACAAGGTCGACCGGCTCGATTTGCAGGAACGGCTGGGCTTCGTGTCGCGCTCGCCGCGCTGGGCCATCGCCCACAAATTCCCCGCCGAGCAGGCCGAGACCATCCTCGAAGGCATCGACATCCAGGTCGGCCGCACCGGCAAGCTGGCGCCGGTGGCGCGGCTGAAGCCGATCACGGTCGGCGGCGTCGTCGTGCAGAACGCCACGCTGCACAACGAGGACGAGATCGCCCGGCTCGACGTGCGCATCGGCGACACGGTGGTCATCCAGCGCGCCGGCGACGTGATCCCGCAGGTCGTGCGCGTGGTCCTCGAAAAGCGCAAGCGCGGCGCCAAGCCCTACGAATTCCCCCACAAATGCCCGGCTTGCGGCAGCCACGCGGTGCGCGAGGTGGACGAGAAGACCGGCAAGGAAGACGTCGACCGCCGCTGCACCGGCGGCTTGATCTGCCCGGCGCAAGCCGTGGAGCGCCTCCGTCATTTTGTCTCGCGCCAGGCCTTCGACATCGAGGGCTTCGGCGGCGTCTATATCGAAACGCTTTTTGAAAAGGGTTTGCTGAAGGAACCCGCCGACATCTTCCGCCTGGCGAAAAAGCCGGACGTGCTCAACCGCGCGCTGGCCGAACGCCGCGCCGAACTTTCCGCCGAGCGCCGCGCCAAGGAAGGCAAGGAAGACGTCAAGGCGGGCAAGAAGGAAGCCGACGAAGAGAGCAAGCTGGTCGAAAATCTCGTCGCCGCGATCGACGCACGGCGGACGATCGCGATGGATCGTTTCCTGAACGCGCTCGGCATCCGCCATGTCGGCGAGACGAACGCGCGGCTGATCGCCCGCAACTATCCGAGCATCGAAGCCTTCGTCACCGCGATGGAAGGCGAGGGCGCCGTCGCCGAGCTGGACGAGATCCAGGGCATCGGCGAGGTGCTGGCCCAGGCGATCAAGGATTTCTTCGACGAGCCGCACAACAGGAAGGTGGTCGATCACCTCCTGAAGGAAGTGACGGTCGTGCCGCTGGAAGCGCGCAAGATCGAAGGCTCGCCGGTCGCCGGCAAGACGGTGGTGTTCACCGGCACGCTCGAAAAGATGACGCGCCAGGAAGCCAAGGCGCGGGCGGAATCCCTGGGTGCCAAGGTCTCGGGCTCCGTCTCCGCGAAAACCGACCTCGTCGTCGCCGGCCCCGGCGCCGGCTCCAAGCTCACCGAAGCCCAGAAACACGGCGTGCAGGTCATCGACGAAGACGCCTGGCTCAAGATGATCGAGGGGCTATAAGCCGCCGCCACCACACAACTGTCATGGCCCGCGAATGCGGGCCACCCAGGTGAAAGTAGCAATCAGCTTATAATTTTGGCGAGACGATCTCCCGAAACTACTTCCGGCGTTCAAAACTCAACTGGGTGGCCCGCATTCGCGGACCATGACACCGATTAAGTTGAGAGCGCCTTCGCCAGCACGGGCAGGCTCACATCCATCCGGTAATCCACCGCGTTGTGGTTGTCCGGGAATTCCTCGTAGATGTGCGGCACGTCCATCGCGGTCAGCCGCTTGTGCATCCGCCGCGCGCCATAGACCAGATTGTACTGATCGACATCGCCGCAATCGATGTACAGCGCCTTCAGCCGCTTCATGCCCGCCCCATGTTCCTCCACCAGCGTCAGCGGATCCCATTTCAGCCAGTTGGCCCAGCGCTCCGGGATGATCTCGCAGGTGTCGAGCGTCACCGGCAGGCGCACGCCGTAAGGCGCGCCTGGATCAGGATCGAAGCTCGCGGCCTGCGCCAGGATCATGATGATATTGACGTCGCTGTCCTTCGGCTTCGGCGCCGCCCAGAAATCGTCGACCCATTTCTTGATGTCGGGATTCTTGGCCAGCGCCCGCAGCACCGGCACGAATTCGTGGCGATACATGAGCTCCATGCCCATGTCGCCCGAATGCACCGCCGCCGCCGACCAGAAATCGGGATGCAGCAGGGCGTGCACCATCGCGCCGTAACCGCCGCTCGACTTGCCGAAGATGCCGCGCTTGCCCGGCCCGCCGCAGCCGAACCTGGCCTCGACGAACGGCACCGCCTCGTCGCGCAGGAAATCGTCCCACCGGCCCATCGCGACCGAGTTCACATACTGGTTGCCGCCCAGCTTGGTGAAGCAGTCCGGAAAGGCGACCGCGACGGGCGGCATCGCGCCGCTCGCGATCAGCCGGTCGAGCCGCTCGGGCACGTTCTCGCCGAAATTCTTCCAGTTGACGTGCACCGGCCCGCCCGCCGTGAAGCCGACGACGTCGACCAGCAGCGGCAGCCCGCGCCCGTCATGGCCGTGCGGCACATAGACGTCGATCTCGCGCAGCGTCGGATCGCCCAGCAGGTTGGTCTTCAGCACCGCGCTGTCGAGATGCAGGCGATGGATGGTGCCGGCGGGGGTCGAAGGGTCTTTGCGCATGTCGTCCTCAAATAGCCCGTGTCGCGTTCTCCAGCCAGGGCCGCGTCTCTTCGTCCACCAGCGGCCCCACCGTCAGGAGCACGCGCGCGTGATAGGCGTTGAGCCAGGCCCGTTCCTCCGTGGACAGAAGATCGGGCGCGACCAGGTCCAGGTCGATCGGCGCCAGCGTGATGGTCTCGAAATTCAGGAACTTGCGCCGCGGATCGCCGCCGGGCACCGGCGCCGCCGCGCTCACCACGACCAGGTTCTCGATCCGGATGCCGTATTCGCCGGTCTTGTAATAGCCCGGCTCGTTCGAGCAGATCATCCCCGGCATCAGCGCCTGGGTGACGGTGTAGCGCTTGGAGATGTTCTGCGGCCCCTCATGCACCGACAGGAAGCTGCCGACGCCATGGCCGGTGCCGTGGTCGTAATCGAGCCCCGCGTCCCACAGCGCCCGCCGCGCGAAGGCGTCGAGCGCAGCCCCCGGCGTGCCCACCGGGAACCGCGCGGTCGCCAGCGCGATATGGCCCTTCAGCACGCGGGTGAAGCGGTCCTTCATCTCCGCCGTGGCCGCGCCCACGATCACGGTGCGCGTCACGTCGGTGGTGCCGTCGGGATATTGCCCGCCGGAATCGATCAGGAAGATCTCGCCGCGCCGGATCGGCCGGTTGGTCGATTGCGTGACGCGGTAATGCACCACCGCGCCGTTCGAGCCGGCGCCGGAGATCGAATCGAACGACAGATCGCGCAGCGAGCCGGTGCGGGCGCGATAGCCCTCCAGCGCCTTGGACGCATCGATCTCGGTCAGGTGCCCGTCCGGCGCCTCGCGCGCCAGCCAGGCGAGGAAGTTCGACAGCGCGGCGCCGTCGCGGATATGGGCCCGCCGCGTGCCTTCGATTTCCACCGGGTTCTTGCACGCCTTCGGCAATTGCACCGGATCGGGGGCGGAGCGGATATGCGCGCCCGCCGCCTTCAGCCGGTCGAAGATCGCCGCCGACGCCGTCGTCGGATCGGCCGCCACCGTCTTGCCCTTGAGCGCGTCGAGCGCCGGCGCGAATTCCGCCGGCGGACGCAGGCGCACGGCATTGCCCAGATGCTTCTCCAGCTCGGGCGAGGATTTGCGCGCGTCCATGAACAGGTCGGTCGAGCCGTCGGCGTTCTGGATCGCGAAGCTGAGCGCGAAGGGCGTGTGAGGCACGTCGCCGCCGCGGATGTTGAGCAGCCAGCAGATCGAATCCGGCAGGGTGATCACCGCCGCGTCGGCGCCGAGCGCCTTCACGTCCTCGGCGATGCGCAGGCGCTTGGCCTCGGCCGCCTCGCCGGCGAGGTTCAGGTCCTGGATCGTCGCCTTGGCGGTCGGCGCCTCCGGCTGGTCGGTCCACACCGCGTCGATCGGGTTGGTCTGGACCGCGACCAGCGTGCCGCCCGCCTTCTCGGCGGCGGCGCGCAGGGCCTGCACCGCGGCGGCGGTGTGCAGCCACGGGTCGTAGCCGAGCTTGGCGCCCTTCGGCAGGTTGGCGGCGATCCAGGCGGCGGGACCTTCCTCGACGAGGTCGCGCGGCTCGAACAGCGAGGTGTCGGTCTGCTGGCGGATCTGCAGCGTATAGCGGCCGTCGACGAACACGGCGGCCTTGTCCGTCAGCGCGACGGCGGCGCCGGCCGAGCCGGTGAAGGCGGTCAGCCAGGCGAGGCGCTCGTCGCGCTTGGGGACGTATTCGCCCTGATGCGCGTCGGCGCGCGGCACGACAAAGCCGTCGAGCCCGCGGCGCTTCAGCTCGGCGCGCAGGGCGGCGAGGCGCGGCGCGACGGTCGCGGCGTCGGTTTCGTTCTCGTAAGTCTGGAAGGGTCCGGTCTTGTCCATGGCTGTCACTTTTCTCGCATCGTCATGGCCGCCCCCGTGGCGGCCATCCATAAGCACGATCGACGACGGTGTTCATGGATGGCCGGGACAAGCCCGGCCATGACGGTTGGGTTTTGTCGCGGAAGCTTATGCCCCCGGCCGTTCCAAAACCAGCGCGGTCCACGGCCCGTCGCGGCGGCGGTCGCGCAAGATCAGGCCATGCGGCACATAGAACGAGACAACAAGATTCTCCTGCCAGGTCAGCAATCCCGACAGCACCAGCGTGCCGCCCTTGGCCAGCGCCCGGGCGATCGACGGCGCGAGCTGGGTCAGCGGGCCGGCCAGGATATTGGCGAGGATCAGGTCGTAGGGCGCCTCGGCGGCAATCGCCGGGCTGGTCAGCCCGTCGGCCAGCACGGCGCGGACCAGCGGCGCCGCGCCGTTGGCCGCCGCGTTCTCCCGCGTCACCGCGATGGCGTCGGGATCGATGTCGGTCGCCAGCACGCGCCGCCGCCACAGCTTGGCCGCCGCGATGGCGAGCAGGCCGGTGCCGCAACCCAGGTCCAGCACCCGCGCGAACCGCCGTCGCTTTGCGAGATCGCTGAGGGCGGACAGGCACAGCGACGTCGTCTCATGATGGCCGGTGCCGAACGCCATCCCGGCCTCGATCTTCAGCGCCACGACGCCCGGCGGCACCTGGCCCGCGTCATGCGCGCCATAGACGAAGAACCGCCCGGCGCGCACCGGCGGCAGGCCCTCCTGGGACAGGCGGATCCAGTCCTGGTCGGGCAGTGGCGCGACGGCCACCGCATGACCGGTCAGCCGCGAGAGCAGTTCGCCGTCCGGCGCCTCGGTATAGAGCGCCTCGACGGTCGCGTTGGCCACGAACGGCTCCTCGACGATCAGCACCGCCTGCGGCGTCGGGGGTGCGAGTTCGAGCACCGCGCCGACATCGCCGGCCAGTTCCTTCGCCAGCGTGACGCTGGCCTTCCAAAGCGGGGGATTGCTCATCGCGGGCGGTATAGCGGAGGGCGCGCTGTTACGCCAAATCGGCGGGAGCGCCAAAATCGACTTCGGCAAAGGTGTCGGCTATGTCTGCGAACAGGTGCCAACCGGTTTTTTCGTTCGCATGATCTCCTCGCCCTGCATCAAGGTCTGCGTCGTCGACGGCATCGCCGACATCTGCCTCGGCTGCGGCCGCACCCTGCCCGAGATCGCAAGCTGGGGCCGCCTCACCGAGGACCAGCGCCTCGCCATCATGGCGACGCTGCCGGAGCGGATGAAGGCCAAGGGCATCGTGCCGCCGAAGGCGGCTTCGTAGGTTTGGTTTGCGTTCCACCATCCACGCTGTCATGGCCCGCGAATGCGGGCCACCCAGTTGAAAGCGGCAATCTGCTCGTAAGGTTAGGGCTCTCAAAATTGTGAGAAGATGCAAACGTCACCTGGGTGGCCCGCATTCGCGGGCCATGACAGTTTTGGTGGCGAGTCGATTCAAGCCCGGCTGCCGCTACCCCCGCTTCTTCCACACCTTCCAATCCTTCCGCACGGCCTCCGCCATCGTGGCTGCCGCCTCGAACAGCCAGCCGTCCTTCTGCTTGTCGAGATGTTTGAGGATCCGCGCCCGCGCGCCCGGCGTGCCGCGATGGATGTTCGCGGTCTCGCGGCCCATTGCGTTCAAGACCGCCCGCCGCTCCGCCGCGTCGGCGATGTCGGCGAGCGCGATGTTCTCGCAATGCGGCGCCAGCCGGCGGACGATCCAGCCGGTGCCGACATGCAGGAAAGGGTCCTGCGGACGGATCGCGCGCGCCAGCAGCGCCTGGGTGTGGCTGGGATCGTGCGCGCCGCCGCTCGCCCAGGCATGTGCCGCGGGCGCCCGCGCCTTGGCCTCGCGCGCGACGCGGCTGCCGTTCACCAGCCGGGTCGCGACGAAGCGCGGCAGGCCGAGGCTGCCGGCACCGGCGGTGCGCCGCTTGAACGCGATGTCCGGCTCGCCCTTGGGCAGGTGCTCCTCCAGCAGCGCCTTCGCGTCGGCCGGCGGCGGGGCGTCCTTCTCCGCCAGGATCTTCCTCCAGAATTTCTTCGGGCTGCGCGCATCGCTCATCGCCAGCGCGCGCAACTCGGTGTTGTCCTCCTCGAGCACGAAGGGCACGCCCTGCTTCTGCGCCATCGCCTGGGCATAGCCGGTCAGGATCTCGGCGGCGGCGCGTTCGGCGCCGATATAGAGGCTGCCCTCCGCGATCGCGATCAGCGCGCTCGCCGCCAGCCGCACGAGGTCGTTGGCATAGGCGCCGCGATGGGCCTCGTCGAAATCGTTGATGCCCCAGGCGAGCCGCGCCTCGCCGTCGCGCCAGGTGCCGAAATTCTCCAGATGCAAATCGCCGACGATCAGGATCGACGGCGCCCGCGCCGCCTCGGGACATGTTTTGGCAAATTGCTGCGCCCAGCGGTAATAGGTGGCGCGCAGGAAGCCGAACGCGCTCGCCCGCATCGTGTCGTGCTTGAGCTTGAGGTCGCGGGACACCAGCGGCACGGCCTCGCCGAGCCACGCCTCGTAGCGCCTGGTCGCCTCGACGATGTTCATGGCCGCCCTCTCGCGGGCGCAAGTCTGGACCCCGCGTTCCGGCTTGGCTAGCGCGCCCTATGCTTAACCGGCGTCGCTCAGCGCCTCGCGGCCCAGCGGCCAGGGTTCGAGCCGCCGTCCGGCCAGCGCGCCGATCCAGTCCAGCCCGTCCCGCAGCCGCACATTCTCGCCGATCACGATGATCGCCGGCGCCGCGCTGCCCGCCGCCGCCTCGCCCAGCCTGTTCAGCGTCGTGACCGTGACGGCCTGAGCCTGGCGCGCCGCCTCGCTCACCAGCGCCGCCGGCTCGCCGGGCGCGCGGCCCGCCGCGATCAGCCGCGCCGCGATCTCGCCCGCGTGCTTGCGCGCCATGAACAGCACCAGCGTCGGCGAGCCCTTGGCCAGCGCCGCCCAGTCGTGCCGGGGCAGCTTGCCGTCCGCGCCATGGCCGGTGAGGAAGGTCACGGCGTGGTTGGTGTCGCGATGGGTCACCGGAATGCCGGCATAGGCGAGCCCGCCGATCCCGGCTGTCACGCCCGGCACGACGCGGAACGGCACGCCCGCGCGCACCAGCGCCAGCGCCTCCTCGGCGCCGCGCCCGAACACGAAGGGATCGCCGCCCTTCAGCCGCAGCACCCGCTTGTTCTTCTTGGCGAGCGAGACGAGCGTGCGGGAAATGTCCGACTGCCGGCACGACTTCACCCCGGCCCGCTTGCCGGCATAGATCAGCTCCGCGCCCGGCCGCGCCAGCGTCAGCAGCGCGTGGTCGATCAGCGCGTCATAAAGAATGACGTCCGCGTTCTGGATCGCATGCGCCCCCAGCACCGTGACCAGCCCCGGATCGCCCGGCCCGGCGCCGGCCAGCCACACCCAGCCGCGCTCGAACCGGGGCAGGTTCAGCGCCGCCGCCAGGGCGTTCGTCTCGCTGTGCAGGGCCTTTGGATTTGCCATTTCACATCACAATTCTGTAATAATCATCCTATCACAGTGCATTCGTGGAAATAAGGGTGGCGGGACGCGCCGCACGTCACACCGTCGCGCCGCGAACAATTCTATTGCCCAAGGGTGACGCAACGTCCTATCGCCAGCTAGCGTTAGACAAGCAACTCCCAACGGAAGGCCGGTCATGACCGAAAAAGTCGGAGAAATCGTGCGCGCCAGCGGCGACTATCGCTGCGAGCGCTGCCACAAGACCACGCATTTCGTGCGCGACGACGTCTTCAGCCTCTGCCCGCATTGCGGCTTCGACACCTTCGACATCGCCAATCCGCGCTTCGAGCGCAAGGACGGAACCCTCGGCCCGCACGAGCCCGAGCCGGACGGCACCTGAGCCAAGCCCCGCCGCCGCCCCGTTCCACGTCCAGCCCGCGAGCCGCCATGACCATCCGCACCGACCTCAAGCCCAATACCTTCGAATACGAAATGCAGAGGCTGATCACGCCCAACGGCTTTCGCGAATATGACGCGCGCTGGCTGTTCGGCAAGGAGATCAACCTGCTCGGCGTGCAGGCGGTGGGCCTCGGCCTCGGCACCTATTTCCACGAGGTCGGCATCCAGCCGAAAGTCGTGACCGGGCACGACTACCGCTCCTATGAGATGTCGATCAAGCAGGCGCTGATCATCGGCCTGATGCAGTCCGGCTGCGAGGTCGTCGATATCGGCCTGGGCACCACGCCGATGGCCTATTTCGCGCAATTCGCGCTCGACTGTCCCGGCCTCGCGGTGGTGACGGCCAGCCACAACGAGAACGGCTGGACCGGCGTGAAGATGGGCGCGGCCAAGCCGCTCACCTTCGGCCCCGACGAGATCAAGCGGCTGAAGGCCATCGTGCTCGGCGAGGAATTCAAGCCGCGCCCCGGCGGCTCCTACCGCACGGTGGAGAATTTCGGCGCCGCCTATCTCGACGAGCTGACCAAGGGCCACAAGCTGTCGCGCCCGATCAAGGTGACGATCGCCTGCGGCAACGGCACCGCCGGGCTGTTCGCGCCGGAGGCCTTCCGCCGCATCGGCGCCGAAGTGGCCGAGGCGCAGTGCAATCCCGACTACAATTTCCCGAACTACAATCCCAACACCGAAGACCTCCACATGCTCGACGCGATGGCGAAGGCGCTGAAGGAGAACGGCTCGGAGATCGCGCTCGGCTTCGACGCCGACGGCGACCGCTGCGGCGTGGTGGACGACAAGGGCGAGGAGACCTTCGCCGACAAGATCGGCGTCTTGCTCGCGCGCGACATGTCGGCGGCGCACAAGAACGCGAAGTTCGTGGTCGACGTGAAGTCGACCGGCATCTTCGACATCGATCCGGTGCTGAAGGCCAACGGCGCCACGACCGACTACTGGATCACCGGCCATTCCTACATGAAGCGCCGCTGCCAGCAGATCGGCGCGCTCTCCGGCTTCGAAAAGAGCGGCCATTATTATCTCTGCGCGCCCTACGGCCGCGGCTATGACGATGGCCTCGTCGCCGGCATCGCGGTGCTGGAGATGCTCGACCGCGCCAAGGGCAAGAAGATGTCGGACCTGGTGCACTCGCTGCCGGTGACCTGGGGCTCGCCGACCATGGCGCCGTTCTGTCCCGACGACAAGAAATACGGCATCGTCGACGCGATGGTGAAGGAATACGAGGCGGCGAAGGAGAAGGGCGAGACGATCCTCGGCCAGAAGATCGCCAAGCTGGTGACGGTGAACGGCGTGCGCGTGACGCTGGAGGACGGCACCTGGGGTTTGGTGCGCGCGTCGTCCAACAAGCCGAGTCTGGTGGTGGTGGTGGAGAGCCCGAAATCCGAAGCCAACATGCGCGGCATGTTCGCCGACATCGACGCGCGGCTGAAGAAGCATCCCGAAGTCGGCGAGTACGATCAGAAGATCTGAGCGCCCGCTCTCACATCCAGTGCAGCCCCAGCGCGTCGTACAGCATGCGCGCCGCGGTGATCGCGATGAAGAACGCGAACACCATGCGCAGGCTGCGCTTGTCGGTGGTGTGCGCCAGCCGCGCGCCGAGCGGCGCCACGAGATAGCTCGCCGGCGCGATCAGGATGAATCCCATAAGGTTCACATAGCCCAGCGAATAGGGCGGCAGGTGCGGCGCGCCCCATCCCGCGATGATCGCGCCGATCGTGCCGGGAATGGAGATGATCCCGCCGAACGCGCTGGCGGTGCCGACCGCGCGGTGGATCGGCACGCCGAACAGCGTCATCGCCGGCACGCCCACCGTGCCGCCGCCGATCCCCATCATGGTCGAGACGCCGGAAATGCCGGCCGGCAGCAGGAAGCCGCCGATGCCGGTCGGCAAGCGGTCGGCGATCTTCCGCGTCTCGCCCCAGAACGCCATGTGGATCGCCACCGGCAGGGCGACGGCGGCGAAGAACAGCGCCAGCGCCTGTCCCCTGGCCCAGCCGGCGAGCACGCTGCCGATCAGGACGCCCACCAGCATCGGCACGACCCAGCGGCGCAGCAGCGCCCAATCCACCGCGCCCTTTTTGTTGTGCGAGCGCAGCGAGGACAGCGAGGTCGGAATGATGGTGGCGAGCGACGTGCCGACCGCGAGGTGCATCCGCACGTTCGGATCCACGCCCATCAGGTCCAGGACGTGATAGAGCACCGGCACGATCACGATGCCGCCGCCGACGCCGAGCAGCCCGGCGAGCAATCCGCCGACCACGCCCGCGATCACCAGTCCAAGCGCGAAAGTGCCCACTTCGCCGCCCGAAGCGGCCACGAAGAAATCCATGCTGTCCCCGATATCGCCGGCGCGAGTGAACCGGCATTCGTTGGGAGGCGCAAGCTGGGGTCTTGAGTGGGACGTTCGTACTACTCAGTGTCATCCGCCGCGAATGCGGCGGACCCAGGTGACATCTGCACCGCAAGGCGTCACCTGGGTGGCCCGCATTCGCGGGCCATGACACCTCATTTGAATTCGCCGAACTTCAGGTCCTACGCCGCGACCGCCTCGGCGCGGTCGAGAAAGCCCAGCGCGTCGCGCAAGGTCTGCGCGCCGGCGCCCTTCTTCGTCGCGTTCTCGCTCAGATGGCGGCGGAACAGTCGCGCCCCCGGTCGGCCGTGAAACAGGCCCAGCATGTGCCGCGTCATCGCGTTCAGCGGCACGCCCTCGCCGAGCTTGCGCTCGACATAGGCGACATAGGCCGCGACCGCGTCCGCGATATCGCGCGGCGCGCCGCCGAACAGCCGCGCATCGACCCCGGCCAGCAGCGCCGGCGCATGATAGGCCGCGCGCCCCAGCATCACGCCGTCGACATGGGCGAGATGCGCCTCGGCCTCGTCCAGCGTCGCGATTCCGCCGTTCAGCACGATGGTCAAATGCGGGTTCTCGCGTTTCACGCGATAGACCAGATCGTAATCGAGCGGCGGCACCTCGCGGTTCTCCTTGGGCGACAGGCCCTCGAGCCACGCCTTGCGCGCATGCACCGCGAAAATCGTCACGCCCGCCGCCGCGCAGGCCGCGATGGTCGCGCGCAGCGATTCCTCCGGCTCCTGGTCGTCGACCCCGATGCGGCACTTGACCGTGACCGGCACGTCCACCGCCGCGCGCATCGCCGCCACGCAATCGCCCACCAGTTCCGGCTCGCGCATCAGGCAGGCGCCGAAGCGCCCCGACTGCACCCGGTCCGACGGGCAGCCGACATTCAGGTTGATCTCGTCATAGCCGAAATCCGCGCCGATCCGCGCCGCCTGCGCCAACCGCGCCGGCTCCGCGCCGCCGAGTTGCAGCGCCACGGGATGCTCGCTTGCGTCGAAGCCCAACAGCCGCTCGCGCTTGCCGCGCAGCACGGCCTCGGCCGTCACCATCTCGGTGTAGAGCAGGGCGTTGCGCGACAGCGCCCGGTGCAGCACGCGGCAATGCGTGTCGGTGCACTCCATCAGGGGCGCGACGCAGAATTTGTGACTTAAGTCGTTCATTCCACTCTTATCTTCCAGGCCAATTCCCTTGGAGAAAGCGGCGGCGCCTCGCGGACGCGGCGGCATCATTCGACATAGCACATAGATTCGCGCCGCTCATCCCGATCGACGGGACCCTGCAAGAGCGCGCCGGCCATTGCCATTAAATGCACAATAGTGTATTCAATGCACAAGGATGTATTTTTACAGCGCGCCGGCGCGGCCGGTCGCGGACCAAGGGCCGGCGGCCTCGCAAGCGAAGGGGAAAAGAAATGCGTATCGTCTCGATTGCCGTCGCGGGCCTGGTGCTGTTGTTCGCGCAGCAGAGCTCGGCGGAGAGCGACCGGCCGCCCATTTCGGCGCATGTGATATTGCAGAACGGGCACGGGTCGATGTTCGATCCGGTGGCGCAGCTGTCCAATCGGGTGGACGCGCTCACGGCCCAGGTCGCGGCGCTGCGCGGCGAGAACGCGCAGCTCAAGGGCACCATCGCTCAGATACAGGCAAAGCTTCAGGTGAAACTGGGCATGCCACAAGGTTGCGAGGAAGCCGGCTGGGCTCCGCCATCGACGATCGGCGGCAGCGCGTCGCCGGGCACGATGATCTTCACGATTCGCAATTGCCACGGCTGATCGCGGCGGTCGTCCTGTCCCTTGCGCCGACGATTCGAGCGAGGGCCGGGAAGCCTTCCGTCGCGCCGGCGATATTCGGCGCCGCGCCGCGCGGTTGTTCATGATAAATCGAGGGTCCCCGGCGCGCGCCGGGCGCGCAAATCGACGCCCTTTTGTTGGTTAAGACGCGCCCCGGCCGGCCGCCGCATCCGTAAAGATACGCACGGAACTTCTTGATACCGCGCAACGCTCTACTAACGCGCACCGCCTAGGCTTTCGTCATGACGCAGATCTCCACATCGCCGGCCGTCGCGGGCAGGTTGCCCGCCTCGGCCATCATCGAGAGCGTCGTGCGCGGCGGCACCGACGAGGTCGTCACCGTCGAATGGCTGCTCAAGCAATCCCCGGTCGCGGCGCGCGAGACGCTGATGCTCGTCCTGGCGCTGACCGCGCTCATTCCCGGCGCCTCGCTGCCCGCCGGCCTGATCCTCATCCTGCTCGCCGTCCCCATGCTGTTCGCCCAGGAAGGCATCTGGCTGCCCCGCTATGTCGCGGCGCGCCCGATCTCGATGCCGCGCCTGGTGCGCCTGGTCGAGCGCCTGATGCCGATCCTCAAATGGCAGGAGCGGATGATCCATCCCGTCGCCCAGCGCCTGGTCGGCCTCAGCCGCCCGTTCGGCGGGCTGCTGATCGTCGCCTTGGCCGCCACGCTTCTGGTGCCGCTGCCCTTGAGCAACGTGCCGCCGGCGCTCGCCATCGCGATGATCGCGGTGTCGTATCTGGAGACCAGCGGCATCCTGCTCGCCGTCTCGGCGCTGTCCGGGGTGCTGTCGCTCGCCGTCACCGGCAGCACGGTATGGGCCGCGGTGGACGCCGCCCGCCTCGCGCTGGGCTAGCCGGCGCCGACGATCACTTTACAGATATGCCAGGTCGCGCCGATCGAGCGCGCCGCTTCCGCCCGGCCCGAGCCGGTCAGGATATAGGGCGCCGCCGCGGCGCCGATCGTCATCTCGAAGACCAGCGCGACCGCCAGCACCGGCCAGCGGAACCGCGCCAGGCCGGGCGATGCCATGGGCGCCGTCCAGCCGAACAGTCTGGTCCGCACCGCGCCGGCCGCCATGCCGCACTGGCTCAACAGGAAGGCGATGAGGGTGCAGCATGGCATGGCCGGGCGATCTTATCAGAAGCGGATGCCGACGCCTGCCCCCACGATCCACGGATTGAGGTCCGCGCTGGCGCGGATCGTTCCGCCCGCCGCCTTCATGGTGGTCGAGAGGAACAGCTTCTTGGCGTCGAAGTTCACGAAATACGGCCCGTCGCCGACCGGGATGTCGACGCCCGCCTGCAGCGCGAAGCCGGCATTGTTGGAGAAGCTGATCGGCGGATAGGCCGCGCTGTGCGCCGAATAGAAGAACGTGTAGTTCACGCCGGCGCCGACATAGGGACGGATCGAACCCGTCGGGTCGAAATGATACTGCACGGTCAGCGTCGGCGGCAGCAGCCACACGCTGCCGACATTGCCGGCGACCGAATTGTGCACCGAATGCTTCGTCGTTCCGGCGATCAGCTCGACGCCGATGTGATCGGTGATGAAATAGGTGCCGTCGACTTCGGGAATGAACGAGTCGGTGACGTCGGTCCTGCTGGCGAGCGGCGTGCCGCCGACCGTGACCTTCGCGCTGGCGTCGGGAATGACGGCCAAGCCGCGCAGGCGGACCTGGAAATGACCGGCGACGCCGAGATCGTCGTCGTCGGCGAGGGCGGGCGAAATAGCGGCCGTGCAAACCAGCAGCGCGGCGGCGAGGCTAAGGGACATACGCATGAGAGCAGCTCCTTGATGCAGCGCCGTCGTTGGTAATCGCGCGCGCCCCCGAACGGTTGATCGCGATCAATGCCGGCCGCCGATCGCGCCTATCGCCGGACGCCGTTGCGTCTCGGGCACATTGTGGTTGTTGCGTATGGCGCGATGTCGCGGTTGCGCTCGATCAAGGTCGCGCCGCGAAGCGCGCGGCCACGCTACCCAAGGAAACGCTCACGGGTTCGTCGCATGGTCCGCGTCAATTTCATCGATCATCAAGGCACGCGTCGCGAAGTCGACGTGAAGGAGGGACTCTCGGTGATGGAGGGCGCGGTGCGCCACGGCATTCCCGGCATCGAGGGCGATTGCGGCGGCGCCTGCGCCTGCGCCACCTGCCATGTCTATGTCGATCCGCAGTGGTATCCCAAGCTCGCCCCGCCCAACCCGCTCGAGCGCGACATGCTCGACATGGCGATCAAGCCCGGTGCGTTCAGCCGTCTGGCGTGCCAGATCGAAGTCACCCCGGCGCTCGACGGCCTGACCGTGCGCACGCCGATTTCTCAGTATTGATAGGATGTTAGGGAAGGGGCTGCGGCGTCTTGGCGGGTTTGATCCAGATCAAAATCCAAAACTGACACAGGCGTCATCTTTCGTCCGACGCAAGGAGGAAACCGACATGGCAAGCAGCACCGCCAAGATCGTCACCAAAGGCGACTGGAAAGTCTCGATGACGCCCGACGACCTTTATCGCAATCCGATGGAGATCGCCTGGACCTTCGACTACGCGCTCGGCAAGGGAAAGGTCGAGGATCTCTACAAGCGCGCCAAGCAGAACCAGTGGGACTCCGACGAGCTTCTGCCGTGGGACACCCAGGTTGATCCGTCCAAGCCGATGGTGTCCGACCGCTCCTCGATGTTCCACAAGATGCCGTTCTTCGCCAAGCTGTCGAAGAGTCAGCGCGAGACCTTCACCGCCCATTCGACCGCGCAATTGCTCTCGCAATTCCTGCACGGCGAGCAGGGCGCGCTGATGACGGCGGCCTGCGTGACGCATTCGGTGCCCGACGCCAAGGCCAAGCTCTACGCCGCGTCGCAGACGATGGACGAGGCGCGCCATGTCGAGGTCTATTCGAAATACTGCGACAAGATCGCGATGGTCTATCCGATGTCGCCCTGGCTGAAGACGCTGATCGACGCGACGCTGAAATCGGACCGCTACGAGAAGGTCATGATCGGCATGAACATGATCGTCGAAGGCCTCGCGCTCGGCGCCTTCAACAACATGTACCATTCCACGACCTGCCCGCTGCTCAAGGCGCTGACCTTCAACGTGATGCGCGACGAATCGCGCCACGTCTCGTTCGGCCATGCCTATCTCGGTCCGGTCATCGCCAAGCTGGACGAAGCCGAGCGCGAGGAACTGGCGGAATTCGCCTTCAACGCGATCAACATCATCGTCCAGGCGACGATGACCCAGGACGCCCAGGGCCTCGCCAGCCGCTTCGATCCGGGCTTCATGGAGGTGTTGGCCAATTCCGGCATCGACGCCGACGATTTCTTCAAGGGCATGCACGAAGCGGCGGAGGAGGGCATCCTGCAGGAACTGCCGCCCGGCCAGATTCATTCGCTGAAGGATCTGATGCTGCCCGCCATCGCCCGCGTCGGCCTGATCACGCCGACGGTGCGCAAGAAATACGAAGAGGTCGGCATCCCGATCTTCGACGATCTCCACGTCCTCAATGCCATGGAAGGCGGCAATCCGCAGGCCATGGCGGCCGAATAGCGTGTCCCCTCGTCCCCCTCCAAGAAGGGGGCATGCTAGACCTGCTCCCGGTCCAATCCCCCCTTGGACCGGGAGCATTCTTTTTTCCGGGGCCAAGTTCGCGTCGATGAGAAATCCCGAAGAAATCTTCGCCGCCCGCGTGCCGCGCTATACGAGCTATCCCACCGCGCCGCATTTCCATGCCGGCGTCGATGCCGCCGTCTATCGCGGCTGGCTCGAGGCGCTCGATCCGGCCGCGCCGCTGTCGCTCTATGTCCACATCCCGTTCTGCGACACGCTGTGCTGGTTCTGCGGCTGCCACACCAGGGTCGTGAACACCTATTCGCCGCTGGCCGGCTATCTCGACCTCTTGCTGCGCGAGATCGGGCTGGTCGCCGACGCCTTGGGCGCGCGCCGCCGCGTGACGCATATCCATTGGGGCGGCGGTTCGCCGACCATGCTCAGGCCCGCCGACATGCGCCGGCTGAACGCCTTTCTGCGCGAGCGTTTCGATGTCGCGCCGGACGCCGAATTCGCCATCGAGATCGATCCGCGCGGCTTCACGCCGGAGCTGTCGCGCGCGCTGGCGGATATCGGCGTCACCCGCGCCAGCATCGGGGTGCAGGATTTCGATCCGGCGGTGCAGCGCGCCATCAACCGCATCCAGGATTTCGAAACCACCGCGAAATGCGTCAGCCTGCTGCGTGGCGACGGCATCGACAAGCTCAGCATCGACCTGATCTACGGCCTGCCGCATCAGACGGCGGAAGGCTTGTGGAACACGATCGACCAGGTCCTGACGCTCGATCCCGACCGGCTGGCGATCTTCGGCTACGCCCATGTGCCCGGCTTCAAGAAACACCAGGAGCTGATTCCGCAATCGGCGCTGCCCGGCCTCAAGGAGCGTTTCGCGCAGGCCGAGGCCGCGCGCGAGCAATTGCTCGCCGCTGGCTATGTCGCGGTCGGCCTCGATCACTTCGCCAAGCCGGGCGATCCCATGGCGGTCGCCAAGGCCGAAGGCACGCTGGCGCGCAATTTCCAGGGCTACACCACCGACACCGCGCCCGCCTTGATCGGTTTCGGCGCCTCGTCGATCGGCTCGCTGCCCCAGGGCTATGTCCAGAACCTGACCGACGTGCCGGCCTGGCGCGCGGCGCTGCTCAAGGTCGAGCTACCCGTCGCGCGCGGCGTCGCGCTGACCGAGGAGGACCGCATCCGCCGCGAAGTGATCGAACGGCTGATGTGCGATCTCGAAGTCGATCTCGCGGCGGTGGCGCGCCGTTACGGCCGCGCCCCCGCGATGTTCGCCGACGCGCTGGCCGATCTGCAAAGCCAGGCCCGCGACGGGATCGTGCAGGTCGATGGCTGGTACGTTCGCGTGCCAGACGCCTGGCGCCCCGCCATCCGCATCGTCTGCGCCGCGTTCGATACGTATCTCAGCAAGGCCGGCACCCACTCCGTCGCGGTGTAGAGCCAGTTGTTTTCAAGCCGACGCACCCATACCGGTGTCATGGCCCGCGAATGCGGGTGACTGTGTTGTCAGTCAAGCATTTTGGCGGGATGCCAGGGGGTATCGGCTTTGACGATGCTGTTTGCCAGAGCGATGAGCTTTCGCGCGACGGCGACGATGGCGACTTTTCTGGGCTTTCCGGCGTCGACGAGCCGCCGATAGAAGGCCTTGAAGGTGGGATTGCAGCGGATGGCGGAGACCGCCGCCATATAGGCTGCGGTTCGCACGCAAGAGCGGCCGCCGCCGATATGATCGCTCCGCAGGGATGTTCCGCTGCGCTGGGGATGGGGGGCAAGACCGGCCAGGCTGGCGGCCTGATGGCGGTTGAGGCTTCCCAGCTCGGGCAGGTCGGTGATGAGGACGGATGCCACGACGGGTCCGATCCCCGGAATCGTGCGCAGCAGCTCGTTCCTGTGACGGATGGCGTCGTCCTGCGCGATCGCCTGGGCGAGCGCGGCCTCGATGCGGCAGCGTTCGGCGTTGAGGCCGGCGATGACGGTTCGCAGGCTTTGAAGGACGAAGCGGTCGCGCGTCATCTTCAGCCGGGTCTTCTCCTGGACCAGGAGCTCGACCAGTTGGCGGCGCCGGGCCGACAGGCTGCGGATCGCTTCGGCCTTTTGGCTGGGAATGGGACGGATGTCATCCTCCGGCATGGCCAGAGCAAAGCGCGCGATGAGTTCGGCGTCGAGGGCATCGGTCTTGGCCCGCCGGCCCAGGAAGTTGCGATAGCCGCGCACCCGGCCGGGCTGGACGCGGGCGACCTGAAGGCCGGCGTCGCTCAACGCCCGGGCGGCCGGATACTCGAGCCCGCCGGTGGCCTCCAGCACGACCCGCTGCACGCCGCGACGCTGCAATTGCCGGCGCAGCGCCGCGATCCCGCGCCCGGCATTGTCGAAGGCCAACGAGATGCGCTGCGGCAATACAAAAACATCCAGCCGGGCTTTCGACACGTCGATCCCGGCAACACAAAGTGCTGTCATGAGATGGTCCTCGCCTGTATGCGGGCTCGCCGCCACGGCGACGGCCCTTCTGACTGTCCGGACAAACTCCTACGATGCCGCCGTGCGCAAACCCGCGTCTCGAACCGATCCGAAGGATCGTTCCGCCACCCAGCGCGCTACGGCAGCACCGGCAAGCTTAACAAGCCCGCAAGAACACACATACAGGCCACCCAGGTGACGATTGCGCTGGCTTCGAAGGAATTGGCGTTTCAACTGGGTGGCCCGCATTCGCGGGCCATGACAATTTTGGTTTGATGATTCCAACGGATCGCAACGCGCTCTAAAACCGCCGCGGCCCATCCCTGAGGATTTCCCGCGCCGCGTTGTGGCCGGGCGCGCCGGTCACGCCACCGCCCGGATGCGTGCCCGCGCCGCACATATAGAGCCCCTTCACCGGGCCGCGATAATTGCCGTGCCCCAGCACCGGCCGCGCCGAGAACATCTGGTCAAGCTCGAGCCTGCCATGCATGATATCGCCGCCGACGAGCCCGAACGTCCGTTCGAGATCGAGCGGGCTCAGCGCCTGCATCCCCAGCACCGAATTGCGGAATCCCGGCGCGAACCCGTCCACCGTATCGATCATCAATTGCGCGACCTCGGCGCGGTGATCGTCCCACGACCGTCCGCCGGAAAGCTGCGGCGCGACGTGCTGGCAGAACAGGCTCGCGACATGGCGCCCCGGCGGCGCGAGGCTGTCGTCCACCGTCGAGGGGATCAGCATCTCCACGATCGGCGCCTTCGACCAGCCGCCGGCCCGCGCGTCGGCGAAGGCGCGGTCCATATAGCCGAGGCTCGGCGCCAGGATGATCCCGGCGGTCAGGTGCGGCCCGGCCTGCGGCAGGCAGGTGAAGCGCGGCAGCTCCGACAGCGCGACATTCATCCGGAAGGTGCCCGAGCCGTTGCGATAGCGCGCGATCCGCTCGCGGAAATCGGGCGGCAGCACCGCCGGATCGATCATCCTGCCGAACAGCAGCTTGGGATTGAGATTGGACACGATGCGCGCCGCGCCCAGCGTCTCGCCCGTTTGCGTCACCACGCCGGCGGCGCGGCCATCTTTCACGACGATCTCCGTCACCGCGCAATCGGTGCGGATCTCGACGCCGCGTTCGCGGCAGGCCGCCGCCATCGCCTGGGTGATCGCGCCCATGCCGCCGATGGCGTGGCCCCACGCGCCCCTGACGCCGTTCGCCTCGCCGAAGACGTGATGCAGCAGCACATAGGCCGAGCCCGGCGTGTAGGGGCTGGCGTAATTGCCGACGACGGCATCGAAGCCGAGCACCGCCTTGATCGGATCGCTCTCGAACCATCCGTCCAGCCAGTCGCCGCCCGATTGGGTGAACAGCGACAGCAGATCGCGCCGCCCGGTGAGGTCGAGCCGCGACAGCCGCCGCCCGAGGCTCGCGCTTTTCAGCAGCTCCGGCAGCGCCGCGGTCCATCCGTCCGAGGTCAAATTGGGCGGCGTCACCAGAACCAGTTCGCGCAGCACGTCGGCTATCGCGTCCAGCCGCGCGCTGTAGGCGCCGAACGCCCGCGCGTCCTTGGCCGAGAATTTCGCGATCTCCTCGGCGCCCGTGCCCGCGAGATAATCGCGGTCGTTCACCGGCAGAAAGTTCGAGACCTGGCGGTTGACGACGCGCAGCCCGTGGCGCGGCAAATCGAGGTCGCGGATGACCTTGGGATTGAGCAGCGAGACGGTGTAGCTCGCGACCGAATTGCGGAAGCCCGGGAAGAACTCCTCGGTGACCGCCGCTCCGCCGACGACGCCGCGCCGCTCCAGCACCGTGACCTTGAGCCCCGCGCGCGCGAGATAGAAGGCGCAAACCAGCCCGTTATGTCCCCCGCCGACGACGATGACGTCCGTTTCGTTCATCCAGCCACTGTGTCATGGCCCGCGAATGCGAGCCACCCAGGTGACGCCCGGGCGATCCCGCCCTACCGGTCCTTCAACGCTTGGCGCCCAGAAGATTGCGCGCCACGACCCATTTGTGCACCTCGGTCGGGCCGTCATAGATGCGCATGGTGCGCAGCTTGGCCTGCATCAATTGCAGCGGCAATTCCTTGGTCATGCCCATCGCGCCATGCGCCTGCATCGCGCGGTCGACGATCTCGTAGGCCATCTCGGTCGCGAACGCCTTGATCATCGAGATTTCCAGCCGCACGTCGCGCCCCTGGTCGAGCTTCCAGGCGCAGTCATAGGTCATCAGCCGCGCCGCGTGGATCTTGGTCGCCGCGTCCGCCACCCACCATTGGATCGCCTGGCGCTCCGACAGCGGCTGGCCGAAGGTCACGCGCGTCGGCGCGAAGGCGCAGATCATGTCGAGGGCGCGCTGCGCCATGCCGATCGACCACGCCGCCATCTCCAGCCGTCGCGTGCCCAGCCTTATCTGCATCGGCGCGAAGCCCGCGCCTTCGGTGCCGAGCAGCTTCCAGCCCTCGACCCGGCAATCCTCCAGCGCGATCTCGAAGGTCGCCGCGCCCCCGATCATCGGGATGCGCCTGAGCACGTTGAAGCCCGGCGCGCCCTTGTCCACCAGAAACGCCGAGATGCCGCCGCGCGCGCCTTTCTCCTTGTTGGTCACCGCCATCACGATGGTGAAATCGGCGTGGTCGGCGCGGCTGATCCAGATCTTCCGCCCATTCAATATCCAGTCCTCGCCGTCGCGCACCGCGCGGGTGATCATCCCGGCGGGATCGGCGCCGGCGCCGGGCTCGGAGATGCCGATCGCCGACACCGTCTCGCCGCGCACATAGGGCGCCAGATAGGCCTCGCGCTGGCGCGGGTTCACCGTCGCCATCAGCATGCGCAAATTCGGCGAGTCCGGCGGCAGGGTATAGGGCGTGACCGTGCGGCCGAGCTCCTCGTTGACCCCGACCAGCGCCACGGCGGGCAGGTCGGCGCCGCCGATATCCTCCGGCGCGTCGAGGCCCCATAGCCCCAATTCCTTGGACACCTTGTCGATCCGCGCCGTCTCCGTCGCGCCGATGGAGAGGCCCTGGCCCTTGGCCTCGCGCTCCAGCACGCCGGCCTCCAGCGGCATCAACTCGTCCGCGACGAAGCGATGCACCAGATCCTTCAGCATGCGGTGTTCTTCGGAAAGCTCGAAATCCATGGCGTCGATCCTTGTGCAAGGCGATAGCGGCCGTCTCGCTCAATATCCCTTGAGGTCGGGATCGAGCGTCAGCCCCTCGTCGAGCTGCACGCCGAAGCTGTTCAGCAGCATCGACACCTGGGTGTATTGCGCCGCGGTGAACACCACGTCCATGCACTGCTTCTGGGTGAAGCGCTCGCCGAGCGCCTTCCATGTCGCGTCGCCGATGAACTGGTCGGCGTGCAGCTCGTCGCTGGCCCGGATCAGCGCCGCGTCGGCCGCGTCCCAGCCGGCGTCGGCGCCCTGCTTGATGCGCGCGACCTCGTCGTCCGTCAGCCCCTCGCGCTTGCCGATGCGGACATGCTGGGCCCATTCATAGCCCGATTTGCACAGGAACCCGGTGCGCAGGATCACGATCTCGCGGTCGCGCGGCGACAGCTCGTTGCGCCGCGACAACACATAGCCGCCCCATTGGTTGAAGCGGTCGAGCGCCTTGGGCGCGCGCGCCAGCGTGCGGAAGATGTTGAACACCGGACTGCCGAACGGCTTCAGCACCTCCTTCTGCTCGTCGTTCAATTCCGCGTCGCTCAAGGGCGTGATGCGGGGCGTGGCCAGGCGCATGGGTTTCCTCCGGATGCCGTTTTGCCGTCAGCGTAGCCTAGTCGGGCCGCACATCAATGCCGATCTCGCGCAGCAGATCGTCGGTCTGGCCGCGGCTCACGATCAGCCCGGCATAGTCCGCGACCGCCGCCAGGTTGAGGCCATGGATCGTCGCGCCCGAAAGATCGGCGCCGCGCAGCTTCGCGCGGTCCCATTCGGCGCGGTCGATGGTCGAGCCGGTCAGCACCGCGTCGGTCAGGTCGGCGTCCCAGAAGATCGTCTCGGAGAATTTGCAGGCCTTCAGCGTGCACGATTTCAGCACCGCGCCCGACAGATCGGCATAGCTGAAATTGCAATTGTCGAACGTCGCGCTGTTCAGCACGACCTTCCTGGAAATCCGGCGATCGAAATGCGAGCCCTTGAACCGCGCGCCGCGGAAGCTGCACTCCGAAGCCGTCAGCGCGTAGAGGTCGCAGCGCTCGAACCCGACATCGGCGAAATTGCAGGCCGCCATGCTCGCGCCGCGCATCTCGCAGGCGGCGAAGACGCAGCCCTTCTTGGTTTCGACATCGAAGAACACGCATTTGGCGAACCGCGCGTCGATGAAGGAGCAGCTCGCGAAGCGGACATTGGCGAAGCTGCAGCCGGCGAAGCTGGCGCCGGAGAAATCGGTGCCGTGGAACATCGGCGCGTGGAAGGCGCAGCCCTCGAACCGCGCATCCTTGGCGTCGAGGTCTTCGAGGCCCGCCGCGAGCCGCCGCGCCACGACCGGCGTTCCGGCGGCGATCGCCGCCTCCAGCTCGTCCCGCTCGATGATCGCGCCCTGTTCGGCCATGGCCTGCTCCCGAAGATCGCCGATCCTAAGCCGAGTCCCCGGCCTTCGCCGCGATTCCGCCTCTTTTGCCGCCCGTAATCCTGACGCGAGTGTGATCGCCCGCCGCCCGCGCGCGGTGGTAGAGTAACGCGACGGTCGTCCCACGCAGGGCGCCCGGCACCAGGGGGTGCCCATGTCCGGCTTTTCGCGCAGAGGTCTTCTAGGCCAGGGCGCCGCCTTCGCGCTGGCGCCGTCCATCGCCCGCGCCGTCACCGGCACGCGGATCGTCCCGCCGCCGCCCGCCCCCCAGACCCAGTACATCCAGGGCGCGCCGGACGAGACCAACCGGCTCACGGTCGAGACCTATGTCAACGGCAAGGGCCCGTTCCGCTTCATCGTCGACACCGGCGCGGACCGCAGCGTCATCGCCGACGATCTCGCCACGGCGCTCGGCCTGCGCACCGGCGACGACGTGATCGTGCAGGGCATCGCGCGCGCGGTGCCGGCGCCGGCGGTGCGGCTCGACACGCTGAGGGTCGGCCGCGTCCTGATCGACACGCTGCCCATGCCGGTGCTGCCGCGAAGCTGGCTCGGCGCCGACGGCTATCTCGGCCTCGACGTGATCGACCGCCAGGCCGTCACCTTCGATTTCAAGAACCACAAGCTGACGGTCCAGCCGTCGGAGCGCAGCACCGACTGGGTGCGGACGATCGACGACCAGGCGCTGGTGCGCGTCAACGGCTCCAACGGCAAGCTGACGGCGGTCAGTTGCAGCGTCAACGGCGCCGACGCCTATGCCTTCGTCGATTCCGGCGCGGAGATCTCCATCGGCAACACCAGGCTTTTTCAGGCGCTGCAGCGCAATGGCGCCAAATATCTCAATGATGAGATCGTGCAGCTTCTGGGCGTGACCGGCGGCGCCGCCGAGGGTCGCAGGACCTTCGTCGAGCGCATCCGGCTCGGCCCGGTCAGCTTCGTCGACAACGTGCTGGTCATCGCCGACCTTCAGGTGTTCGATGTCTGGGATCTCGCCGACAAGCCGGCGCTGTTCATCGGCATGAACTTCCTGCGCCAATCCTCCTCGGTCACCATCGACTACGGCCGCAAGGAGCTGCGCTTCAAGCTCGCCCGGATCCTGATGGCAAGCCGCACCTGAGGCCGGCCGCGGCCGATTGACTCCCGGACGACCCGAATTCGAAATATTTCGCCGCAAGAAAATATCGTTCGCCGCATCGCGGCGCCAAATCTTATCCACGCAGCAAAGTGAAAATCTCCGCGTCCTCCGCGGCTCCGCGTGAGTCCTCTGTTGGATAACCGCGTACAAATCGGCGGCGGGAGAAATTTCCGGACGCCCCTTGGTAGTGTCCTAATTTGACGCCCGCCGCTCCCGAATGCGGCGGAACGTCTCTCGCATCTGCCGAAACTGAATCGGCAACAGGATGAACCAGATTGCGTAGTTGACCGCGAGTGCGAGGCCAATACCGAGAATGCCCAGCACTATGAGTATGGCCGTCCCCATCTATTGCCTCCCCCTCGCCTCAGCCACGATAGCGGCCCGTACAGCCTTCGCAGGTGAGTCTATCGGGCCGACATGATCCACGACGAAGAACCGGCCCCCACTTTGTAGTGTCCTAATTTGAATTCCTGCGTGCCCCGAGATCACAAACTCTGCGCCCGGGCATGCGGGCAATGCTTCATGCCCCTTAGCCATATAGGCGCCCTGGCACGCTTCCAGCGCCAGATTCCTTACCTGTTCTATCCGCCAAGTTATCCAGACCATCCAGAGCACCAGCGCGATTAACCCGGCTATCTTGAGCGCCCTCACTTGGAAGTCTGCTCCGCCAATCCCGTCAGCGTCCAAAGCCTATCAGAAATACCCGCCACCATGGCAGGGAAGCCCGCGCAGAAATTAGAGCAAGGTCCGGTCAGGCAAAACCGCTCGCTGTCATGCCCGCGCAGGCGGGCATCCAGCAAGCCGCTGGATAGACTCTGGATTCCCGCTTTCGCGGGAATGACAGCGGTGATGAAGGCGATTCCACTTGAAGGCACTTTGCCCTATTTCGAGGGCTACTCCGGTTCCGGCTGCCACAGCTCGATCTTCGTTCCGTCGGGGTCGAGGATCCAGGCGAACTTGCCCATGCCGTCCATCTGCTGGCGACCGTTGACCTCGATGCCCTTGGCTTCAAGCCCGGCAAGGAATGCGTCCAAATCGTCCACCGCGAAATTGATCATGAACTCGCGCGTCGAGGGCTTGAAATGGTCCGTGTCCTTGTTGAAAGGCGACCATACCCCGTAGCCGGGACCGGCGCCGTCCGCGCGGATCATCGCGCCGCCCCAATCCTCGATGGTCAGCCCGAGCATGTCGCGATACCACGCGCCGAGCGCCTTCGGGTCCGCGCTATGGAAGAATACCCCACCGAACGCCGTAATACGTGCCATCAGTGGCCTCCTCGCGAGACGGTTGCTCCACCGGTTTTGCCGGTGTCCCACAGACTAACAGAAACTCCTACGGCCGTGGCAGGAAAGCCCACCGCGGAAATTTGCATTACCCGGTGTCATCCGCCGCGAGTTCGTAGCGACAGCGTACGAACGGCGGACCCAGGTGAAACACTTCACCGCTGTCGCAGGCGTCAACTGGGTGCCCCGCATTCGCGGGGCATGACATCATTTATTGCGTCGCGGCCCCTCAAAACAGCGGCTTGCCCGTCGCTTGGGGCAGCTCCACGCCGAGCACTTTCGCCAGGGTCGGGGCGATGTCGATCATGTCGATCTCGCCCAGCGTGCCCTTCTTCGCGATGCCGTCGATCATGAACGTCGCGCGCATTTCGGGATGCGACGGGAAATAGCCGTGCGTGCCCTTGTTCGTCGGCGGACCCACCAGCGGGCCGTCGAGCTCCCTGCCGCCCTCGTAACCGATGCGGTAGTCGACCCAGAAGCTCGGCTCCACGCCGCCGCCGCGCCGGGCGATGCCGTCGCGGTCGATCACCTCGCCGATGCCGTTCGCCGGATCGGCCGCCAGCGTCTTCAGCAGCGCCGCGACCTTGGCCTTCACCGCCGCATCCGCCGGATCGGCCAGCATGATCGCGGTCGAGCCGCCGGCGTTCCACGGCTCCGCCTGCCATGCCGTGATCTTGCCCGTCTTGGCGTCGCGGGTGACGAGGCCGGCCTTCGCGAAGGCCGAGATCAGGTTCACGTCATGCTCCACCGGCGCGAAGCCGTGATCGGAGACGATGGCGATGACGATGCCGGGCTCGGCCTGGCGCGCGGCGGCGACGATCTCGCCGATCATCGCGTCGGTCTGCTCCAGCACCGCATGCGCCTGCGGCGTGCCGGGCCCGAATTTGTGCTGGTTGTGGTCCAGGCTGGCCAGATGCACGGTCGTGAACTGCGGCCGCTTGAGCTGCAGCAGCGCGATGGCGAAGGCGGTGCGCGCCTGGTCGTTGTCGACCTCCGTGCCGACGAGCGCGGTCTGGTCGGTGTGGGCGACGCGCGACAGCTCGTCCGCCAGCCCCGGCGTCGAGAGCGCGTTGACGAGCTTGGCGTCCTCCACCGGCACGAAGGCGCGCCAATATTCGGGGATGTCGTAGTCGATGAAGGGCGTGCCGACGCTGACCGGCCAGCTCACGCTCGCCACCTTGCCGCCCGCCTTGTGCACCATGTCCCACAGCGTCGCGACCTTGATGTCGCGCGCATACCAGTACCAGCCGTCCATGTTCTTGCCCAGGGGATCGAACACCGTGTTGCTGGTGACGCCGTGGACGGCGGGCCACACGCCGGTGATCAGCGTGGTGTGGTCGGGATAGGTCACGGTCGGCAGCGTGTTGCGCACGCCGCTGGCCCAGGCGCCGTCGGCCATGATCGCGCGCAGATTGGGGACCTTGAGACCGCGCGCCGGCGCGTCGATCACGTCGGCGGGGCGCAGCCCGTCGATCGAGATCATCAAGACCGGCGCGGCGGCGGCGGGAGCGGCGGCGGCGAGAAGCGCGGCGAAGGCGAGGGCGGCGAGACGCATCGGGGAATCCGTTCAAGAGGCGCTGAATATCGCACCGCGAATGTGACCCTGCCGTGATGGTGGCTGAAGCGCGCCGCCGGTCAGTGCGGATTTGTCGCCGGCCGCGCCGCGGAACGGTCGAGCACGCCGGGCCGCTCCCACCGTCCCTCCGGCCGCAGCAGGATCATCGGATCGCTGTACAGGTTGAGTTCGGTCTCCAGCGGTTCGAATTCGGCCAGCATCTCGCAATATTCGTGATCGGAAAAGCGCAGCACCCGGTTCTGGCCGGCCGGCGCGAAGCCCAGCCGCTCCCAGAACGGCACCAGCCGCCTTTGGACATGGGCATAGAGCCGCGTGAAGCCCTTGTTGCGGCACAGATCGATACCCATCCGCGCGATCTCCAGACCGGTCTTGGTCCCCCGATGGGCCGGCAGCACGGCGAGGCGTTCGATTTTCGCGAAGCTCCCGAAATACCGTATGCGCAGCGAGCCGACCGGCTCGCCGCCGCATCGCGCGAGGATATGCGTCGCGGTGAAGTCGTTGCCGTCGAACTCCTCGTCATAGGGGCAGCGCTGTTCGCCGGCATAGACCCGCGCGCGGACGGAGAACACCTGCGCGAGCTCGTCCAGCGTCCGCACCACCGAGATGTCAAGGCTCATGCCGCCGCCTTGTTGCGCAGCTTGAACAGGGTGCCGATGGCCGGCGGGTCCATCGCGTCTGCGTCCGCCGACAGAGCTTTGAGGCCGCCCATGCTGCCGGCCCGGCCGACCACCGGCAGGCCGCCATAGGGTCCGGAATCGAAGCCCTGCGAGATCATCGGGAAGGTGACGCCCAGCATCTTGCGGGCGACGATCGCCCACATATAGACGAGGGCGGGCCGCTCGCCGCTCGCCACCAGGTATTCCGGCGCGGGGTCGGTGGCATCGAAGGTGCGCGCCTCGATGGCCTGCGCGCCGAGCGCGTTGAGGAACAGGAAGGCATAGCAGCCGGCGATCTCGTCCCGGCCGTCGGCGTCGCGCCGGCGGATGATCGTCCAGAAGCTGTCGCGGTTGATCTCGCTCGCCCGCACCATGACCGGCAGGGAGGCGACCTTGCCGCCGATCTCCCTGGCGATGAGCCCGTGCAGCGTCGTTATCTCGAAGGGCGACGCCCGGCGCAGGCAGACCGATGTCTCGCCGTCCAGGCGCCCCCAAAGCTCCGTCTTCTCAGACGCCGGCACTGATGTCATCCTTACGCTCCTTGTGTTCGCCTCGCGAGGGCGAGGGTCCGTTTCGCGGCCAATTCTTCGTCAAAGGTTGGGCTTCGGACGCGCGTCGGGGACAGTGGCGAAAAGAGAGACGGCATGAGCAAAATCGAGACGGCGGCGATCGATCCGGACCTCTGGCGGTTGCTGATGCGGATGCTGGCCGTCGCCGAGGCCGGAAGCCTGCGCAAAGCGGCGGCGCGGATCGGCACGTCGCGCTCCACCTTGAGCCGGGAGATTCAGCAGGCCGAACGAATCTTGGGCAGCCGGCTGTTCGATCGCGAGGCCGAAGGCCTTGTGGTGACCGAGCAGGGCGCCAAATTCCTGACCGACGCCCGCCGGCTGCGAAGCGCGACGGATCCGGTGCTGCTGCGCGTGGCGCAGAAAGTCAGGGCCTATGCCAAATGCAGCGTGGCGATGGGCGACGGCATCGCGACCTATTGGCTGCCCCGGTTCCTCGCCCGGTTCTATCGCGAGCATCCCGAGATCGAGCTGCGGCTGATCTGCCAGTATGAGCGCGAAATCCTGCGCGGCGAGCAGTTCGACATCGGCATCATGTACCGCGAGCCCGCCAATCTCGACCGGCTCGGCCGCAAGGTCGGCAGCCTGCACATCGTTCCGATGGCGACGCAGGATTATCTGGAGCGCTGCGGCACGCCGAAAACGGTGTCCGATCTCACCCAGCACAATGTCTTCGAGCTGCTTCAGTACACGGCGGCGGGCGGATCGTGGCTCGCGCTGTGCGAGGGCGGCAGCGAGGTCCGCACCCGGCTGTTCACCAACCAGAGCTCGGTGATGGTGGAAGCGGTGCGCAACGGCGCCGGGATCGGCCTGCTGCCGACCTATGTCGCGGCGATCTATCCCAGCCTCGTGATGATCCCGCTGATCGAGCCGTGGCCGCTGCCGATCTGGCTCAGCTATTCGCGCGAGGCGGCGCGCGAGGACCATGTGCGCAAGACGATCGACTTTCTGGCCGAGCACGTCTTCGCGCCCGAGCGGATGCCGTGGTTCTCCGACACCTTCGTCCGGCCGCAATCGGGCTGGGCCGAGCGCCAGATGGGATCGCGCTCCGTCGTGGCGTGAGGGATCGCGGGGGGCCATAAGCGCGACCCGGCGGGCTTGACAATCGGCCGGTTCTGTCCGATATTTCTGTCATGACAGAAATAACAGTTTCAAACGACCTGCCGCCCGCGATCCGCCGCTTCGTCCTGCACTGGGGCGACATGGGCGGGCAATGGGGGGTCAACCGCTCGGTCAGCCAGATCCACGCGCTGCTCTATCTGGCGGAGAAGCCGCTGACGGCGGAGGACATCGCCGAGACGCTGGCGCTGGCGCGCTCCAACGTGTCGAACTCGCTGAAGGAGCTGCAGGGCTGGGGCCTGGTGCGCCGCGTGCCGGTGCTGGGCGACCGCCGCGACCATTTCGAGGCCGATACCGACATCTGGTCGATCGCCGCCAAGATCGCCGCCGGCCGCAAGGAGCGCGAGCTCGATCCGGCGATCGCCGCGCTGGAGGCCTGCGTCGCCGAGGCGGCGGGCGATGCCAGGCTGTCGGCGACCGCGGCGGCGCGGCTGAGCGCGATGCTCGATTTCACGCGCACCCTGACCGGCTGGTTCGACCAGATGAGCAAGGTGCCCAGGCCGACCTTGATGGCGCTGATCAGGCTCGGCGCGCGGATCGCGAGCTTTCTGCCCGGCAAGAAAGCGAAATAGGGGAGGGCGACATGGCGCGGCTGAACGTTCTGGAACGGACCCCGGCGCCGATGCCCGCCCTCGGCGATCCGCGCTTCCGCGCGCTGCTGCGCGCCGAGGAATGGGCGGCGCTGCCCGCGCCGGTGCGGGCGCGGTTCTCCAAGCGGCTGACGGGCGGCGACAGCGTCGTCTATGTCGGCGAAGTCGCCGAAACGGCCATCACGCGCGCGGGCTGGCTGTTCGCCCAAGCGGCGCGGCTGATCGGCGGGCCGCTGCCCTTGTTCGACGAGACCGGCATCCCGGCGATCGTCACCGTGACCGAGGACGCGGCGAGCGGCGGCCAGGTGTGGACGCGGATGTATGCGCGGCGCCGCGGCTTTCCGCAGGTGATCCATTCCGCCAAGCGGTTCGCGGGCGACACCGGCCTCGAGGAATATGTCGGCTGCGGCGTCGGCATGGCGCTGACCGTGCATGTCGAGGACGGCGTGCTGCTGTTCCGCAGCGCCAGATATTTCGTGCAGATCGGGCGCGCGCGGCTGCGCCTGCCGGCGTTCCTCGTGCCCGGCGCGCTCACGGTGGCGCACAAGGAGCTGGGCGAGGGCCGCTTCCTCTTCGCGCTCGATGTCGTGCATCCGCTGTTCGGGCCCATCATCCACCAGACCGCCATCTTCCGGGAGGCAATCCCATGACCTCGACACTTCTGTGGACGCTGATCGCCGTGCAGATCGCGCTCGGCGGTTTCGATACGCTCTATCACCACGAATTGACGGAGCGGCTGGCGTGGCGGCCGTCGCAGCGGCGCGAGCTGAAACTGCATGGCGCGCGCAACCTGATCTACGCGCTGCTGTTCGCGACGCTGGGCTGGAGCGAGGTGCACGGCGCGCCGGCGCTGGCCGTGATCGCGTTCCTGGCGGTCGAGCTCGTCATCACGCTGGCGGATTTCGTCGAGGAGGACCTCAGCCGCAAGCTGCCCGCGACGGAGCGCGTGACGCACACGCTGCTGGCGCTGAACTACGGCGCGATCCTCTCCTTGCTGCTGCCGGTGCTGCTCGGCTGGGCGGGGCAGGGAACCGATATCGTGCCGGCGTTCCACGGTTTGTGGAGCCTGCTCGCTGCCGCTGCCGCGTTCGGCGTGGCGCTGTTCGGTCTGCGCGATCTTGCCGCCTCGGCGCGCGTCGCGCGGCTGGCGCCCAAGCCGGCGGCGGCGCTGGTGACCGCATTGCCGCGCCATCGCACCATCCTGGTGACGGGCGCGACCGGCTTCGTCGGTTCGCGCCTGGTCGAGGGGCTGGCGGCGGCCGGCCATGACGTGATCGTGCTGACGCGCAAGGCGGAGAAGGCGCTGGCGCTGCGCCCGCCGTTCCGGCTGGTGACCGATCTCGAACAGATCGACGGCGCGACGCGGATCGACGCCATCGTCAACCTCGCGGGCGAGCCGGTGAGCGGCGGATTGTGGACGCCCCGGCGCAAGCGCGCCATCGTGGATTCGCGCCGGAGCATGATCGCGGGCCTGCTGCGCCTGATGGCCCGGCTGGAGCATACCCCGGCGGTTCTGGTCGGCGCCTCGGCGATCGGCTGGTACGGGTTGCGCGGCGACGAGGAACTGGCCGAGGACGCCGAGCCCGCGCGCGAATTCTTCAGCCATGAATCCTGCGAGATCGTCGAGCGCGAGACGGCGAAGGCCCGCGCCTTCGGGGTGCGGGTGGTGACGCTGCGCATCGGCCTGGTGCTGGGGACGGAGGGCGGGCTCTTGGCGCGGCTGCTGCTGCCGTTCGAGTTCGGGATGGGCGGGCGCATCGGCTCGGGAACGCAATGGATGAGCTGGATCGCCCGCGACGACCTCGTGCGGCTGATCGCGCACGCGATCGCGAACGAGGCGCTGGAAGGCCCCGTCAACGCCACCGCGCCCGCGCCGGTGCGCAACGCGGACTTCGCGCGCGCGCTGGGCCATGCGTTGCATCGGCCGTCGCTGATGCCGCTGCCGGCGCCGCCGCTGCGGCTGCTGGGCGATTTCGGCAAGGAGTTGCTGTTGGGCGGCCAACGCGTGGTGCCGAAGAAGGCGCTGGCGAGCGGCTTTTCGTTCAGCTATCCGACGCTGCCGATGGCGCTGGAGTCGATGTTGGGCGCGAAGCTGGTGCGCGATCATGTCGTGCGTACCGAGGCGGCGCATCGGTGGGGGATGAGGTAACAGTGATCTGGGTGCAATTCTCAAATTCAGCACCGTTTTGGAAGCAATCATCATGTGTTGGCATTTGTTGCCTACACGCGTAAAATAACTAGCTGGGGTCGAGGGATGAACGATATGAAGGCGAGGCCCGGAAACAATCCAAAACGTCAAATTGCAGAGCAAGGTGCCCATTCTTATGCAGAGCTAGCCGCTTTAGCTGAACAAGCAATGTACGTCGGCAGCGCTCATCACAAGAGGCATCCGGGAAATTACGCGTTCCAACCACCGTCGAATCCAAGAGCCTGGAAGTCACTTTGCGATGCGATTCGTCCAGTTCTTAAGCAAGAAGCAAGTGAATTGCTCCGCAATGGAATTCTAAAGGGCATGATTAGCAAGTCCCAACAAAATGAAAAACCCAAATATGTTTGGAGCGTCGATTCGTCAGGCGAGCCGTACGAAGCCATTTCTGGAACAGACGGATATCACGGATATCGTCTGGAGGACGATGATAACATGCGAAATGTCGTTCTCAAGGAATGGTCGTCGCGATGAATGACCAGATCAATTTTGATGCAGAATGGGAAGCACTGGATAGGGGTAGCCCAGAAGAGCGAGCGTGCTTTGCAGCAATTTCCGTTCGCTGCAATGATTCATATTTAACGGAGTGCAATGACGGAATTGTCAATCGGGTTCGAGTGGCGCCTTATTTATCCGCATACCATCTTGCCGAATGGTTTGTTTGGAACTGGTGGCGGCTTCGTTGGGAACCGCGGTCTCTCTTACCATCGTCGAGTTGGGCATTTGCTCATAGAATGGCGACTGTCGGCCACGGTTATGTGTGGCCAAATATAACGATCTTTTCGGATGGCGAGCGAACCGCCTTGGTCGCGAAGCCTAGCCAAGACAAAAGGGCGAATTCTTTTCGCTATCTGAGCAATCACGCCGCTGTGGTTGCGTCGTCAACCTTCGAAAACGCTATAGATGAATTTGTGGCGCAGGTCCGTGGGCAACTACATGCTGAAGGTCTGTCCAGTTCGAATTTGGAAACCATCTGGAATGCGCTTTGCGAAGAACGGGCGTCGCCCGAATTGGCTAAACGAAGAAAGCTAGAAGCGCTTCTCGGATTTGACCCCGATGAAGCCAACGAAGCGACGGTTGAAAAGCTAGTTGGAGACGCGGTTCGGTTTGGTGCTGACGCCGTTAATGAAATTGCTGCCGATCACCTGCAGAATGGAGACGTCACGACTTCCGAAGAGATTCGCTCGATCGCGGCGACCCAGGGTTTCGACACGAGGCCGCAGGATGCCGTGAAGCTTTCCAACCTTGCGAGTTTGTCTCGGAGACAGGATTCTGCAGCTTGGTATTTGGGGGCAGAAGCGGCAAGGGCGTTGCGAGACCAACTTCGACTGAGCGAAACACAAATTTCAAATGATAATTTGTCGAATATGGCCGGCGTCGAAGCAGGAACGCTTACGTCGAAGACTCATTCCACAGGTGTTTCATTTGCTCTTGATGACTCGCCGTCGCGGGGACGGATGGTACTTAGGTCGAAATGGGAGACCGGGCGTCGTTTTGAGTTAGCTCGAATTATTGGTGATCGTGTAATGTCGCAAGCTGTCGGTGGACTTTATCCTGCCACTCGCTCTTATACTTACAGACAAAAGGCACAACGCTCATTTGCTGCCGAGCTGCTGTGTCCTTTCAGTCTCATCGAGGGCATGCTTCAGGAGGATTATTCGCTAGAGGCACGGCAGGACGTTGCCGATTATTTCAACGTATCAGAATTTACTATTCGAACCTCTCTCATGAACCATCGCAGGATCGAACGCGAAGATTTTGACGATGCCGGGCTCGGCGAAAGGTTCTAGCCAATACCGCGCTACTCGAACGCCATCACCGTCTCGGCGCCGGCCTGGATGCGCTCCAGCAGCATCGGACATTCCGGAATCATCCGCTCCATCCAGTATTTCGCGGAAACGAGCTTGCCCTTGTAGAACGCCGCGTCGCCCTGGCCGGCCGCGAGCCGCGCAGTGGCGATCTTCGCCATGCGGCCCCACATCCAGCCCGTCACCACGATGCCCATCAGCCGCAGATAGTCGTAGGCGCCGGCGCCGGCATTGTTCGGATCGGCGAGGCCGTGCTGCGCCAGCCACAGCGTGGCGTTCTGCAAATTCTCCAGCCCGCGCTTGACGCCCTTCACGTAAGCGCCCATCGCCGCGTCCGTGCCGTTCTCCTCCAGCCAGCCATTGATCTGGCCGAACAGCGCGAAGGGCGCCGCGCCGCCCTTGCGGCCGAGCTTGCGGCCGACCAGGTCCATCGCCTGCACGCCGTTGGCGCCCTCATAGGTCTGGTTGATGCGGCCGTCGCGCACGAACTGCTCCACGCCGTTGTCGCGGATATAGCCGTGGCCGCCATAGCACTGCATGGCGAGGTTCGCCGCCTCGAACCCCATGTCGGTGCAGAACGCCTTGAGCACCGGCGTCATCAGGTCGGCGACGAGGCCCGCGGTGGCGGCCTCGGGCCGCGCCGAGCGCGCCACCGCCATGTTCACCGTCGTCCACATCGCCAGCGCGCGGGCGCCTTCGACGAACGCCCTGGCATGCAGCAGCATGCGCTTGACGTCGGGATGCACGATCTCCAGATCGGCCGGCTTGTCGGGCTCCTTGGGTCCGGTCAGGGCGTGGCCGACGCGCCGCTCATGGGCATAGGCATAGCCGTTCTGATAGGCGACCTCGCCGATCGCGATGCCCTGCACGCCGACGCCCAGCCGCGCCGTGTTCATCATGCCGAACATGCCGGCCATGCCGGCGGAGGAGTGGCGCTTCTCGCCGGGCTTGGGCGGCACCGGCTTGGGCCCAAGCCGCCACGCCGTCGCTTCGTCGAAATTGAGCACGCAGGTCGCCTGCGCCTTGATGCCCATCTTCTTCTCGATCCCGCCGGTCGACACGCCGTTGCGCGCCCCCACCGTGCCGTCCTCGGCGACGAGGAATTTCGGCACCATGAAGAAGTTCACGGTGGAGAGGTCGTCGTGGATCTGGCCGTCGGCGTCGGGGATCTTGGCGATCACCATGTGGATGATGTTGTCGGTCAGGTCGTGGTCGCCGCCCGAGATGAAGATCTTGGTGCCGGTGAGCTTGTAGGTGCCGTCGGGCTGCTCGACCGCGCGGGTCTTCATCAGGCGCAGGTCGGTGCCGCAATTGGGCTCGGTCAGGCACATCGTGCCGCACCATTCGCCGCTGATCATCCGCTTGGCGACGTGCTCGCGCATCCAGGGCAGGCCGAGCGCCGCCAGCGCGCCATAGGCCGCCATGGTCAGGCCGGGATACATCGCGAAGGACTGGTTCGCGGCCGTCGCCATCTCGGCGACCGCCAGGGTGATGGAGAAGGGCAGGCCCGAGCCGCCCAGCTCGACCGGCGCGCTGAGGCCGCCCCAGCCGGCGTCCGCGTAAGCCTTGTAGGCTTCCTTGAAGCCCTTGGGCGTGCGCACCGTGCCGTTCTCGAAATGCGCGCCTTCCTCGTCGCCCGACTGGTTGATCGGCTGGATGACCTCCTCGCAGAATTTTCCGGCATTGACGAGGATGTCCTCGACGAGGTCGGGCGTCAGGTCGCCATAGCCGGGCAGGTCGCGCAGTTTGTCGATCTCCAGCAGCTCGTTGAGCACGAAGCGGAAATCGTCGAGCGGGGCGCGGTAGACGGGCATGGGAACCTCGGGGAATGGCGGCGGCGGATAGTAGGCGACGGGCCTGCTGTTCACCACTCCCTATTGCCATGCGCCGCCGGTCAAATCTGATCCCGCAGGACCACCGGCACCTCGCGGCCGTCGGCGAGGCGGAAGGTGATCGTGCGGCCGGGCGGATCGTTGCGCTGGCGCTGGCGGATCGCCGAAAGCGCGATGCCGGCGGCGGGCGCGCCGTCGACCGCGGTGACGATGTCGCCCTTCTTGATGCCGGCGGCTTCGGCCGGCCCGCCGGGCGTGACGGCATAGATTTCGAAGCCGGCCGGGTTGGGGACGATCGCCATGCCGGTGCGGTCATAGGTGTCGATGTCGTCGACCGGTCCGCCGCGCGGCGCGAGATAGAGCGTGCCGTGCGCGTAATCGAGCGTCATGGCGAAGCGCTTGACGACCCCGATTCCGATATTGCCGCTGAAGGCGCCGGCGCCGAACAAGCCGCCCGTGTTGCTGGACAGATCGGTCACCGGATGGCCGACCGGCACGGTGCCCAGCACCAGCGCGCCGCCGCGCATGATCCGCGCATAGGTCTCGCCGCCGACGCCATAGCCCGAGATCACGTCGACATGTTTGCCCGGACGGTCCCGCAAGCGATGCGCCGCGACGAAGGGCGTGGTGAGGGTGAGGTCGCCATTGTCGCCGGTGTCGATGTCGAAGGTCCCTGGGATGCCGTCATAGGTGCCCGCGATCTCCGGCGTGTTGTGGGCGAAGGTCATCGGCATGGGCGTGCCGGCGCCGTCCGCCTTGAACTTGGCCGGATCGGTCAGCGTGATCGTCCGCGAATCGAAATCGAAGCGGGTGACGTAGCGGCGCAAGAATTCGAAGCCCAATACGCCGTCGACATGGACGCCGGCGAGCTGTTCGATCGGATCGAGCGACAGGACATAGAAATTCTCGCCGGCCAGCGTCGCGCCGCCGACGTTCACCAAGGGCACGGCGACGATACCGCTCTGCGCCGTGGCGTCGCCGGCGCCGCGCACGCTGCCGCCGCTGCCCGGCGTCAGGCCGAGCCGGGCGGTGAGCGACTGCGCGACGATGTCGACCGCGCCGGTGTCGAGCATGAAGCGGAACGGGCCCTGGCCGTCGACGGTGCCGTTGACGTAGAGCTGGTTGCCGATCATGTCGAACGGCACGGTGATCGGTGCCGCGACGGCGGGCGCCGACAGGAGAAGGACGACAAGTCCGGCCAGCGGCGCCCGCATGATGCTCCCGATCAGATCTGGTCGCGCAGTGTAACCTTGAGATCGGCGGGTTTGCCATCGCGCAGCACGGTCAGCGTCACCGCGGTTCCCGCCGCGTCGTCGCGGAAGCGCTGGCGGATGTCGGGCAGCGCGGCGGGCTGGACCGGCTTGCCGTCGATCGCGGCGATGACGTCGCCGACCTTCAGCCCGGCCGCATCGGCGGGGCCGCCCTTGGTGAGGTCGATCACCTTGTAGCCGCCGGCGTCGATGTTGAACCACGCGCCGAAGCGGTCATAGGTGTCCAGATCGGCGATCGGGCCCGCCGCCGGCTTCAGGTACATCGTGTTGTTGGCGTAGTCGAAGGTGACGACGAAGCGCTTGAGGATGCCGCCGCCGATATTGCCGGCGATGGTCGGATCGGCGAAGGCGCCCGCCTTGTCGGTGCCCATGCCGACCACCGGATTTTCGACCGCGATCGACGGTCCGATCTTCAGCACGCCGCCGCGCAGCACGCGGCTGCGCGACGGGCCGCCGACGCCCCAGCCGTCCACCGCCTCGACCGTCTTGGTGGCGCCGTCGCCGATATGGTTGGCGGCGACGAAGGGCGCGTCGAGCGTCAGCGCGCTGCGCGCGCCGGTGTCGATCTGGAACTTGCCCGCGATGCCGTCATAGCTGCCCTCGGCGATGGCGGCGTTGCCGTTGAAGGCGATGCGGATCGCCGTGCCGGCGGTCTTGGAATCGAAGAATTTCGGATCGGTCAGGGTGATCGTCTTGGCGCCGTAATCGACCGTCGTGACGAAGCGGCGGAACACCTCATAGCCGATCATGCCGGGCATGTGCGTGCCGTTGGCCGCGTACATCGCATCGAGGTCGAAGGCGATGAAGAGCTGGTTGTCGACGGTGGCGCCGCCGATGTCGAGCTTGTCGACATGGGTCAGGCTCATGTCCACCGTGCCCTCGCCGGCGCCGCGCCCCTCGGCGTGGCCCTCGATCTTGAGGCCGAGCGCCTTGGCCAGCTCGGGCGTGACGATGTTCACCCCGCCGGTGTCGAAGATGAACTCATAGGGCCCGGTGCCGTTGATCTTCACCTGGGCGTGGATGTGATTGGCGATGAGGTCGAAGGGCAGCGTCACCGCATGCGCCCCGCCGGCGATGGCGAAATCGGCCGCGGCGGATTTCGGCGGCCCATAGAGCGCCGGATCGGATGTGGCGAGGAACTGCGCCTTGGTCAGCGTCATATGCTGATCGTATTTGACGTCGCCGGTGCTGATGACGGTATCGACCGGCTCCTGCACGCCGTCGAAGGCGCGGTAGTTCGTGAAGGTCGAGACCGTCATCACATTGGCCTGCGCTTCGTCGACGCGATGCAGCAGATGGGTCTTGGCGTCGAACCAGGCATCGAACGGCTTGCCGCCCTTGGGCGTCACCGTCAGCACGTCGTAGGTCACCCCGCCATCGGTCTTCTGCGGGTCTTCGACGATCGTCGCGCCGCCGTGATCGGGCAGCCACCACAGATTGGCGTTGCGATAGGCGTTGTTGATCGCGAGGGGCACGGAGTCGCCGGCCTCCTGCACGGTGACGATGCCGGAATTGTCCTTGGTCCAGACATGCGCGCCGTCATAGCCGTTGGCGCCCTTTATCGGTCCGATGGCGAAGTGCTGCTCGAACCGCCCGTCGGCGAGATCGGAGGTGCCGCTGGCCGTGCCGGTCAGGCCATTGCCGGCATAGTCGAATTGCAGCACAAGGGCGGCCTTGCCGCGCGCGGCGTCGGCGCCGGTCGCGGCGCGGTTGGCGGAAAGGATCTCGTCCGGCGACGCGGCGAGCGCGGTGGTGGTGGTGAGCGCAAGGGTGAGCATGGCGAGAGCGGAGCGCATGGTGTTTTCCCCTGATGACGAGTGGCAGATAGGCGCGACGGCGCGGCTGTGCAAGGGAGCCGGCGTCACGATGGCGTGCCGGATCGTATCGGCGGCGCTAGTATTTTTCTGCATTAGCGCAAGTGTTGCCGCCGCGCCGCAGCGTGTCGTTTCGACCAACCTCTGCACCGACGAATATGTCTTCCGCCTCGCGGAACGCGGACATATTGCTGCGCTGTCTTTCGAGGCCGGCGACCGCCATCCGGTGGTCTCGACCATCGCGGGCAAGGTCCGCGGCATCCCGCAAATCCGTCCCTCGGCCGAGACGGTGCTGAACTATCGCCCCGACCTGGTGGTGATGTTCGCCGGCACGCTGCCCCGGCTGCGGGCGGTGCTCGACGACCTGCATGTGCCGGTGCTGGAAGTGCCTTACGACGACTCGCTGGCGGCGATCCGGCGGACGACAAGCCGGCTGGGCGAGGCGCTCGGCGCGCGGGAGCGGGCGGCGGCGCTGCTCGCGCGCATGGACGGCGAACTGGCGGCGGCGCGCCGCGCGGCGCCGCGGCCGTCCGTCCGTACACTGATCTATGAGCCGAACGGCTATGCGACCTCCGGACCGGTGACGGAGGAGTTGATGGCCATCGCCGGGCTGGCCGACGCGGCGCCGGGCTATGCCCCGACGCGCAGCGGGCGCATCCCGGTGGAAGAGGTGATCGCGGCGGCGCCGGAGCTGCTGATCTACAGCGGCCAGCAGGACGTGGCGGACGCGCGCGCCAATCTGGTGCTGCACCATCCGGCGCTGGCGGCGCTGGGCGGGCGCACCTATGCGGCGTGGAATCCGCTGGTGCCGCTGCTCTGCGCCGGGCCGTGGTCCGCCGACGTGGCGCCGGTCTTCGCCGCGCTGGGGCGCAAGGCGCGGTCGCTTGCGCCCGCGCCGCGCCGCCCCTAAAACCGCTCCGACGCACGGACAAGGGAACGCGGTTCGAAACCGCGGCTGCCCCCGCAACTGTAAGCGGCACAGACGCCCATCCTTCAGGCCACTGGGAAACCGGGAAGGCGGATGCGGCGGCCGCGAGCCAGGAGACCTGACCGAGCGTGTCGTCCGTCGGGCGCCGGGGTTGGCGCGCGGCATGCGGAAACCGCAAGCGGCGACTCGAAGGAGTGCGGCCGCGTGGACGGGACGGTATTGGCGACGACAGGCGTTGGAAACGCGGCGCGGCGGCGCGCGCGCGCCACGACTTGCGTGCTGTTCGCTATCCTCGCCGTCGCGTTTTTCGTGTCGCTGCTGCTGGGCCCTTCGGATTTCACGTCGGGCGCGATCTTCAAGGGCCTGTTCGACGGCGAGGGCGTGGCCGGCATCATCGCGCGCGAGCTGCGCCTGCCGCGCGCCGGCCTTGCGGTCGTCGTCGGCGCGGCGCTGGGCGCGAGCGGCGCGGCGCTCCAGGGCCTGTTCCGCAATCCCTTGGCCGAGCCCGGCGTGACGGGCGTCACCTCCTGCGCCGGCCTCGGGGCCGTCGTCGCGATCTATTTCGGGTTGACGGTGGCGCATGTCTTCCTGCTGCCGCTGTTCGCGATCACCGGCGCGCTGGTTTCGGCCGGCATCCTTTATCTCTTGTCGCGGCGCGGCGCCGGCGCCATCGCGCTGGTGCTGGCCGGCGTCGCGGTCGCGAGTCTCGCGACGGCGCTGACGGCGCTGGCGCTGTCCTTCGCGCGCAATCCCTATGCGATGAGCGACATGGTGTTCTGGATGATGGGCTCGCTCAAGGATGCCAAGCCGGCCGACCTGTATTTCTCCGCGCCGCTGACGCTGGCCGGCATCCTGCTGCTGCTCAGCGCCTCGCGCGGGCTGGACGCGCTGACGCTGGGCGAGGAGGCGGCGCGGAGTCTCGGCATCGATGTCGGCTCGGTGCGCGGGCGCGTGGTGGTGGGCGTGGCGCTGGCGACCGGCGCGGCGACGGCGGCGGCCGGCGCGGTCAGCTTCGTCGGCATGGTGGTGCCGCATGTGCTCAGGCGATTCTACGGCTACGAGCCGTCGCGGCTGATCCTGCCCTCGGCGCTCGGCGGCGCCGTGCTGGTGACGGTGGCCGATGTCGCAATAAGGCTGGTCGCGCCGGACGGACAGCTCCTGCTCGGCGTCGTGACCGCGATGCTGGGCGCGCCGTTCTTCTTCTGGCTGATCCTCCGCCTACGGAGGGAAGCGTGAGCGCGGCCGTCGTCTACGAGGCGGTGTCGGCGGCCTATGGCGCGCGCGCCGTGCTCGACCGGGTGAGCGCGAGCTTCGCGCGCGGCGCCGTGACCGGGATCGTGGGACCCAACGGCGCCGGCAAGACGACGCTGCTGCGCGTGGCGCTCGGGCTGATGATGCCGAGCGGCGGAAGCGTGCGTATCCTGGACCGCCCGCTGGAAGACTGGTCGCGCGCCGCGCTGGCCCGGACGCTGGCCTATCTGCCGCAAGGCTCCGACGCGCATTGGCCGGTGCTGGCGCGCGAATTGGTGACGCTCGGCCGCCTGCCGCACCGCGCGCCCTTCGCGCCGCTCTCGGCCGAGGACGGCCGCGCCATCGACGCCGCGCTGGAACGCTGCGACGCGCGCGGTTTCGCGGGGCGGCGGATGGACGAATTGTCGGCGGGCGAGCGCGCCCGCGTGCTTTTCGCCCGCGCCCTGGCGACCGGCGCGCCGGTGCTGCTGGCCGACGAGCCGGCCGCCTATCTCGATCCGGCGCACCAGCTAAGGCTGATGAACCTGCTGCGCGAGGAAGCGGCGCGCGGCAGCGCGGTGGCGGTGACGCTGCACGATCTGTCGCTCGCCTCGCGCCATTGCGACGAGATCGTGGTGCTCGGCGCCGGCCGGGCGGTGGCGCAAGGCGCGCCGCGGGCGGCGCTGTCCGACGCGACGCTGGCGCAGGTCTTCGGCATCGCGGCGGAACGCGGGCCGAACGGAACTGTGAGCGCGATCCGCCTGCTGTGACTTGCCCCGGCGGCGCTTCGCTCGTCTAATCGCCGGCCAGGAGGACACGGCCATGACCAAGCCGAAGATCGACAAGGGCGACTATCGCCGCGAACTTCGCGAATTGCAGATCGAGCTCGTCAAGCTGCAGCGCCATCTGCTGAAGGAGAACACCCGCGTGCTCGTCATCGTCGAGGGCCGCGACGGCGCCGGCAAGGACGGCACGATCAAGCGGCTGATCGAGCATATGAGCCCGCGCGACACCCGCGTCCACGCGCCGGGCAAGCCGTCGGACCGCGAGGAGACCCAATGGTATTTCCAGCGCTTCATCCCGTTCCTGCCGAGCGCCGACGAATTCGTGGTCTTCAACCGCTCCTGGTACAACCGCGCCGGCGTCGAGCGCGTGATGGGCTTCGCGACCGAGGAACAGGTCGAGGAATTCCTCGAAGGCGTCGTGCCGTTCGAGAAGATGCTGGTGCGCGACGGCATCGCGCTGCGCAAATACTATCTCGACATCTCCAAGAAGGAGCAGGAGAAGCGGCTGGAGGCGCGGCTCGACAATCCGCTCAAGCAGTGGAAGTCCTCGCCGATCGACGCGCAGGCGACGAAGAAATGGCACGCCTATTCCAAGGCGCGCGACGCGATGTTCGCGCGCACCAGCCATCCCAACGCGCCGTGGCGGATCGTGCGCAGCGACACCAAGAAGATCGCGCGGCTGGCCTTCCTGCGCGACCTGCTGGGATCGTTCGACTATCCGCACAAGGACAAGGGCCTGACGCGCGCCGATCCGGACGTGCTGTTCGTGTGGTCCGCGGCGGCCAGGGAAGAGGGCCTGATCGCCAAATGAAAACGGCCGGCGCGTCGGCGCCGGCCGTTGCCAGGTCCGGCGGTCCTAGTGGCCCGGGTCGGTCGGGGTGCTGGACGTCGAGCCCTGGTCGCCCTTGTTGTCCGTCGGCGCCGGATCGGGCGCCGGCGTGCTTGGCGGCGGCGTGGCGGTCGTGCCGGTCGCGGGCGGCGGCGTCGTGGTGCTGGAATCGTCCGCGAAGGCCGGCGCGGCGATCGCCATTGCTCCGGCGATGGCGATAGAGGCCACAGTCATACCAAAAATGCGCATGGGATTTTCCTTGTTGATGGTTGCTGAACCAGGCGCTCCGTTACCGATTGTGCATGCGACGGCGGCCGAGACAAATTTTTTTTAACCGCGCCGTCAGGAAAAATCCGCTGACAGTACTTACTTATTGTTCCGTGCACGGACGAGCGAAACGAAATTACGCGCGAGGTTTCGCGAAACCGCGATTTCGATGAACTTCGCGACGGACGGAGAAGTTGACAGCCGATTACATTCGCGGCCGACAGGAGTTCCACGGATCGCCCGCATGCGAATCGCAAGCGCCGTTGTCATCCGCCGCGCATGCGGCGGACCCAGGTGACATCCGCACCGCGGGGCGTCACCTGGGTGGCCCGCAGTCGCGGGCCATGACACCTTTATTTATTCCGTCTACGGATGATGCAGGGCGACGACGTTGGCGGCGCGCGGCACCGGCGCGTGGCCGCGCGCGGATTCCAGGAACTCCGCGACGAAGGGCGTCGCCGGCTTGGCGCGCAGCACGGCCGGGGCGGCGACCTGCTCGATGCGGCCCTCGTTCATCACCGCCACCAGATCGCCCAGTTCGAGCGCCTCGTCCTGGTCGTGGGTGACGAACACGGTGGTCAGTCCCAGCCTTTCGTGCAGGCCGCGCAGCCAGACGCGCAGCTCCTTGCGCACCTTGGCGTCGAGCGCGCCGAACGGCTCGTCGAGCAGGAGCATGCGCGGCTCGATGGCGAGGGCGCGGGCGAGCGCGACGCGCTGGCGCTGGCCGCCGGAGAGCTGGCTGGGATAGCGCTGGCCGAGGCCCTCGAGCTGGACGAGGGAGAGCAATTCCTCGACGCGGCGCTTGATCTCGGCGCGCGTCGGCCGGCTGCGGCGCGGCCGCACGTCGAGACCGAAGGCGATGTTTTTCGCGACCGTCATGTGCTTGAAGAGCGCGTATTGCTGGAAGACGAAGCCGGCCCGCCGCTCGCGCGCGGGGATGGTCAGCCAGTCGAGCCCGGCGAAGGCGACATGGCCGAGATCGGCATGCTCCAGACCGCCCAGGATGCGCAGCAGCGTCGTCTTGCCCGAACCGGAGGGACCGAGCAGCGCGAGGAAGGTGCCGTCGGGAACGTCCAGGCTGACGCCGCCCAGCGCCTGGAAATCGCCGAAGCGCTTCTGCACCTTTTCGATCACGAGCGACATGCGAACTCCGTCAATGATGATGCGTCGCGGCGATCTCGTCCGCGTAGCGCCATTCCAGGAACGACTTGATCGTCAGCGTCACGAGCGCGAGCAGCGCCAGCAGGGCGGCGACCGCGAAGGCCGCGGAATAGTGATAGTCGTTATACAGCGCCTCGATCTGCAGCGGCATGGTGTCGGTGAGGCCGCGGATATGCCCGGAGACCACCGAGACGGCGCCGAACTCGCCCATGGCGCGCGCGTTGCACAGGAGCACGCCGTAGAGCAGGCCCCATTTGATGTTGGGCAGGGTCACGCGCCACAGCGTCGCCCAGCCGCCGGCGCCGAGCGAGACCGCGGCCTCCTCCTCGTCGCGGCCCTGGTCGGTCATCAGCGGGATGAGCTCGCGCGCCACGAAGGGGAAGGTGACGAAGATCGTCGCCAGCACGATGCCGGGCAGCGCGAAGATGATCTTGACGTTGTGCTCCGAGAGCCAGGGGCCGAACCAGCCCTGCAGGCCGAAGATCAGGACATAGATCAGGCCGGAGACGACCGGCGAAACCGAGAACGGCAGATCGATCAGCGTCAGCAGGAAGCCCTTGCCGGCGAAGTCGAACTTGGCGATCGCCCAGGACGCGGCGATGCCGAACAGCGCGTTCAGCGGCACCGCGATGGCGGCGGCGATCAGCGTCAGCCGGATGGCGGCGAGCGTCTCGGGATCCTGGATCGCCTCGCGCGCCGCCCGCCAGCCGTCGCTCAGCGCGCCGTCGAACACGTTGACGAGCGGCAGCACCAGGAACAGGCCGATGAAGCCGAGCGCGATCAGCGTCAGCGTCCAGCGCAGCAAGGGATGGTCCTCGGTCGGACCGCGCGGGCGGGACGGGGCTTTCATTGCCGCGACGCCGACCAGGATTGCAGCAGGTTGAGCGCCAGCAGCATCACGAAGGACGCCGCCAGCATGATCACGCCGATGGCGGCGGCGCCGGCATAGTCGTTCTCGTTCAGCTTGATGATGATGAGCAGCGGCGCGATCTCGGAGATGCCGGGCAGGTTGCCGGCGATGAAGATCACCGAGCCGTATTCGCCGACCGCGCGGGCGAACGCCATCGCGGTTCCGGTGAGCAGCGCCGGGGTGAGCGCCGGCAGCACGACGCGGCGCATCGCCTGCCAGCGCGTGGCGCCGAGCGTGGCGGCGGCTTCCTCCGCGTCGCGGCCGAGCTCGGCCAGGATCGGCTGCAGCGTGCGCACCACGAAGGGCAGGCCGATGAAGGTCAGCGCCAGGACGACGCCGGCGGGGGTGTAGGCGATCTTGATGCCGGCCGCTTCGAGCGGCGCGCCCATCCAGCCATGGCGCGAATAGAGGGCCGAGAGCGCGATGCCGGCGACCGCGGTCGGCAGCGCGAAAGGCAGGTCGACCACCGCGTCGACGATGCGTTTGCCGGGGAAGCGGTAGCGCACCAGCACCCAGGCGACGATCAGTCCGAACACGGTGTTGATCGCCGCCGCGATCGCCGCGCCGCCGAAGGACAGCTTCAAGGCATGCAGCACCCGCGAATCGTCCAGCAGATCGATAAAGCCGCTCCAGCCGATCTCCCAGGGCCGGATGATCAGCGCCGCGAGCGGCACCAGCACGATCGCCGACAGGTAGAAAAGCGTAAATCCGAGCGACAGCCCGAAGCCGGGCAGCGCGCTCGGATTACGCCATCGGCGCCCGGCGTGCGGAGGCACGCCATTGAACTTGGCCGGGAGGGACGCGGCGATGCCGTTCATCACTGACCGGGCTTGTAGATCTGGTCGAACACGCCCTTGTCCGCGAAATAGGTGGACTGCGCCTTCTGCCAGTCGCCGAAGATGTCCGAGAAATCGTAGAGCGTGATCTTCGGGAAGTCGGCGGCATGGGCGGCCAGCACCGCCGGGTCGCGCGGGCGATAGAAGTTCGCCGCCTCGATCTCCTGGCCCTGCTTGGTGTAGAGGAAGTTCAGATAGGCGGTGGCGACGTCGCGGGTGTGATGCTTGTCGACATTGACGTCGACCAGCGCGACCGGCGGCTCGGCCTGGATCGACACCGGCGGATAGACGATCTGGAAGTCCTCGCCGCCCGCTTCCTTCAGCGCCAGCCGCGCCTCGTTCTCCCAGGACAGCAGCACGTCGCCGATGCCGCGCTGCGCGAAGGTCGTGGTCGAGCCGCGCGCGCCGGTGTCGAGCACCGGAACGTGCTTGTAGAGCGCGGTGACGAAGGCCTTCGCCTTGTCGGCGTTGCCGCCGGGCGCCTTCAGCGCATAGGCCCAGGCCGCCAGGAACGACCAGCGCGCGCCGCCCGAGGTCTTCGGGTTGGGCGTGATCACCTGCACGCCGGGCTTGATGAGATCGGGCCAGTCCTTGATCTTCCAGGGATTGCCCTTGCGCACCAGGAACACGATGGTCGAGGTGTAGGGCACCGAGGCGTTGGGCAGGCGCGTCGCCCAGTTCTTGGCCGTCAGGCCCTTGCTGGCGATGGCGTCGATGTCGTAGCCGAGGGCGAGGGTGACGACATCGGCTTCCAGCCCGTCGGTCACCGCGCGCGACTGCGCGCCGGAACCGCCATGGCTCTGGTTGATCGTGACGTCGTCGCCATGCTTGGCCTTCCAGTCGGCGGCGAAGGCGGTGTTGATCGCCTTGTACAACTCACGGGTGGGGTCGTAGCTGACGTTCAACAGCGTGATGTCGGCCGCTTGCGCGGTGCTGGTCGCGAACAGGGCGGCCGCGGCAAGGGCGGCGAGGAGGCGCTTCATAAAGGGAACTCCCTTCTCCAATAGAGCTAAACGGTTCAAAGCGAGATTTGGGCGCGCAGGGCGATGGTCGAAAGATTCTGTCCGCCGTTGACGGTGGGCAGCGACGGTGTGCCGGTGGTGGTCACGGCCGCCGGCGACTGCAGGCGGCTGACCTGGATATACTGATACTGCACGGCGAATTTGACGAAATTGTTCGGGTACCAGTTCAGCGCCGCCGTCACGATGCGCTGATCGCCGCCGCGCACCGTGTTGTAATAGGTGTAGGTGCGGCTCAGCCCGCTCGGCCAGGCGGTGATGACGTTCGCCGGGTCCAGCGCATGGCTGTTGAGGTCCAGCTCGCTGAAGCGGCCGGCCAGTTCGAACGCGCCCCAGCCCGCGTCGGGGCCGAAGCCGAAGGGATGGGCGACCTTGGGCGCGGTGAACGACCCGGTGGCCTGGTTGTAGGGCTTCTGCTCGCCGGTCAGGATCCAGGTCGCCTGGGCGTACCAGCCCGAGAAGCTGTTGTTGGACGGCTGCAGGATCGAGGTGTGCGAGGTGGCGGCGGCGGTGAACTGGGTGAAGGCGACCGGCGCGCGGTCGACCTGGAAGCCGTAATAGCCGGCCTGGCCGTAGAAGTTCAGGAAATTGCCGGCCGCTTCCGCGCCCCATTGCGAGACATGCTTGGTGGGCAGCGAGCCGGTCGTGGCCAGCAGCGTGCCGTTGGAGTCGATGGTCAGCTCCGGCGGATCGGACAGCGTCACGCTGTTGAGCGCGGTGGCGCCGGGCGTGGTGGAGAGGTTCGCCGAGCCATGGGGCACCGAATCCGGCGGCTTGATCACATAGGTGCCGTTGATGCCGACGACGAAATTGGCGCTCGCGGTATGCCAGAAGCGGTCCGACAGGCGGCCGACCACGGCCTGCTGCTCGTCGTAGTTCGGCGCCACCGTGGCGCCGGCCGCGGCCAGCGCCTTGGCGCCGTCCTGCACCTTGTTGCCGGTATAGGAAACCGCGCCGAACACTTCTTCTCCGAGATAGAGGAGAGACGCGGAGACGCGCCCGTCGCCGCCGGCGATGTTGCGCTGCAGGTCGGACGGGGCGTTGCGCTCCAGGAAGATGGTGTCGCCGGCCGAGGTGCCGTCCTCGATGCTGGCCGGCGGCGGATAGGCGCCGACGCGGAAGGCGAAGGGCGCCAGGCCGTCATATTGCAGATAGACCGACTGGATGTGGCCGGGCGTTTCGGTGCCGCCGCTGCCGCCGAAGTCGAAATTGAGGTTGTAGGACCAGTTGCCGAACGCCTTGCCCTGCAGGCCGAGATAGACGCGGCGGAAATTCGCGCCGCTGCCCAGATCGGGGCCGAAGGCGGTCGGCAGCGACGAGGCGGCGTTGCCCTGCGAGTAATAGCCCCAGTCGAGCTGGGCGAGGCCGCGGATCGCGAGGCTGAAATTGCCGTCGGGCGAGGTGAAGGTCGGCCGCCCATTGTCGAGCTTGATGTTGACAAGGCCGGCGAGCTGCCGGTTGCCGTCGTCATACTGGCTGGACTGGCTGCGTTTCAGGTCGACGAGCTGGGCGTTGACGTTGTTGAGCTCGTCCTCGAGGGCGCGCAGCCGGTCCTCTGTGTTGTTGCTGGCGGGCGCGGCGGCGGCGAAGGCCTGCGGGGCGGCAAGCGTGGCGGCCGTGGCGAGAAGCGCGGCGCCCAAGGCGCGAAGGCGGATAGTCATGCGGTTGTGTCCCTCCCATGGCGGCGCTGCCCGCGCCGTGTCGGCGGAATATTGTTCTAAATATCTACCTAGTCAATAGAGATTATGTGGATAACCCCATGACCCGGGTGGGGAATGGTGTGGTGGGGGCGGGGGGCTCGATATCTGAGTTGAATGTTCCTTTAATCCCCGGTGTCATCGCCCGCGAATGCGGGCGACCCAGGTGACATTCGCAGGATGTCGAAGGCTTATTACGTCTACATTCTGGCGAGTGCGCGCAACGGCACGCTCTATATCGGCGTGACCAACGATCTCGCGCGGCGCGTTTGGGAGCACCGGGAAGGCCTGGTTGACGGCTTCACCAAAAAGCAGGGCGTGAAGATGCTCGTCTACTACGAGGTGTTCGACGATATCGGCTTTGCCATCGCGCGCGAGAAGCGATTGAAGAAGTACAAGCGCGAATGGAAGATCAACCTCATTCAGCAGAATAATGTCGAATGGCGCGATTTGTATGAGACGCTGTTCTAACCCCTCCCCGGTGTCATGGCCCGCGAATGCGGGCCACCCAGGTGACATCTACGCCGCTGATTTCACCTGGGTCCGCCGCATTCGCGGCGGATGACACCTGTTTGGGTGATAGAGCTGCGCCTCACCCCCCTTGTTGCGCCTCACCCCCTTGTCACGAACGTATCGATCACTTTTTTCTCGCCGGCCTTGTCGAACGCGACCGTGAGCTTGTTGCCTTCCACGCTCGTCACCCGGCCATAGCCGAATTTCTGGTGGAAGATGCGGTCGCCACGCGCGTATTCGCTCGCCGCCGGGTCGCTCGTTTGAATGGAATGCGCCTGCGCCTCGATCAGCGGCGGGCGCGTCCGCGCCCCGCCATTCGCCGCGCGGTTCGCTTGCGCGCGCTTCCAGCCCGGCGAGTCATAGGTCGAGGCGAAGCCGCCGGCGTTCATGTTGTCGCGAAAGCCGACGCTGCCGCCATAGAAGCCTTCGTCGACGCTGGTCTCGACATGCTCCTCCGGCAACTCCGTGATGAAGCGCGAGGGTAGGGCGCTCTGCCAGCTCCCATGCACCCGCCGGTTCGCCGCGAAGCTCACCCGGATGCGCTGGCGCGCCCGCGTCAGCCCGACATAGGCGAGCCGCCGTTCCTCCTCCAGGCCCGCCAGCCCGTTCTCGTCCATCGTGCGCTGGCTCGGGAACAGGCCTTCCTCCCAGCCGGGCAGGAACACGGTGTTGAACTCCAGCCCCTTGGCGGCGTGCAGCGTCATCAGGTTGATGCGGTCGCCGGTCTCGTCCTGCGCGATCTCCATCACCAGCGACACATGTTCGAGGAACGCCGCCAGCGACTCGAAGGTCTCCATCGAGCGGACGAATTCCTTCAGATTATCCAGCCGCCCCGGCGCCTCGGCCGATTTGTCGGCCTTGAGCATGTCGGTATAGCCACTCTCGTCGAGCACCATCTCGGCAAGCTCCGTATGCGGAATGACCCGCGCGGTGTCGGTCCAGCGCGCGAAATTCGCCGCCAGCTCGCCGAGCGCCTTGCGCGCCTTGGGCGGCAGCTCGTCGGTCCCGGCGATCTCGCGCGCCGCGCTCAGCAGCGGCATGGTCCGCGCCCGCGCGAACTGGTGCAGCGCCTGCACCGAGGCATCGCCGATGCCGCGCTTGGGCTTGTTGACGATGCGCTCGAAGGCGAGATCGTCGTCGCCCTGCGCGATCAGCCGCAGATAGGCCATCGCGTCGCGGATTTCGGCGCGCTCGTAGAAGCGCGGGCCGCCGATCACCCGATAGGGCAGGCCGAGCGCGATGAATCGGTCTTCGAATTCGCGCATCTGGAACGAGGCGCGAACGAGAATGGCCATCTGGCCGAAGGCCTGGCCCTGGCGGTGCAGGTCCTCGGCGTCGGACGCGATGGTCCGCGCCTCTTCCTCGGCGTCCCACACGCCCTGGACCTTGATCTTCTCGCCGGCATCGCCCTCGGTCCACAGCGTCTTGCCGAGCCTTCCCTTGTTGGCCGCGATCAGCCCCGAGGCGGCGCCGAGGATCGCCGGCGTCGAGCGGTAATTGCGTTCCAGGCGGATGACTTTCGCGCCCGGGAAATCGCGCTCGAAGCGCAGGATATTTTCCACTTCCGCGCCGCGCCAGCCATAGATCGACTGATCGTCGTCGCCGACGACGCAGACATTGCCGGACGAGGTCGCGAGGATCTTCAGCCACAGATACTGGACCGCGTTGGTGTCCTGGTACTCGTCGACCAGCATGTAGCGGAAGCGGTCGCGGTAATCGGCCAGGATATCGGGATGCGCCTTCAGGATATTCAGCGTGTGCAGCAGCAGGTCGCCGAAATCGGCGGCGTTGAGGTCCTTCAGCCGCTGCTGGTATTGCGCGTAAAGCTCGCGCCCCTTGCCGAAGGCGTAGCCATGGCCCTCGCCCTCCGGCACGTCCTTGGGCGACAGGCCGCGATTCTTCCAATCGTCGATGGTGGAAGCGAGCGTGCGCGCCGGCCAGCGCTTCTCGTCGATGCCGGCGGCCTCGATGAGCTGCTTCATCAGGCGGAGCTGGTCGTCGGTGTCCAGGATGGTGAAGTTCGACTTCAGGCCGACGAGCTCGGCGTGCCGCCGCAGCATGCGCGCGCCGATGGAGTGGAACGTGCCGAGCCACTGCATGCCCTCGACCACGCCGCCGATCAGGGCGCCGATGCGCTCCTTCATCTCGCGCGCCGCCTTGTTGGTGAAGGTGACGGCGAGGATCTGCCCCGGCCATGCCTTGCGGGTCGCGAGGATATGGGCGAGGCGCGTGGTCAGCACGCGGGTCTTGCCGGTGCCGGCGCCGGCCAGCACCAGCACCGGCCCGTCGGTCGCCTCGACCGCCTCGCGCTGTTCGTTGTTGAGGCCCGCGAAATAGGGCGGCTCGCGCGGAACCGGCACCTGCGGCTCGTCCGAGCCGAAAGCGTCGTCCAGGGGATCGTTGTAGCGGTTGCCGTAGCCGCTCATGCGCGCGATTCTGAAAGCATGGAACCAATGTAGAACTTGTGGGCCGCGATTTCACCCCTTGCGGGGGTGCAACTCCCAGCTTCTTCCAGGCCGCCATTCGGCGGCCTTTGGCACGCGGAGCCGCGGAGAACGCGGAGTCGGAACAATCTCCGCGTTCTCCGCGGCTCCGCGTGAGTCATCGGCCTCTTCCGGATTCGGCGTCAGAACAGCCGGCGGGCGAGCCAGGCGATGGCGAATGCGCTCGCGGCCATGACGATGAGGCCGATCAGCCGGCCGGCGCGGCTGTCGTCCTGCCGGGCGATCCAGAACAGCGCGAAGCCGGCGAGGAAGACCGCGAGCAGCACAAGCAGGCCGGCGAGATGCGCAACGATATGCATGCGCGCGAGGTTGCCAGAAATGTCGCCCCCGCGCGATGTCGGCCGCTCAATTTCTATCCGCGCTGCCCACGCGCTGGGCATCAACCAGTTCGACAATGGGCATCGCCGCGCCGTCATCGCCGCATGGAAAGGCGCCGCATTTCATGCACAATGGTCCACAGGGGTGGTGTTGGGGCACACGGCGGATGAACAAGGCCGGATGGTTGGATGTGTGGCATTTGGCGCTCGCGGTCGCGGCGCGCCAGCCGCCCTTCGTTCAGATCATGTATGCGACAGGCGCGGTTTTCATCGCCGTAATGGCGATCGAGGGCGTGCGCACGAGCTTCGCCGCGATCTGGCGCGCCCACACCGCCAAGCCGGATCTTGTGCCCGCCAAGAGCGAGCCGGTCGCGCTCGCCGCGCCCGCCGCCGTCGCCGACATCGCGCCGACGCGCGCTTTTTCCGCGCGCAGTGTCCCGCGTGCCGCACCAACCTGCGCGCGAAAACGCAAGCCGTTAACCGTAACGGCCCGCCAATTCCGCAGTCCGCGCCCCACGATCCGCCGTCATCCGATGCTCGATGGCCCGAGCGCCGGCGAATTGCCGCAATTTTCGGCAGACACGGTCCTGCAACATGAAGGCGTATAGTTCCCGCCGATTTACCACGAGGGGGAACAGCGTGCAGGAAGACATCGGAAAACTGGTCGTTCGGCTCGGCGTCGGCGGGCTGCTTCTGTTTCACGGCGTTCACAAGCTTCTGACCGGCATCGCCGACATCAAATCGCTGGTGGTGGCGCATCATTTGCCCGAGGCCGTCGCCTATGGCGTCTATGCGGGCGAGATCCTGGGGCCGATCCTGGTGATCCTCGGCCTGTTCGCGCGGCTGGGCGGGTTGCTCATCGTCGCCAACATGATCGTCGCCGTCGTGCTGGCCGGCACGGCGATGCTGTTCCAGCTCAATGCCTATGGCGGCTATGCGCTGGAGCTGGAGACCTTCTACCTGCTCGGCGGTCTGTCGGTGGCGCTGCTCGGCGCCGGCCGGATCGGCCTGAACATCGGCGGCGACTGGAACTGAATCTACCCTCCCCTTGAGGGAGGGTCGTCATTTCAATGCCCGCCGCGGGCATCGCCCGCCGGTGTAAGAATTCCCTTCTCCCACCGACTATCTGGGAGACAGGAAAACAGGGCAGGGATTTTGACAGCCGGGACGAACGCTACCGAAGCGCGGCGGGCGAATATGGTCCGGCGCTCGAAAGGCTGGCGCGCGCCGTCGAGGCCGATCCCGCCGAACGCCGCGACCTGCTGCAGGAGATCCACTTCGCCCTGTGGCGCAGCCTGGCGGGGTTCGACGGCCGCTGCTCGATGCGCACCTGGGTCTATCGCGTGGCGCACAACACCGCCGCCTCGCATGTGACGGCGCGCCGCCGGGCGGGCAGGGGCGTGAGCATCGAGGAGATGGATTTCGCCGACGCCGGCGCCGGGCCAGAAGAAGCCCTTGGCGAGCGGCAAACGCTGGACCGGCTGATGGCGACGATCCACGCGCTCAAGCCGGCCGACGCGCAGATCATGCTGCTCTATCTCGAAGACATCGACGCGGCGGGCATCGGAGAGATCACCGGCATGACCGCGGGCGCCGTCGCCACCAAGATCCATCGCCTCAAGGCGGTGCTCGCCAGACGCATCCGGGGAGGCATCGATGACTGACATCAAGACCCTCTGGAAGAACCAGCCAGCGGAGGAAACCGTGACGCTCGCGAACATCCACGCCAAGGCCGCGCAGTTCCAGCGGCGCATCTTCCGGCGCAACGCGATCGAGTATATCGCCTCGGCGTTCGTCGTCGCGGTGTTCGGCTGGTATGCCTGGGTCTTTCCGGGCTGGATGATGAAGACCGGGAGCGTGCTCGTGATCCTGGCCGTGCTCCACATCGTGTGGCGGCTCCATCGCCAGGGCGCTTCGCGCGCTTTGCCCGATGCGCTCGACCTCGTTGCCTTCCATCGGCGCGAACTTATGCGCCAGCGGCAGCTCCTGCGGACGGCATGGTCCTGGTACATCCTGCCGACCGTGCCCGGCATGGTGCTCATGCTGCTCGGCCGCTGGTATCAGGCGCACGTGCCCTGGCGAACGCTCGCGTCCGACCACGAAGTGATCGTCCTGGGCGCGATCATCGCGGCGTTGATCGTGGCGATCGTCTGGCTGGTCCAGGTCATCGGCGCGGCCAGGCTGCAACGGAAGATCGACGAACTCGACAGGCTCAAATGAGGATCGCGTCGTCAATGCCGGTTCTCGACCATGTCGGACATCTGCCGCATCACCATCATTGGATCGGCGTGGCCGTCGCCATCGGGGTGGCGCTGTTCGCCGCGGCTGTGGGCGTCGTGCTCGCGCTGAGCGGCCGAAAGGACACCGACGACTAGTTCAAACACTCGGTGTCATCCGCCGCGAATGCGGCGGACCCAGGTGAAATCTGTACCATCTGTGCCGACGCCAACTGGGTGGCCCGCATTCGCGGGCCATGACAACCTTTTTTTGAGTCCCGTGAACTTGCGGTTCGGGCGATAGATCACCGCAGCAGGAAATGCCCCCTGAGGCCCGCGATGGGCTTGGTTTCGTCGTCCTGCCACATCGTGGCGTGGACGTTCACCACGCGGCGGCCCTGGCGTGCCAGCGTCGCGCTGGCGTAGCTCGCGACCGGCCGGCCGGTCCGCAGATAGTCGATCGTGATGTCCACCGGCTTGGGCAGCGAGGCGCTGCGTGTCGCCCACACCGTCTGCACGATCGCCGCGGTCTCCAGCAGCGAGCCGATCACCCCCGCCATGGATCGCCGGCAGCACCGGATTGCCGATGAGCCTGGCGTCGAACGGCATTTCGAGCACCACGCGCTCGCCGTCGCGCCGCGCCGAAAGGCCGAGGAAGGCGCAATAGGGCACCGCCGCGACCAGCGCGCTCATGTCGGGCGCGACGCCGTCCCGCGCCGCCTTGGCCAGCAGATCCATCGCCTCAGCCCGCCCGCGCTTCGGTGATCATGAAGGTCGCCGTGGCAAGCGCGATCGGCTCGTCCGCGCTCTCCTGGAAGGCGCGGCCGCGCGCGAACACGATCTGGCGGGTGATCTTCACGCATTCGGCCGCCACCAGGATGTCGGCGCCGGGCGTGGCCGCCTTGAGATAGTCGATCCGCAAATCGAGCGTCGCGATGGCCCGCATCCCGCCCGCCTCGGGCGTGCGCTGGCTGAGCGCCGAGCCCACCGCCATGCCGCAGGCCTGGTCGAGCAAGGCGGTGATCGCTCCGCCATGGACGACGCCGGTCTGCGGATTGCCGACAAGGTGCGGCGCATAGGGCAGGCGCATGAGGCTGCGCCCCGGCACCGCCTCGACCACGCTGGCGCCGAGCGCGTTCAGGAAGGCCGTCCCGCCCTGGGCGGAGATCGCCCGCTGGAATGTCTCGTTGGGAGGATCGCTCATGGCCGGATCGTCGCCTGTCGGCCGCGATATGTCATGCCCGGATGGGCGGATATCCCGCGACACCCTTGCAACCGTTCGGGCCGGGCACCAAGTAAAACGGGTCGGACCGCCCCGAGCGGGCGCCCCGGCCGGTGCGGCAGGGGGAGACCCCGGCGCTTTTCTTCGTGGTTCGAATGGGGGAAAAGTCTCTCGTGACCTCGAAAACAGTACGATGTGGTGCAGGTCGTCCGGCCCACTATATATAGTAGCGCCCAGCCAACTGCCCCGCATAAAAATTGACGAGGTGTCACCAATCGTTAGAGTCCGCCGGTCACTCAGCGAGACCGTCATGGATTCGTCACTTCTCAAGCCCGTCGTCCGTCCCGAGCCGCTCGGCAAGCGCGAGCAGACCAAGGTGCAGAACCGGGAGCTGATCCTGGACGCCGCCCGCAAGGTCTTCGCCGAGCTCGGCTTCGGCGCCACCACGGTGCGCGACATCATCCGCGCCACCCCGCTCGCCTCGGGCACCTTCTACAACTACTTCAAGTCCAAGGAGGAAGTGTTCCAGGCCATCCAGGACGAGCTGGCGCTGACGATCCGGCCGCGCCTGCGCGACGAGCGTCGCAAGGCCAGGACCGTGGAGGAGTTCATTTCCTCCACCTTCCGCACCTTCCTGGAGTTCATGGCGGAAGACCACATGGCCGTCCGCACCATCCGCCACAGCGCCGACACCACCAGGTTCCGCGTCCACACGCCCGAGATCGTCGCCGGCTTCGAGGAGCTGCGCGAGGACATCGAGAAGGCGATCCAGGAGGGCCTGTTCCCGCCGATCGACGCCGACTACCTGATGGCCGCCATCGTCGGCGTCGCCTTCGAGGTCGGCGAGCGCATGGTCCAGCGCGAGAAGCGCGATCCCGTGGCGGCCGCCAATTTCGCCACCGCGCTGTTCATCGGCGGCATCCGCACCCTGCCCAACGCCGACTGGCCCGCCGCCGCGACGGGCACGGCGTGAAAGCCATTCTCTGCCGCGCGTCGTCGGACGACATCGCCACGCTGACGCTCGAAGACGTCGACCTGCCGCCGCCCGGGCCGGGCCAGGCGCGGGTACGCATCCGCGCCGCGGCGGTGAACTTCCCCGACATCCTGACCGTGCAGGGCAAGTACCAGCACAAGCCCGAGCTGCCCTTCATCCCCGGCACCGAAGCCGCCGGCGACGTGATCGCGGTGGGCGAAGGCGTGTCGAACCCGAAGGTTGGCGATCGCGTGATCGTCGGCGGCCTGGGCTGCTACGCCGAGGAGATCCAAATCGCCGCCGCCGGCCTGCGCCCGATCCCCAAGGGCATCGGCTATGCCGAAGCGGCGAGCTTTACCGTCGCCTATCTGACCGCTTACGTCGCGCTGGTGCGCCGCGCCCGGCTGGAGGCCGGCGAATGGCTGCTGGTGCATGGCGCCGCCGGCGGGGTCGGGCTGGCGGCGGTCGATCTCGGCCGGCATCTGGGCGCCAAGGTGATCGCCACCGCCTCGACCGAGACCAAGCGGTCCTTCCTGAAGGATTACGGTGCCGACCACGTGCTGCCGCCCTTCGGCTTTCGCGAAGCGGTCAAGGCGATCACCGGCGGCGAGGGCGCCAATGTGATCTACGATCCGGTCGGCGGCGAGGTGTTCGACGAGAGCACGCGCTGCATCGCCTTCGACGGCCGCATCCTGATCATCGGATTCACCTCGGGCCGCATCCCATCGATCGGCGTGAACCTGCCGCTGATCAAGGGCTATTCCATCCTGGGCGTGCGCGCCGGCGAATACGGCCGCAAATTCCCCGAGAAGGGCCGCCAGAACATGTTCGCGATCACGAAACTTCTGGCGGAAAAGAAAATCCATCCGCACATCCATGCGCGTTTCCCGCTGGCGCAAGCGGTGGATGCGATGCGCACCCTCCAGGACCGCAGCGTGATCGGCAAAGTGGTGATCGAACCTTAGATGGCGCGCTGGAAACAGGAAGAGACGGTCGAGGCGCAGCTGGAATTGCTGCTGCGCAGCCTGTGCGACGACTGGGGGTTCAACCTTTCGGACGCCAAGGTCCGCGCCATCGTGACGGCCAAGCGGATCGACGCCAGGCAATTCGCGCTCGACGTCCTGAAGGCCGATGGTTACGAGGACCCCGAAGACGAAATCCGCTGGATCCGCCGCATCAAGCGCCGCTTCGTCCAGCACTTCGGACAATTGGTGGTCGAGCAATAGTCACGTGCCTATGCCGCAACCGAAGGCGTTCCCGTCGGGATGAACAGGTCGGCCGGCAAATGAAAGTGGTCACGCAGCCGCTTGACCATCGTCATGCTCAGTTCGCGCTTGCCCGCCAGGACTTCGCTGACGCGGCTGGGTGTCCCGAGCAGGGGCACCAGGTCGGCACGGGTCATGCCGTGCTGGTCCATCAGATAGGCGAGTAGTGCCGGCAGGCTCGCGTGGCGGCGCGGCCACCGCGATTTCTCATAGGCTTCGACCAGTCGCGCCTGCGCCGCCATCCGGGGGCGGTCGGCAGGATCGTCCGACGCCATGAGCTTTTCGATCAAGCCAAGCGCCTCGCGGTGGTCGGCATCGTTTTGAACGATGATCAATGTCGCTTTCATCACACAGCCTTTAGTCTAGGCGACCGTTTGGGGACCAGAATCCGCGAATGGATGGCGTAGTAATATCTGGTTCAGTGCTGCAGCGCAGCGTGTCCTCCAGGCCGGGTCGATCTCACCTAGAAGCTCCAACTGGCGGGAAAAAAGGATTCGGCGAAAATCCTGCTTCTCGTCGCGGTGATGAAGCTCATATTCCGACGCGGCTCCGAACGTCACACCGTCGAATACCCAATAGAGAAGCTCGTCCAGGTCAGCGGTAGTATGCCTCTCAAACTCTTTGCCACGCTCCCTAACGACGAGGTGATACGCCCTGTCCACTTCGATGAAAGGGCATGCAAAGTCGTTGCTCTGATCCAGGTATCGAAAATCGGCTGGTTGAAATCCGTGTTTGGCACCGATCTCCAGTGCTTGGGCTACAATCGCGGAGGTTGAGGAAAGAGGCACTTCTTTCGCCTAGTTTAGCTTATCCAGCGCCTTCAGGATCGCCGCCGTCATTTCGCTGGTGCCGACCTTGGTCATGCCCGGTTGCATGATGTCCGGGGTGCGGTAGCCTTCCGCCAAAGCGCGCTCGACCGCCTTCTCCAGCAGCGCCGCGTCGTCGCCGCGGCCGAAGGAATAGCGCAGCGCCATCGCGAAGGACAAAATGCACGCGATCGGATTGGCCACGCCCTTGCCGGCGATGTCCGGCGCGCTGCCGTGAATCGGTTCGTACAACGCAAGCTGTTTGCCGTTCGCGTCCTTCGCGCCCAGCGAGGCGCTGGGCAGCATGCCGAGCGAGCCGGTGAGCTGTGCCGCCTCGTCCGACAAGATGTCGCCGAACAGATTGTCGGTCACGATCACGTCGAACTGCTTGGGATTGCGCACCAGCTGCATCGCCAGCGCGTCGGCCAGCATGTGCGACAGCGCCACGTCGGGGAATTCCGCATCGTGCACCTTCTGCACGACCTGCTTCCACAAGACGCCCGTCACCATCACATTGTTCTTCTCGGCCGAGGTCACGCGACCCCCGCGCAGCCGCGCCAGCGCGAACGCCACCCGCGCGATGCGCTCGATCTCGTGCGTGGTGTAGACCTGGGTATCCACCGCGCGCTGCTGGCCGTCCGCCAGCGTGGTGATCTCCTTCGGCTCGCCGAAATAGACCCCGCCGGTCAGTTCGCGCACGATCAGGATGTCGAGCCCCGCCACGATCTCGGGCTTGAGGCTCGACGCATCCTTCAGCGCATCGAAGCACAGCGCCGGCCGCAGGTTCGCGAACAGGCCGAGGTCCTTGCGCAGGCGCAGGAGGCCGCGCTCCGGCTTCTTGTCGAACGGCAGCGCGTCCCATTTGGGCCCGCCGACCGCGCCGAACAGCACCGCGTCCGCCGCCTTGGCCTTCGCGATGGTCGCGTCCGGCTCGGGCGTGCCCAGCGTCTCATAGGCGATGCCGCCGATCGGCGCTTCCTCGGTCTCGAACGCGATGTTGCGGTTCTGCTCGAACCAGCCGAGCACGCGGCGCGTGTCGGCGATCACTTCCGGCCCGATGCCGTCGCCCGGAGTCAGCAGCAGTTTGAAGGTCATGATCTCAGGCCCACGGCATGTCGCGGGCGCGTTTGGCCTCGAAGTCCGTGATCTTCTGCTCGGCGCGCAGTGTCAGCCCGATGTCGTCCCAGCCGTTGAGCAGGCATTGCTTGCGGAACGGGTCGATGTCGAACGTGATGCAGCCGCCGTCCGGCCCGCGGATTTCCTGCTTCTCCAGGTCGATGGAGAGCACCGCATTGGCGCCGCGCCCGGCGTCGTCCATCAGCTTGTCGATCTCCGATTGCGGCAGCGCGATCGGCAGGATGCCGTTCTTGAAGCAGTTGTTGTAGAAGATGTCGGCGAAGCTCGGCGCCAGCACGCATTTGATCCCGTAATCGAGCAGCGCCCAGGGCGCGTGCTCGCGGGACGAGCCGCAGCCGAAATTCTCGCCGGTGACGAGGATCTGCGCCTTCTTGTAGGCCGGCTTGTTCAGCACGAAATCGGGATTCACGCTGCCGTCGGGCCGCGTGCGCATCTCGTGGAACAGCGCCGAGCCGAGGCCGGTGCGCTTGATGGTTTTGAGGAATTGCTTGGGGATGATCATGTCGGTGTCGACATTGATCATCGGCAGAGGCGCCGCGACGCCTTCGAGTTTGGTGAATGGTTCCATGGCGGGCGCGACCATAGCGATGCGACCACATGCCCTCAAGCTGGAATTATTCCAATTCTCCCGCCGCCGCGATAGGCTCGGCCCTGGGGCAGCGATGGGGTGGTGACATGTTCGGGTTCTTGCGTGGCAGGCGTGCCGCGGCGGCACCGCCGAAAATCGAAGCCGCTCCGGCGCCCGAGCCGCCCAAGCCCGCCGCCGCACCGGCCGCGCCGCCGCTTCCGCCGCCCCTGAGCGGCGGGGATTTGCACATCCCGCGCGCCAAGCTGTCGCAGAAGACGCTGCACATGCATTACGCGATCAACTCGATCCGCGAGGAGCTCGAGGCGGTCGACTGGTACCGCCAGCGCGCCGAGGACACCGACGACGCGGAGCTGAAGGCGATCCTGCTGCACAACGCCGACGAGGAGATCGAGCATGCCTCGATGATCCTGGAATGGCTGCGCCGCGCCGACGCGCGCTTCGACAAGGAGCTGCGCGAATACCTCTTCACCGACGGCCCGATCGTCGCGATGGAGAAGCGGGCGATGGGGCGGAGTTAGGTTCGCGTTACCAACCAGAACCGCTGTCATCCGCCGCGAATGCGGCGGACCCAGGTGAAACCTGCGGCGCTTCTGCGGACATCTTTCGAATAGACCTACGCAGCGCAACAACAGCCCGAAATTGAAGCCCGCCAGCACGTTTGTCAGCTGGGTCCGCCGCATTCGCGGCGGATGACATCGAGAGCTGTTGACGCCGCCCTAAAGCGGCTCCGTGTCGTGGAACCGCGTCAGGTCCACCACGCGGCGGCCCTGCTTGTTCAGCGACAGCACGTCGACGAATTTGTGGCCCCAGACGATGTCCTCGGGCGCGTAGGAATGGCGGGCATAGACCCGGTCGGCCAGCGCCTCGTCGAGGCCGCTCAGCATGATGATGATCTCCATCTCCTGCGCGACCATCGCCTCGCGCGTGATGCCGTAGAGCGGGCTGTGCCGGTCGATGCGGTGCATGATCGTCCAGGACAGCGCGAACAGCGAGCTGCGCTGGCGCGCCGGCTTCAGGTCCTCGAAGCGGCGCATCTCCAGCCCCTCGCGCGTCACCTGCTGGCGCGCCAGCGTCACGCGGATCTCGGCATCGACGATGGAATTGCCGCGCTGGTTGGCGGTGCGGAACATCAGCGTCGGCACGCCGTCGAACGGCAGCACCACGGCGCTGCGCGAGAACACGATGCGCGCGAAGGGCCGCGACGCCCGCGCGAACGTCACGCCGGTGAACAGCGCCGTCGTCAGGATGCCGAAAAAACCCTCGATGCTGACGATGATGTTGGCGTAGGTCGTCTGCGGCACGAAGCCCGAATAGTTGATCGTCGCGATGGTCTCGACCGCGAACAGATAGACGTCCCAGAAATTGCCGTGCCGCGCATGGGCGAGCGGCGTCGGATCGGCGAGATAGAGCAGGGCGAAGACCAGCGTGATGACGATGAAGAAGGCGAGCAGGCCCAGGAAGAACAGCCACCACGGCGCGGTCAGCACCGCGTGGTAGAAATCCAGCCAGCGCGTCTGGTCCTGGCCCTTGACGATGGCGACGCGCGCGCCCGGGCGCGCGAAGGTCAGGTTCGGCGGCTGGCGCGGCTTGTTGGCTTCGGCGCGGCCGTCCGGATTTTCGCCTTGTCCGCTCACGCTCCGGCCCGTTCCTGTGGCATATGCTGAACCGTTCCTGGAGGGAGAGATATGCGGTTTTCCATCCTGACGGCAACAACGCTGCTCCTGCTGGCGGGCGCCGCCCGCGCCCAGGGCCTGTGGGATGTCTACGCGCAAAGTTTCGCGCACGCCAAATATATCGACCTCACCCACACCATCGCGCCGGGCATTCCGGTGTGGCGCGGCTTCGCGCCCTCGGCCTTCGCGCCCACCGTCGATCCCTTGACCGGCAAGCCCTATACCTACAAGGCCGACGGCTTCGAGGCGTCGCATTACGACCTGCAGACCGACCAGCTCGGCACCCAGCTCGATCCGCCGGCGCATTGGGCGCCGGAATATCCGGCGATCGATGAATTGCCCGCGACCTATTCGCTACGCCCGCTGGTGGTGATCTCCATCGTGCCGCAGGTGCGGAAGAATTTCGGCTACCAGATGCAGGTCGGCGACATCCTCGCCTGGGAGAAGCTGCACGGCCGCATCCCGGCGGGCTCGGTGGTGTTCATCCGCTCGGACTGGTCCAAGCGCTGGCCCGATCCCAAGCTCGCCGCCGAGACGCGGTTTCCCGGCGTGACCTTGGCGGCGCTCCAGTTCCTGCACCTGCAGCGGCACATCCTGTTCCACGGCCACGAGGCGCTCGACACCGACACCACGCCGACGCTGGAAGGCGAATCCTGGCTGATGCATCACGGCTACGCCCAGGCCGAGGGCGTCGCCAATCTCGACAAGGTGGCGGAGACGGGTTGCCTGGTCGCCTTCGGCTTTCCGAAGCTGAAGGGCGGCACCGGCGGCTATGCCCGCTACATCGCGATCTGTCCGTCTTCGTGGGAATACGGCGATACGCCGGGACGCGGCGACGCGCCGCTGCCGAAATCGGCGCATCCGCTGCATTGGGACCCGAAAGCCGGCGCGCGGGTGCGATAACTTCCGCGCGTCAAGCCCAACCTGTCATCCCCGGCCGAGCATCGCGAAGCGATGCGAGGGGAAGGGGACCCAGGCGGTGCAACGGGCTCGCTGGTCGGCACTTGATGCAGTAACGTCTCGCCATGCGAGAGCATCTCTATTTCGTCTACATCCTCGCGAGCCGGCGGAACGGCACGCTCTATGTCGGCGTGACGAACGATGTCATGCGCCGGACGTGGGAACATCGCAACGATCTGGTCGATGGTTTCACCAAGAAATACGGCGTGCACATTCTGGTCTGGTTCGAGGTCTTCGAGGACATCCATGCCGCGATTGCCCGCGAGAAGCGTCTGAAGAAATGGAATCGCGCGTGGAAGATCAAGCTGATCGAGCAGAACAATTCCGGCTGGAACGATCTGCATGCGCGCCTCCTTGGAGAGATCGCGCTGCCGGATATGCCTGGGTCCCCTTCCCCTCGCGATGCTGACGCATCGCTCGGCCGGGGATGACAGCGGTGCTTGAAGCGGGCGGCCGGCTCACGCCTTGCCGCTCGCCTTCAGATACGCCACCCATTTCGCGCGCTGCTCGCGGCCCAGCTCGTGCAGGTAGTCCCAGGAGAACAGCCCGGTGTCGTGGCCGTCGTCGAACACGATGCGCACCGCGTAATTGCCGACCGGCTCCAGCGCCCGGATCGTCACTCCCGCCTTGCCGGTCACGATCTGCTTCTGCCCCTGGCCATGGCCTTGCACCTCGGCGCTGGGCGATTCCACCCGCAGATATTCCGCCGGCAGCACGAAGCGCTCGCCGGTGTCGTATTCGACCGTAAGCTGGTTCTTCGCCGGATTGAGCTTCAGCTCGACCGGCCAGGGCTTGGTCGCCGCCGCCGTCATCGCGCGTCGCGCTCGGCGTCGGAGAGCTCGCGCGCCTCGGACGCCAGCATGATCGGCACGCCGGCGCGGATCGGAAAAGCGAGGCCGGCCTGCCTGCTCACCAGTTCCTGCTTCTCGCGGTCATAGGCGAGCGGCCCCTTGGTCACCGGGCAGACCAGGATCTCGAGCAGCTTGGGATCGGTCGGCATCGCCTCAATTGACCGTGTTCGAGCCCGGCGAGGTCCCCGCCATTTCGAGCAGCGCCAGAAGCGTGCTGACGCGGTCGGTCCATTCCGGCGCTTCGAGCAGGGCCTGCTTCTCGTTCGGCTCGAACGGGCAGAGCATGGCGAGCGCGTTGACCAGCGTCTCGGCCGGCGCGTTCATCACGCTTTTCCAGTCGGCCTTGAGCTCGCGGCGCGAGAGATACTCGTTGAGCGCGGCCAGCAGCCGCTCGCGCGGAAAATCCTGGTCGTCGCGCTCGGCGAGGTCGCCGGCGAAGGGCGCGAAGTCCGGCCTGACGGCGCGGAACGAGGCAGGCGTGTCCAGCTCCTCCGCGACGCGGAAGCGGCAGATGCCGGTGAGCGTGATGAGATAGCGTCCGTCCTCGGTCTCGCGATAGGCGGTGATGCGCCCGGCGCAGCCGATCTGGGTCAGCGGCGGCTTCAGCGCCTTGTCCTCGTGCTCGGTCGGCTGGATCAGGCCGATCAGCCGGCTGCCCGAGATCGCCGATTCCACCAGCGCCAGATAGCGCGGCTCGAACACGTTGAGCGGCAGATGCCCGCGCGGCAAAAGCAGCACGCCGGTCAGCGGAAAGATGCCCAGCGTGCGCGGCAGGTCGTCCGTCGAGTGATAGCGCCCAGCCATGTCGGCCTCACGAAAAAAGAATGGAGGAAAGCCGGCGCCGCGCGTCGAGGGTGCGCGGATCGGTCGGCCCCATCGCCTCGAACAGCGTGACCAGATGCTTGCGCGCCGCGTCGTCGTTCCATTTGCGGTCGCGCCGCACGATGTCGAGAAGCTGGTCGATCGCGCCCTCGCGGTCGCCGGCGCCGTCGAGCGCCAGTGCATAATCGAAGCGCGCCTGATGATCCTTCGGATCGGCCGCGATCTTCGCCTTGGCGGCGTCGAGCCCGCTGGCCGCGGCCGCCGCCTGCTCGCGCAGCTTCAGCTCGGCCTCGACCGCGCGCACCGCCTCGTCGGCCGCGCCGTCGGGGCGCACGAGCTGCAGGGTCTGCTTCGCCCGCTCAAGGTCGCCGCTCTTGAGATAGCAGAGCGCCAACCCCGCCACCGCCTTGGGGTGGCCCGGCTCGTCCTGCAGCACATGGGCATAGGCCTGCGCCGCCTGGGTGACATCGCCCGCCGCGAAGGCTTCCTCCGCAATGGCGAGGATTTCCTCGGCATGGTCGTGGCCGCCATGGCCTTCGCCGGCGAGGCCGGCGATGAACTGGCGCACCTGGCTTTCGGGAATGGCGCCCATGAAGCCGTCGACCGGCTGGCCGTCCTTGAACGCGAACACGGCGGGGATCGACTGGATGCGGAGCTGGCGCGCGATCTCCTGGTTCTCGTCGATGTTGACCTTGACGAGCTTCACCGCGCCCTTGGCCTCGGCGACCACCTTTTCCAGTATCGGGCCGAGCGTCTTGCACGGCCCGCACCACGGCGCCCAGAAATCGACGATCACCGGCACTTCGCGGCTCGCCTCGATCACATCGGCGGCGAAGGTCTCCAGGCCGCTATCCTTGACATAGGGGTTCGCGGGGCCGGGCGCGGGCGCGCTGGCCGGTTTCGCCGAGGTCACGGGCCTGCCGCTCGGTCCGATCAATGCCATGGTGCTGACTTTCGAGATTTCATCCTCCCAAGATGGGCGCTCGGGCGGGGAAAGAAAAGGCCTCCGCGCCGCCTTGAAGCTGTCGCGTCCCGGTTCCACCATCGCCCCAACGGGGGAGTGTCCGATGCCGATTCGCCTTATGTCTCTTTGCCTTGCCGCCTTCCTGGCGCTGGGCGCCGCGTCGGCCGCCGGCCTGCCGCTGGCCAAGAAAACCCTCGCCTTCCAGAGCAAGGCGTTCGACATCTCGGTGCAATATCCCCAGACCGGCAACAAGGCGGTCGACGCCGTGCTCGCCGACTATGCCCGCAAGAACGTCGCGGACTTCAAGACCTACGATCCCGACCTCGCCGGCGGCGAGCACGCCTACACGCTCGACATCTCTTATGACGTTGAACGCAATGACGGCCAGATGTTCGGCATCCTGTTTACGGAATTCGCCGACACCGGCGGCGTACATCCCAACACGGGCTTCTCCGCCTTCAATTTTGTCCTGCCCACCGGCGAGCAGGTCTTCCTGCCCGAGATCGTGGACGGCCAGCGCGGCCTGAAGCGCGTCAGCGACCTCGCCATCGCCGAGCTCGTCCGGACCATCGGCGGTCCGGATTCGCTCACCACGAAAGAGGACATCGCGAGCGGCGCCGGCCCCGACGCGCTCAGTCTGAAATATTTCCTGTGGCTGCCGAAGGAGCTGCACATCCACTTCCCGCCCTATCAGGTCGCGGCCTATGCCGCCGGCCCGCAGGAGGTGTCGATCCCGCTGACGCAGCTCAAGGGCTATATCCGCCCCGACTGGCGCGCGCCGCAGCCCTCGTTCGACTGCAAGAAGGCGGCGACGCCGGTCGAGCACGCGCTGTGCGCCGATCTGGCTCTGTCGCGGCTGGACCGCGAGGTCGCGGATCTCTATCGCAGCAAGCATCGCTCGTCGGACGTCAACGCCAACGACCTGCTGCGGCAGGACCAGCGCGACTGGCTCGCCGCGCGCGGCAAGCTCTGCGCCGGCGGCGCTCTCGTGCCCTGTTTGACGAAGCTCTATCGCGACCGTCTCGCCGCGCTGAACAAGGCGCCCGGCTGATGCGTCTTTCCCGACGCGATATCCTCGGCGGCGCCGCCGCGCTCGCCGCCGCCCCGCTCGTCGTCCGCGCCGCGACGCCGGCCGATCTCGATGTCGCCATCGTCGGCGGCGGCGTCTCCGGCGTCTATGCCGCCTGGCGACTGCGCCAGGAGCAGCCGCATCTGCGCGTCCGCCTGTTCGAGGCGTCCGAGCGCATCGGCGGACGGCTGCATTCGGTCGCCTTCCCGCAGGCGCCGCATCTGATCGCCGAGGCCGGCGGCATGCGCTTCCTCAAGACGCACGCCCATGTCTTCGGACTCGTCGGCGCGCTCGGCCTGCCGGCGCGCGGCTATCCGATCGACGAGCCGGCGAACCGCATGATGCTGCGCGGCAGGAATTATCCGCTGTCCGATGTCTCCGCCGGCCGCGCGCGGTTCCCCTATCGCGTGCCCGATATCGACCAGACGCCGCGGGCGACCTATTTCCCGCGCGCCTTCGACGCGATCCTGCCGAACGCCTCGCATATGAAGCCGGCCGACTGGGCGAAGATCCGCACGAGCTGGCGCTACCGGAACCGGCTGCTGCGCGACTGGAACGGCCGCGACCTGCTGCTCCACGGCATGACGGCCGAAGAACTGGCGCTGACCCAAGATACCTCCGGCTATGACGACTGGATCGGCGGCGAAAGCGGTCTCGACGAGCTGGATTATTTCTTCGCGCCGGACGATCCGGCGGCCTCTTACTCCACCATCGCCGGCGGCTATCAGCGCCTGCCGACGACGCTGGCGGCGGAGGCGGCGAAGCTGGGCGCCGGCATCGCCACGCGGACGCGCCTCGTCAGCCTGGTGCCGGACGGCGCGCGCCACCGCCTCACGGTCCGCGACGGCGCCGGACGGCAGACGTCGCTCACCGCCGCCCGCGTCATCCTCGCTCTGCCGCGCCGCGCGCTGGAGCGCATCGAGGATTTCCCGGACAGCCACGCCGACCGCCACTTCGCCGGCCTGATCGCCTCGGTGACGCCGATCCCCGCCTGCAAGAGTCTGTTGCTCTACAAACGCCCCTGGTGGCGCGAGCACGGCATTGTCGAGGGCCGCTCGATCACCGATATGCCGGCGCGGCAGTTCTACTGCCTGGGCTCGGAGATGACGCGCCTGCCGGGCGAGGACACCAACGGCTATGGCGTGCTGATGGCGTACAGCGACATGCGCAATGTCGCGACATGGGAGCATCTGGTGGCGCAGCCCGATCCATCGGGCTTCACCAAGCTCGCCGGCGACTCGGCGCTGGCGCGCGAAGTGCATCGCGAGGCGTCGCTGGTGCTCGGCAGGACGGATGCGGTGCCGCTCGCCGCGTGCTTCCAGGATTGGAGCGTCGATCCCTATGGCGGCGGCTGGCATTATTACGCGCTCGGCCATGACGGACTCGCGGATTCCGCCGCGATGCTGAAGCCGATGCCGGGCCGCGAGCTTTATGTGTGCGGTGAGGCTTATTCGCTGGCGCAAGGCTGGGTCGAAGGCGCGCTGGAGCGCGCCGAGACGATGCTGCAAAGGCATTTCGGATTGAAAAAGCCGGGGTGGTTGCAGGCTTAGAATTTAAGCCCCGCCGTCATCCCCGGCTGAGCGATGCGAAGCATCGCGAAGGGAAGGGGACCCAGGTCTGCGAAACCAGCGATATATCGGCACCTGGGTCCCCTTCCCCTCGCATCGCTTCGCGATGCTCGGCCGGGGATGACAGGGTGTTCAATCAAACCCCGCCAACCGCTCCTCCAACCCCGCCTTCACCCGCGGCCAGTCGCTCGCAAGGATCGAGAAGTACACCGAATCGCGCCAATAGCCCTGCGGCATCCACATATGGCCGCGGAAGATGCCTTCCTCCCTTGCGCCCAGCTTCTTCAGCGCCGCGCGCGAGCGGGCGTTCTTCGAATCCGTCTTGAACTCCACCCGGTGCCACTGCTTCGCGAAGGCATTCTCCAGCAGCAGGTATTTCGCTTCCGGATTGACCGCGCTCGCCTGCACCTGCGGCGCATACCAGGTCCAGCCGATCTCGACCCGCGCATGCTCCGGCGCGATCGCCAGATAGGACGTCGAGCCGACGATCGCGTCGTCGGCCAGTCGCCGCACGGCATAGCTCACCATCGCGCCGCTCGCATTCTCCGCCGCGAACCACGGCAGCCGCGAGGCGAAGCCGTCGCGCGTGTCGAACGGCATGTAGTCGAAGAGGCCCGGCGCCCGCGCCGCCGCGATCAGGTCCGCGTGATGGCGCTGCGATAGCGGCTCGAGCGCAACGAAGCGCCCCGTCAGCGTGGCGCCGCCAAGTGTTTCCGCCTTCTCCAACCGATTCTCCGAAGCTGCGAGTGAGCCGCATGCTCGCCACGGCGGGACGCGATGACCAGCGCGCCGCGCGAATGCCGGCCCCGCGTCTACGACCAATTGTGACAGATTGCGTGACCCGCGCACCACACGCCGGGCCAATCCTCAGGCATTCCGCGGCGAACTTATTGACAATAATTTCGCAGAGCCGTCACGATGGCGACAACTACAATAAACTTGGGACGGAACAACCGGGGGGCTCGCAACAGGTTTGCGGCCGTCGGGGACGATGGTCGTGTGAGGGGATATCCATGTTGTCGTCACGTTTGAAGTCCGTCTACCGCGCCTCCGGTGCCGCGTTCGTGCTGGCCTGTTCGAGCGCCTTGCCCGCCGCCGCGCAGGAGGTCGAGACCGTCGTCGTGACCGCCGAGCGGCACGCGGAGAACCTGCAGGACGTTCCCGAATCGGTGACGACCATTCCGGCGGACGAGTTGCAGTCGATCTTCAGCTCCGGCCAGGACATCCGCGCCATCGCCGCCCGCGTGCCGAGCCTGTATTCCGAATCGTCGAACGGCCGCGTCGCGCCGCGCTTCTATATCCGAGGGCTAGGCAACGCCGATTTCGATCTCGCCGCCTCGCAGCCGGTCTCGATCATCGAGGACGGCGTCGTGGAGGAGAACGTCGTTCTCAAGAGCGCGCCGCTCTACGACATCGGCAATGTCGAAGTCGATCGCGGCCCGCAGGGCACGCTGTTCGGCCGCAACACCACCGCCGGCATCGTCAAGTTCACCAGCGTGGCGCCCGGCGACACGCTCGAAGGCTATGCCAAGGGCTCCTATGGCGAGCTCGGCACCGCCAATCTCGAAGGGGCGATCACCGTGCCGCTCGACGACACGCTGTCGGTGCGCGCCTCCGGCCTGTTCCAGCATCGCGATCCCTATATCAGCAACGCCTTCCTCGGCATCAACGACGCGCTGGGCGGTTACGACGAGCGCGCCGGCCGCGTCCAGGTGCTGTGGAAGCCGACCGACGATTTCAGCGTCCTGCTCAACGTCCATGGCCGCTCGCTCGACGGCACGGCGGCGGTGTTCCGCGCCAATATCCTGGGCCCGGGCAACGATCACCTGAACGCCAACTACGTCTGGGACAAGGTGTACTTCGACCAGGGCTTCGTGGATCCGAAGAACGAGAATCCGCAGAAATATGACGGCCTCGGCACCAACGCGACGATGGAATACGATTTCGACGGCATGAAGCTGACCTCGATCACCGGCTATGAATCGACGCATGGCTACAGCCGGGGCGACATCGACGGCGGCTATGGCGCGTCATACCTGCCGTCCATGGGTCCGGGCTTCATCATCTTCCAGTCCGAATCGCAGGACGGTCTGGACTATCTCCACCAGTTCACCCAGGAACTGCATCTGGCGAGCGACGACGCGAACTCGCCGCTGTTCTGGCAGGTCGGCGCCTACTACTTCTCGACCAAGTACCAGGACACCACCATCACCGCCTTCGCGCCGAACGTGTCGACCGCGGTGCGCCAGTCCAACGTCGCCTGGGCGACCTTCGGACAGGCGAGCTACAAGGTTACCGACGCCTTCACCGTCACCGCCGGCGTGCGCTGGACCTCGGACGTGAAGGCGATGACGGCGAACGGCCCGCTCGACACCATCACCACGCCGGTCAAGGTCGGCGGCAGCAATGTAAGCTGGGACGTGAGCGCGCTCTACACGGTGGCGGAGGACGTGAACCTCTACGCCCGCATCGCCACCGGCTTCCGCGGTCCCTCGATCCAGGGCCGCAACATCGCGTTCAACACGCCGCCGGGCAATTACTCCACCGCGCGGTCCGAGACGATCACCTCCTATGAGGGCGGCATCAAGACGCTGCTCGACGACCGCAAGATCCGCCTCAACCTCGACGGCTACACCTATTACCTCGCCCATCCGCAGTTCTCCGCGGTCGGCGGCGCCGCGGTCGGCAATTCGATCGTCCTGCTCAACGCCAGGGCGGGCCTCGCCTACGGCATCGAGGCGGACGCCGAATACGATCCCGACGAGAATTGGGCGTTCACCGCCGGCGCGTCGTGGAACCACACCCAGATCAACGATCCGCTGCTCAAGACCGGCGTCTGCGCGCAGTGCACCGTCACCAACCCGACCGACGGCTCGGGCAACGCCTTCGTCAACGGCAATCCGTTCCCCAACGCGCCGGAATATGTCGCGAACCTGACGGCGAAGTACATCTGGCCGCTCGACAGCGGGGCGCAGCTCTACGCCTTCACCGACTGGTACATCCAGGGCTACACCAACTTCTTCCTCTACAAGTCGCTCGAATTCCACAGCAACGGCAATTACGAGGGCGGCCTGCGCGTCGGCTATGTCGCGCCGGACAAGGATTGGGAGCTCGCGGTCTATGCCCGCAACATCACCGACCAGGCGAACGTCCAGGGCGGCATCGATTTCGACGATAACACCGGCTTCGTGAGCGATCCGCGCGTGGTCGGCGTGGAGATCACCGGGCATTTGAACTGACGAACTGCTGTCCTCTCCCGCTTGCGGGAGAGGTTATCCTTCGCTTCGCACCGGTATTTCCACGATCGTCGGTTCGTGCCCGGTGGCGCGGACAAATCGCAACAGGTCCGCCGCCGTCACCGCCGTCGTGCGGTCGTTGCGCAACGGATGGAAGTTCAGCGGCGCCAGCGCCAGCATCCCGGCGTCCAGCACCAGCCGCACCTTGCCCTCCGGATCGTTCATCACCGCGAAGGGCGTCACCGAGCCCGGCGTGATGCCGAGCGTCGCGAGCAGAAGCTCCGGCGATCCGAACGAGAAGCGCGGGCTTGCCAGCACCTTCGACAGCGCGGTCAGGTCGACGCGCAGGTCGTCGCGCACCGTGACCAGCCACAGCCCGTCCTTCTTGTCCTTCAGGAACAGGTTCTTGCTGTGCCCGCCGGGCTGGCTGTCATAGAGCGCCGCCGCTTCCTCGACGGTGAACACCGGCGCATGCGCATAGGTCGTCCAGCCGATGCCGAGCGCCGTGAAGCGCGCATAGAGCGCCGCTTCGCGGTCGTCGGGGGATGATGGAGCGGTCATGCGGTACTTCCTACCCTCCCTCAAGGGGAGGGTAGATTTTCAGGGCACCAGCCGCCGGATCCATTCCGGCAGCGCGAAGGCCGCGCCGTGGATGGCGTCGTTGTAATAGTCCGTCTTGATGCGTGACTTCTTATACGCCGCCGCCGCCTTGCGGATGCCGGCCGGCGTGCCGAGCCGCTTGGCGCCCTTGCACGCCCAGCTCAGCGCCATGAAGCCGCCGATATAGGTCGGCACCACGCTCAGATAGAGTCCCGATTGGGGAAAGAATTCCGCGAGCTCCTCCAGCGCCTCGGTGATCTCCCAGGGCTGGTAGAACGGCACGCCGGTCTGGAACGTCGCCAACCCGCCCGGCTTCAGCGCGTCGCGCACGCGATCGTAGAAGGTTTCGCCGAACAGCGCCTTGCCGGGGCCGATGGGGTCGGGCCGGTCGGCGATGACGAGGTCGAAGCGGCCCTTGCTCGCCGGGCGTCCGAGATATTCGAACGCGTCGGCGATCTCGATCTTCAGCCGCCGATCCTTGAACGCCTTGGCGTTGATCTCGGAGAAATGTTCCCGGCAGAGCTCCACCACCCGCCCGTCGATGTCGACCAGCACGACTTCCCTGACGCCTTTGTGCTTCAGCGCCTCGTCGGCGATGGAGAGGTCGCCGCCGCCCACGATCATGACGCGCTCGATCCGGCCGTGCTCGAAGATCGGCAGATGGGTAAGCATTTCTGCGTAGGCGCTCTCGTCGCGCGTGGTGATCTGCACGACGTCGTCGAGCGTCATGACGCGCCCGTTGGCGACGCTGTCGAAGATCCGTATGCGCTGGAACTGGCTCTTTTCCTCGACGATCGGCGGGCCCGCGAGTTCGATCGACTGCGCGTAGCCCTTGTGGAGACGCTCCTTGAAACTGCTCGCCATGATTTTGCTCCGCGGGAAGTGACGGCGTGGAAGGAAGGTGATCGCCTTCTAAGACGCGCCGGAAACGGAGTCGAGAGCGCGTCGCGAAGCGTCGCGACGGACACGCGCCGGCAAAAATTTTACACTGGGGTGACAAAAGTTCTTGCATGCGGGGCCAGCGTACATATATTCCCCCTCAGTCCTCGCAAGGGGACTGAAGCGGCGCGACGGCGTTACCGTCCGCCGCTTTCTTCTTGAGACGCGTCCGGAAGTCCGTAAGGCCAAGGCGCAGGTGTCAACTCTTAACTGGGTAGGTGCCCGAAATGGCTAGACTCGAACTTGTTGCGGCGACCAAAGAAGCTAGGGCTCCCCGAGTCCGCACTTCCGCGAAGACCGTTCCTGTCGTCGTTCCGCCGCTGGCGATCAACGACGATCAACAAAAAGACCACTTCATTACCCGCAACGGTCTGACCTATGCGGGAAGCCACCTGATCATCGACCTGTGGGAAGCGGAAGGCCTTGCCGACCGCGACCGTATCGAACAGGCGTTGATCGACGCGGTGAAGGCTGCCGGGGCGACGCTCCTGCACATTCACCTGCACACGTTCTGCGAAGGCGGCGGCATTTCCGGCGTGGCGGTGTTGGCGGAAAGCCACATCTCCGTCCACACCTGGCCGGAAAAAGGCTATGCCGCGTTCGACGTGTTCATGTGCGGCGACGCGGAGCCCCGCAAGGCGCTCGGCGTGTTCAAGGCGGCTTTCAACCCGGGGCGCATCGTGATCGGCGAGCACAAGCGCGGCGTTCTCTGAAAATTCCCGGCGCGACGTATTAACCAAAGGGCGGAAACATCTGTTTCCGCCCTTTGTCATTGCACCGATACTGTCCCGTTTCAGGGCTATCATCCGTGAGGCCTAATAGGCCGCGTGGGAGTGGGGTGTGGCGGAGCGGTACGACGCGGCGATCATCGGCGCCGGCGCGGATGGGCTGGCGGCGGCCGCGCTGCTCGGCCGCGCCGGCCTGCGCGCCGTCGTGCTCGAACGTCAGCCGGGTCCTGGCGGCGTGCTCGTCACAAAGCAATTCCATCCCGGCTTCTTCGCCTCGCCCTTCGCCGACGACATCGCGCCGATCGACGATTCGCTGTTCTGGTCGCTCGATCTCGCGCGCCACGGCGCCTGGGCGATGCCGCCCGCGCCCGAGACGGCGGCCTGGCCGGACAAGAAACTGATCGCCGATCCGTTCGCCGAACTGCACGCCACCATCGACGCGCGGCGCGGCGCGGCGCTGGCGCGAGCGCGATTGCCGTCACCGCCGCCGTCGCGTTGGAATCCGTTCGCGACACACCGCGAAGCGCCCTGGCCGGCCGAAGACTGGAACCATCGCGCCCTCGCCGACCTCGTCGCCGCGTTCGCGCCGAACCAGGAGCAGGCGGCGCTCGCCGCCGCCGGCGCGCTGGAGGGCCGTGCCGCCGATCCGCTCGCCGCCGGCACGGCGCTGCACCTGCTCGCGCGGCCGGCCGGCGGGGTGTGGCGCGGCGGCCTTGGCGGGCTCGGCATCGCGCTGGCGGCGGCGGCGCGCGAGGCGGTCGCCGAGATCGCCTGCGGGCTGGAGGTCAGCGACATACGCAGTCACAAGGGCCGCGTCGCCGGCGTCGGCCATGCCGATGGCAGCGAGGTCGCCGCCCGCGCCGTGATCTCGACCCTCGACCTCAAGCGCACTTTCCTTTCGATGTTTCCGTGGAGCGAGTTGCCCAAGGAGGCGATCGGACGGATCGCGCATTTCCGCACCGCCGGTTCCACCGCGCGCCTGCTCGTGGCGCTCGGCGAGCGGCCGGACGCGGCGCCGCGCGGAGCGCTGCACGTCATGCCCGACATAAGCCGGCTGGTCGAAGCGCACGCCGCCTGGCGCGGCGGCGTCCTGGCCGAGCACCTGCCGATCACGCTGCGCTTCTGCTCGGCGTCCGATCCGGCGCTGGCGCCCATCGGCGCCGCGACGATGACCGCGACCGTCGGTTGCGTTCCCTTCACGCCGTTCGACGGCGCCTGGACGCATGAGAAGCGCGACCTGCTCGCCCAGCGCATCTTCGCGGCGATCGAGGAGGTTCTTCCCGGCATCCGCAAGAACGTCCTGGGATTCGAGCTTCTGGTTCCGCCCGATCTGGAAGAGGCGCTGAGCGCCACGGCGGGCGATCTTGCGGGCGGCGAGATCGCGCCCGACCAGATGTTCGCCTTCCGCCCGGGCTTCGCGCGCGGCGGCCCGCGCACGCCGGTCGACGGGCTTTACCTCGCCGGTCCGTCTTCCGCCGCCGGGCCGCTGGCGACCGGCACCGCCGGCGCCATCGCCGCCGAGGCGCTGATCGCCGATCTGCGCGCGGGCAGGCTGTCATGAGCGAGCAGCAATTCGACGCATTGGTGGTCGGCGGCGGGGTCGAGGGGCTGATCGCCGTCTCGTTCCTCGCCAGAGCGGGCCTGCGCGCGCAATTGCTGGAGCGGTCCGCCATCCTGTTCGGCCATGCCGGCGCCGCGACGCTCGCCGCGCTCGATCCGGTCGTCGTCAAGGAGCTCAAGCTCGCCCGGCACGGTTTGAAATTCGCCGCCCGCGATCTCAGCCTCACGGCGCTGCGCCATGGCGGCGCCAACGCGGTGGTGAGCCGCGACCGTCACGCCACCGCCAAGAGCCTCGCCGCGCTGTCGCAGGCCGACGCGCTCGCCTATGCCGGCTTTCGCCGCGACCTCTTCGCGCTCGCCCGCGCGCTGCGCCCGTCCTGGTGGGAGGGCAGGCCGGTGGCCGAGACGCTCGCCGGCCTCAAGCCGCGTCCGCGCGCCTTGTTCGAGCGTCTGAGCGTCTCCAGCGCCAGCGCCTACATCGCGGCGACGTTCGAATCCGACGCGCTGCGCGCCGCGCTCGCCTTCGCCGCCGCCGATTGCGGCGCCGCTCCGCCGGAAGCCGGTTCGGCGCTGGCGCTGCTGTGGGCGGCGGGGCAGGAGATGAGCGGCCTGCAGGGCGCGGTCGCCATTCCGCAGGGCGGCGTGGTCGGCCTGCTGCGCGCCCTGTCCGAAGCGGCGCAGGCGTCGGGCGCGGCGATCCGCACCGGCGCGACGGTCGCGCGGCTCACGCTCGCCGGCGGCGCGGTGACGGGCGCCGAACTCGCCACCGGAGAAACGGTGGCGGCGCCGCTGGTGCTCTCGGCGCTGTCGCGCCGCCGCAGCCTGCTCGAACTTTTGCCGTTAGGCGAGATCGGGCTCGGCGCGGCGCGGGCGCTGAGCCGGCCGGCGGAAGCCTTCGGCGCGGCAACGCTCGTCTTCACCCTGGCGCCCGCCTTCGATGCCGGCTTCGCGTCCGGCACGCGCACGGTGATCGCCGAGCGGCCCGAGACCTACGAGACCGCGCTCGCCGCCATCCGCCTCGGCACCGCGCCGCCCGAGCCCGCTCTCGAACTCGTGATGTTTGCGCAAGACGCCGCGCGCACGCTCACCGTCCGCGCCTGGCCCGTCGCGCCGTCTTACGACCGTAACGCTTTGGTGCGAACGGTGACGGCGATGATCGAGCGCCACGCGACGGGCTTTGCCCAGGCGATAACGAACACCGACGTGCTGGAGCCGCCGCAGGGCGAGCCCTTCGCCGTCGCGCGCCTGCTGGCCGGCGCAGCGGCGCGGATCGAGACGCCCGTGCGCGGCCTTCTCCTTTGCGGCATCGATGCCGAGCCGGTCCACGCGCTGTCCGGCCGCGCCGCGCGCCAGGCGGCGCGGATCGCCGTCGCGCGGCACAAAAGGGTGGGCGCGCCATGAGCCCCGTCCGCGCCACGCCCTTCCACAGCCGCGCCGCCGACGCCAACGCCGGCAATCTGTGGACGGCGCGGGGTGGCTTCACGCTCGCCGCCGCCTATTCGCGCACCGACGCAGAAGCCGCCGCCGCGCGCGTCGGCGTCGTCATGGCCGACATCTCCTGGCGCTGGCGTGTCGCGTTCGAGGGCGCGCGGGCGCGTGAGCTGGTGCAGCGCCTCTTCACGCGCGACCCCTCGGGCTTGCAGCCCGGCCAGGCGCTGAAGGCGCTGTGGCTCAGTGACGGCGGCGGCGTGCGCGGCGCGGGCGTCGTGGCGCGGCAGGGCCGCCAGTCCTACCTTCTCGTTTCGGCGGGGCAGGATGCCGACTGGATCGCCGACGCCGCCGCGCGCTTCGGCGTTGCGGTTCGCGACGTGACGGAAGAGGAGGGCGGCCTCGCCATCGCCGGTCCCTATGCCGCCAAGCTGGTCGCGGCGCTGGGCCTCGATCCCGCATTGGAGTTGTCCGCTTTCCGCAAGGAGGCGTGGAAGAACATCGACGTCACGCTGTCGCGCTTCGGCGAGTTGGGCGGCTACGAACTCTGGTGCTCGGCCGAGGACGCGCCGCTGGTCTGGGACCGCATCGCCCGCGCCGGCGCGCCCTTCGCGATCCTGCCCGCCGGGCTGGACGCGATGGACGTGCTCGACATCGAAGCCGGCGTGCCGCGGCCCGGCCGCGACTATGACGGCGCGACCGACCCGGACGCGACCGGGCCGCTGGCCGGCGAGCTTCGCCTCGCCAGGCTGATCGATGCCGACCATGCCGGCTTCAACGGCGCCCGCGCCGCGCGCGCGGCCAAGCCGCGCCTCGGCCTCGCCGGCCTCGTCATCGACAGCTCCGTGCCCGCGCCGTTCACGCCGGTGACCGCCGGCGGCAAGACGATCGGCCGCACGCTGTCCTCGCGCTATTCGCCGCTGCTGCGCCGCGCCATCGCGCTCGCGCAGATCGAGGAAGCCCGCGCGGTGCCCGGCACCGCCGTCGAGGTCATGCTCCCCGCCTCGCGCCTCCTGCCGCCGACCCTGGCGGCGGCGCGCATCGTGGACTTGCCTTTTCTGCCGCCACCCGATCCCATCGCGCCATGAAGCATGCCGGCTCCAAGGCGCTCGACCGGCTCGAGCCCTTGCTCGAACAGCTCCGCCGTCACGGCGCGCTGAAGGAGAAATCGCGCGGCTGCTTCTATCTGGGCGGCAGGAGCTTCCTGCATTTCCACGAGCACGGCGAAGGCGAACTTTACGCCGATATCGGCCTGGGCGACGATTTCGAGCGGCTGCCGGCCATGACGAAAACCCAGCACAAGGCCATCCTGCGCCTCGCCGCCGAGGCCGCCGACGGAAAGTCCGCCAAGGCCCGTTGAAACCGCCGCATGCGTTCGCGACAGTCCGTTCCGGCATGACGATCGATCCGGACGCCGACCTCGTCGCCCGCGTCGGCCGGGGCGACCGCGCCGCGGCCGCGGCTCTGATGGCGCACCATCTTCCCCGGATGCTGGCGCTGTCGCGGCGCATGCTGTCCGATCCGATCGAGGCCGAGGACGCGGTGCAGGACGCCTTCATCCAGCTTTGGACCCACGCGTCGCGCTGGGAGCCCGGCCGCGCCAAGATCGGCACCTGGCTTTACCGGGTGACCTTGAACAAGTGTTACGACCGGCTGCGCCGCCGCCCGACCGCGCGGCTGGACGAAGCCGCTGAAATCGTCGATCCCGCGCCAGGCCCCGAGGCGGGCCTGCAGAACGCGGCGATCTCCGTCCAGATCGAGGCGGCGCTGGCCGCTCTGCCGGAGCGCCAGCGCGCCGCCATCCAGCTTTGCCATTTCCAGGGCTGCGGCAATATTGAAGCGGCGGAAATCCTCGGGATCGGCGTTGAAGCCCTGGAATCGCTCCTGGCGCGCGGGCGCCGCGCGCTTCGCGTGACGCTCGAACACCTGAAGGACGACGGCTGGGCATGACGAAGATGGAAGACAATGAGGACGACGCCCGGCTGGGCCGGCTGCTGGCGATGGCGCCGGCGCTGGCGGTACCCGAAGCGCTGGAGCGGCGCATCCTCGCCGACTTCGACCGCATCGCGGCGCGCCGGGGCTTCGCGAAGGCGTTGCGCCGCGCCGCCGACCTGATATGGCCCGGCGCGCCGGTGTGGCAGCCGGCCATGGCCTTCGCGCTGTCGCTGATGATCGGGCTCGGCGTCGCCGCCTTCGCGCCGCTCGAACCGTCGCCGGACGAAAGCGCGTTCGCCGTCGATATCGACATCACTGCGCAAGGCGGCTGAGATGGACGAGACCCGGCCCCGCCGCAAATGGCTGCTGATCGTATCGCTGTGCCTGAATGTGGCGCTGATCGCCGGCATCGCGGTGGTGGCGTGGCGCATCGCGCATTTCGACATCGCGGCCGGCGGCGGCGGCCCGATGTCGCCGCGCGCCGTCATGGCGGAGTTTCCCGACCGCGAAGGCGCCATCCAGAGGATCGTCGCCGCGCATCGGGCCCGGATCGCCGACCTGCGCCGCGCAGCCGCGCAGGCCCGCCGCGAGGTCTTCGGCGCCTTCGCGGCGCCGGACTACACGCTGCGGAAGATGGCCGCGTCGCTCGACGCCATGGCGGCGGCGGACGCCGCCGTCGAGCGCGAAGCGGTCGCCCTGGCGGGCGAGAGCCTGGCGACACTGTCGCCGGCGCAGCGCCAGGCCATGGCCGATCGCCTCAAGGCCCGCGACCACTCGTGGTTCTTCCGGATGCTGCAGCGGTAGCGGATACCGTTGAGCCTAAACCAAAACTGTCATGGCCCGCGAATGCGGGCCACCCAGTTGAGTTCTGCACGTACTATCCAGTTTCACTGACAACACAGTCACCCGCATTCGCGGGCCATGACACCTATTGTTTTTCGGCGGGCGGTCAGACCAACCCCTCACAACCCCGCCCGGATCTCCGTCCAGTCGTTGACGATCCGGTCCTTGTTCTTCAGCCGGCGCTGGAAGATGCCGCTCTTGAGGAAGGTCTCCACGTCGCGCGTCAGGCCGAGACGGGCGAAGGTCTCGTTCGACACGTTCTTCAGCGCCTCCTCGTTCGCCGGCTCGTCGCCGATCTTCTCGATCGTGTAGGCCGCCGCGCCGTCCGACAGCGAGGAATCGATCAGCGCCAGCGCTTTCGCCTCGTCCGACGGATCCTTGTGCATCACCAGCCCGCAGACATAGGTGAACATGCCGCCCGGCGGGTTCATGTACGCGACCGGCTTACCCTCGTCGTGCAGCGTCTTGTAGATGATGCGCCACGACATCGCCGCCACGATCTCGCCCGAGCCGAGCCCCTGCGTCAGCGTGGTGTTGTCGCTCGACACGACGCGCGTCTGCTTGATCAGTTCGCGCAATTTCGCCTTCACCAGCTCGTACTGCGCCGGGGTCATGTTGTAGGCGTCGACGCCGATCATGTGCGCGATGAACGGCACGGTATCGTCCACGCCGTCCAGCACCGAGACGCGGCCCTTGTATTTGGGATCGAACAGGATGTTCCAGCTCTGCGATTTGACATATTCCGGCGCCAGATCGGTGCGGAAGGTGATCGAGGTGTTGCCCCAGTAATGCGGCACGAACCAGACATGGGTCTTGTCGGCCCAGATGCCGGGCATGTCGCGCAGGGTCGGCGAGATCTTGTTCCAGTTCTTCAGCTTGGTCGTGTCGATCGGCTGCAGCAGCCCCGCCTCCCGCCAGCGCGGGAATTCGTAATAGCAGGGCCCCATCACGTCCGGCTTGTAGCCGGCGCGCATCTTGGCGAAGGCCTCATCCTCGTCGGCGAAGATCGTGATGTTCGGCTTCTCGCCATATGTCTTCTGGTAATCGGCCAGGAACGGCGCGTCCATGTAGTCTTCCCACTGGAACAGCGACACCGGCTTGCCGGCGGGCGCGGCGGCGTTCCTGTCCCCGCTTCGGCCGCAGGCCGCGACGCTCAGCGCCAGCGCGGCCGCGATCGCCAATTTGACCGGCAATTTCATTATCCCCTCCAGGGCGGAAACCGACATGAAAGCTAGGGCGGCCGGCCCTTCCGCGCAATCGCGCGCGTCGCGATCGTGTCAGTTGGTCGCCGCGCCGGGCCGGCCTATGATGTGCCCATGAACAAGGCAACGCCCCTTCCCGCCTTCGCGCGGCCGGCTTTCGTCGATTCCGCCCGCGCGGAATTCGAGGCGGCCGTCGCCGCCCATCCGGACGTCGAATGCGTCGATGCCGTGGTGGTCGACATCTCCGGCACGATGCGCGGCAAGCGCCTGCCGCTGGCGCAGGCGGCGCGCCTGTTCGAGACCGGCATGCAGCTGCCGCGCTCGGTCTATCTGATGGACGTCAAGGGCGAGATGGTGAACCCGTTCGGCCGCGGCTTCGGCGACGGCGACCCCGACGGCACCGCCTGGCCGGTGCCCGGCACGCTCTCGCCCGTCTGGGGCGAGGGGCCCAGGCGGCTCCAACTGCTCGCCAGCATGCGCAACGAGGACGGCGCGCCGACCGGCGGCGAGCCGCGCGCCGCGCTGGAGCGCGTGCTGGAGCGCTTCGCCGATCATCGCCTGACGCCGGTGGTCGCGCTGGAGCTGGAATTCTACCTGATCGACCGCGCCCGCGACGCGAACGGCGCGCCGCTGCCGCCGCTCTGTCCGCGCAGCGGCCTGCGCGAGAAGGACAACGCGGTCTATTCGATCGACGATCTCGACCGCTATGCCGCCTTCCACGCCGCGCTGGGCGAGGCGGCGCGGGTGCAGGGCATCCCGGTCAGCGGCGCCTCGTCGGAATACGCGCCGGGCCAGTTCGAGATCAATTTGCATCACCAGGCCGATGCGCGCCTGGCCGCCGACCACGCCGTGTTCCTCAAGCAGATCGTGAAATGCGCCGCCCGCGCCAGCGGCTTCGAGGCGACCTTCATGGCCAAGCCCTATCTCGACCGCATCGGCAGCGGCCTGCACATCCATGCCAGCATCCTCGACATCGACGGCCGCAACATCTTCGACGACGGCACGGCGGAAGGCTCGGAGCGCCTGCGCCACGCCATCGGCGGCCTGCAGGCGCTGATGCCGGAATCGATGGCGCTGTTCGCGCCGGCGATCAATTCCTACCGCCGCTTCGAGCCCGACATGTTCGCGCCGGTCAACCGCCGCTGGGGCGTCAACAACCGCTCGGCGGGGCTGCGCGTCCCCGTCGGCCCGGGCGCGGGCCGCCGCGTCGAGCACCGCGCCGCCGGCGCCGACGCCAATCCCTATTTCGCCGCCGCCGCCGTGCTGGCGGGATTGCATTACGGATTGGAGCGCAAGCTCGATCCCGGCCCGCCCGCGACCGTCAATGTCTCGCGCGAGCCCGATCTGGCGCTGCCCTTCACGCTGGACGAGGCGCTGACGCGGCTGAAGGACGGCATGACCGTCTCGAATTATCTCGGCGAGGAAACCGTCGCGCTCTATGGCGAGACCAAGCGGCTGGAAGCCGAACGCTTCCGCAAGATCATCTCGGCGGCGGAATACGATTGGTATCTCTGAGCGCGCTCAGGCGCCGAGCGCGCGATATTGCGACGGCGTCATGCCGAACCGCGCCTTGAACACCCGGCAGAGATGGGCGTGGCTGGCGAAGCCGCAGGCCAGCGCGATCTCCGTGATGCCGGCACGCGAGCGCAGCAGCCGCGCGGCCGCCTCCTCGGCGCGCAGCCGGCGCAGATAGGCGCCGATCGGCAGCCCGAAATGGCGGCGGAATTCGCGCGCCACATGCACGTCATGGCGTCCCACGGCGCGGGCGATGCGCGCGACCGTGAGCGTCTCGTCCGACCGGGCATGGATCATGTCGCGCGCCCGGCCGAGCCAGGCCGGCATGGCGGTGTCAGATCGCGCGCGGCCGAAGGCGGCGACGATCTCGAGCATGAGGCCCTCGCAGGCGAGCGCGGCCAGCGCGTCGCCGCGCGCCATTTCGGCGAGCAGGCGCAGTCCGAGCTCGCGGCCGGCCGGCGAACGCGCATGGAGCGAGGCCGCGCCCGGTTCGCGCTCGTCGGCGAGAAAGGCGAGCCAGTCGTCCTTGGGCCGGAAGATGATCTGCCGCGCGCCCTCGGCGCCGAAGCTTTGCGAATGCGCCACGCCCGCCGGGCAGAAGGAGACGATGCCCGGCCGGTAGTCGTGTTCCGCGCGGCCGATGCGCTCGCGGAACCCGCCCTCGACGATCACGCCGATCGAAGGAGTGTCATGGCTGTGCGGCGCCATCCTTGCGTGCGGCGCATAGCGCGGGGCGCGCAGGTCGTTGGTTGCGATCATGTCAGGCTCCAAGGCGCTCGGTCGGTGCAAGCGCGCTGGAATAGTGGAAGACGCCGCGCCCCGGCGCCAGCCTAGAATGGCCCCAACACGGGAGATCGCATGAACGTGACGCGCCTGCTCTGCGCCGGCCTGCTGGCCTTGATCCCTTTGGCCGGACACGCGGGAACTCCGCTGACGCCGAAGGAGGCGCTGGACTATCAGCGGGTCGGCGACCTGCATTTCTCGCCCGACGGGCGCCAGCTTGCCTTTGTCGCTTTGTCTTACGACTGGGACTGGCAGCAGCATCTGCGCGTCCTCGACGTAGCGAGCGGCGCGGCGCGCGAGATCACGCCGGCCGGCAAGACCGAACGCGCGCCGCGATGGTCGCCGGACGGAACCAGGCTGGCCTTCCTGTCCAATCGCGGCGGCAAGACGCAGGTCTATGTCATGGCGGCGGCGGGCGGCGAGCCAACGGCGCTGACCGACCGCAAGAACGGCGTGGCGGATTTCCGCTGGTCGCCCGATGGGCGGTCGATCGCCTGCCTCGCGCGGAGCGACGATGCGCCCGACGAGGACAGCGGACCCCAGATCGCCGACAGCGACAGCGCGCTGGAGCGGCTGTGGATCGTCGACGTCGCGTCGAAGGCGTCACGCGCCCTGGCGACGCCGGGCTATCGCATCGACGAATTCGCCTGGCGCGGCGCGGACGCGCTGCTGTTGCTGGCGACGAACGCGCCGCGCGTCGAGGAATTCAACACGGCGGTCTACGACATCGCGACGACCGGCGGGCCGCCGCGCCTCGTCGCGCATCCGCCCCAGCCGATGGAGGCCCTTGCGGTCTCGCCCGACGGCGCGCGGTTCGCGGTGCGCGCGACGCGGGCGAACGGTCCGCTCGCGCGCGATCTGTTCGTCGGCGCGGTCGGCGGCGGCGATCCGCGCGACGCGACGGCCGGCCTCGACCGCACGATCGTCGAGACGCGCTGGCACGCGCCGGGCACGATCTGGGCGCGGGTGTCGGACGGATTCTTCTATCGCCTCTACCGGATCGATCTCGGCGGCAAGGCGACGGCGATCGGGCTTCCGCTTTCGGCGGGTTCGTTCGACGTGGCGCGCGACGGCAGCATCGCTTTCGTCGGCGAGGACTTCACCCATCCCGCCCAGATATTCCTGCGCGCGCCCGACGGCCGCATCCGTCCGCTCGGCCGCCTGGCGCAGCCGGCCGCGGCGCATCTCGCGCGCACGACGATCTTCACGACCAGAAGCTTCGACGGATTGCCGATCGAGGCCGCGCTGATGACGCCGCCGGCGTCGAAAGGCAAATCGCCGCTCATCCTTCTGGTCCATGGCGGGCCGTCGTCGAAATTCGCGGCGCAGTACGGATGGGAGACCGCCTGGGCCGAGATGCTGGCCTCGCACGGCTATGCGGTGCTGATGGTCAATCCGCGCGGCTCCGACGGCTATGGCGAGGACTTCGTCAAGGCGAACCGCGCTGACTGGGGCGGCGGCGATTATCGCGACCTGATGGCGGTGCTCGACGCGGTCATCGCGCGCGGCGGCGTCGATCCGGCGCGGCTCGGCATCGGCGGCTGGTCCTATGGCGGGGAGATGTCCGAATGGGCGATCGGCCAGAGCGACCGCTTCAAGGCCGCGGTGGTCGGCGCCGGCGTGTTCGACCAGGCGGCGGAATTCGAGACCGAGCACGACCCGGCCGGCGACGAATGGTATTTCGGCACGCCGTGGGAGAATCCCGATGTGTTCGCGCGCAATTCGCCGTCGAGCCATATCCGCGACGCGCATACGCCGGCGCTGATCTTCGACGGCGCGGACGACGCGTCCAATCCGGTCGGCCAGTCCAAGGGACTCTATCGCGCCCTCAAGCATTTCGGCGTCGAGACGCAGCTCGTGCTCTATCCCGGCGAAGGCCATTCGCCGCGCAAGGGCGCCGACAATATCGACATGTTCCAGCGCATCCTCGACTGGTACGACCGCCATCTGGCGGCGCAGGACTGAGGCCTACGCCTTCGGCAGCCGCAGTTCCGCGACGCTGCCGCCGCCCGGCGTGCCGTCCAGGCGGATCGCGCCGCCCATCCGCCGCGCCAGCGACATCGCGATGGCGAGACCCATGCCGGCGCCGGTCGAGGCGCCCGGCCGGTCGAAGCGGCGGAACGGCCGTCCCGCCTTCGCGGCCTCGTCGCGGGTGAAGCCATGGCCGTTGTCGATGACGCGGATCACCACCGCGGCCTCCTCGTCGCGCACGTCGACGCGCACCAGGCCGCCTTCCTGCGTATAGGCCAGCGCGTTGGCGATCAGGCTGGTCAGGATGCGGCTCACCGCCAGGGGATCGGCGAGCGCCTGCGCCGCGTGCGCGAAACCGATCTCCAGCGCGATGCGCCGCGAGAAGGCGCGGCCGGCATGCTCGTTCACGCAATCATTGGCGACGGCGCAGGCGTCGACGCTCCGCGGCTTTATCGGATAGCGCCCGGCCTCGACATTGGCGAATTCCAATATGTCGCCGATCTTGTTGTGCAGCGCGCGGCCGGCCTCGTTGATGTCGTGCGCGTATTCGACGTATTTGGCGTGGCCCACCGTGCCGTAGAAGCCGCGCTCGATCACCTCGGAGAATCCGATGATCGCGTTCAGCGGCGTGCGCAATTCGTGGCTCATATGGGCGATGAATTCGGACTTGGCGCGCGCATCCTCCGCCGCCTCGCGCTCGGCCGTCGCCAGGCGGACGAGCAGCTTGGCCTCCACCGGCCGCGTCGAACGCAGCGAGCGGATCGCCTCGGACGCCCGCGCGCGCCGCTCGAATTCGCGCACGAACACCGCCGCCAGCGCCGCGCCGGCGAGCGCCGGGCCGAGAATCACGAACAGATAGAGCGGCAGCGATCCCTGCCACGCCGCCAGCGCCGCGTCCTCGTCGACCGAGGCACGCACCGTCACCGGCCAGCCAGCGACGGCGATCGCCGCACCGCCGCCGGTCCAGGCCGCGTCGCGCAGCAAGACCTTTCCGTCCTTCAGCACGATCGCCGCGCGCGCCAGAAGCCGCGCCGGCACCAGCACATGCGGATCGAAGCTCAGCGCCACGGTCTTGGTGCCATAGGGGAAGATCAGTGTGCCCGGCGCCAGCACGCGCGGCATGCCGGCGGTGACGGCGTCGGGCGGCAGGGCCTGGTCGGCGAGACTGTCCTGCGTCGCCAGCGCCAGGCCGCTCGCGTCGAACACGGTGATGTTGCCGATGCCGTTGGCCGCGCCGTCGACCGGCTTGCCGTCGGCGAAGGCGCGGCCCTCGGCCGCCAGCCGGTCGAGCGTCGCGGCGGCGGTCGCGGCGATATCGGCGGCACGCTCCGCCTCGAACACGCGCGCCTGGGCCAGCGCATGGACGCGGTCGTTGCGCATTTGAAGCATGGCGGCCGCCGCGAAGGAGCCGCAGATCAGCACCACGCAGACGAGCACCGTCATGCGGATGTTGCGGGTCGCGCGGCGGGCCAGCCCGGTGGCGAACGGCACGGTATCTGCGGTATGCGCAAGCGCCATCGGATTGGCGAACCCCTGAAAGCGAATCAGTCGCTCTCAAGTCATTATGCGAATCGCGGACTCGCTGTCACGAAAGTTAACGAGTGGTTACTCGAGCATTTTCGTGGCGACCTCGAACAGGTTGGCGGAAAGCCCGTCCAGCTTGGTCAGCGCCTGGAGCTGCGCCTTCATCAGGCCCTGCCGCGCCGTGTCGTAGCGCCGCCACGCCTCGAACGCGCCGGCCATCCGCGCGGCGACCTGCGGATTGATCTTGTCGAGCGTCGCGATGGTCTCGCCGACCAGGGCATAGCCGCCGCCGTCCTTGGCATGGAAGCGCAGATGGTTGCCGGCGAAGGCGCCGACCAGCGAGCGCACCCGGTTGGGATTCTTGATGTCGAAAGCCGGGTTCTTCATCAGCCGGCGCACCGCGTCGGCCGTGCCCGGCAGGCAGGAGCCGGCCTGCAGGCTCATCCATTTGTCGAGCACCAGCGGGTCCTTCGCGAAGCGTTCGCGGAAATGCGCGAAAGCGGCGTCGCGGCGCGGAGATTCCATCCGCGTCAGCGCGGCGAGGCCGGCGATCATGTCGGTCATATTGGTCGCGGCGCGGTAATGCGCGTCGGCCAGCGCCGCCGCCGCCTCGTCGTCCGCCGCCGTGAGGTAGCGCAGGCAGGCATTGCGCAGCGCGCGCCGGCCGGCCGGCTTGGCGCCGGGATCGAAGGCGCCGGGCGTCGTCATCTTGTCGTACAGCGCCTGGATGCGCGCACCGTGCGCCGCGACGACGGCCCGGATCAGCGCCACGCGGCCCGCGAAGATGCCGTCCGGATCGGGCGTCTTCATCGCCTGCGCCAACTCGCTGTCGAGCGGCGGCAGCATCATGAAGGCGGCATAGGCCGGATCGGCCTCGGCGTCGGCCAGCACCGCGCCGATGGCGTCGACATAGGGCTTCTCGTCCGCCAGCGCGCCGCCCTTCGCGGCCGCCGCGAGCAGGATCTGCGTCGCCAGCTTCTGCGCCGCCTCCCAGCGGTTGAAATCGTCCGGATCGGCCTTCATCTGGAAGGCGAGTTCGTCGGCGGTGTAGCCGGTCACGAAATTCGCCGGCGCCGAGAAGTGCCGCCCGACCGACACCAGCGGCTTCTGCGCCACGTCGACGAAGCGGAAGGTGTGCTCGGCCCGCGTCAACTCGACCACGCGTTCGTCCGGGCCGGTGGTCTTCTCGCCTTCGAGCGTCAGCGGCATCGGATTGCCGTTCTGGCCGATGAAGCCCAGCCGCACCGGAATATGCATCGGCTCCTTGACCGACTGCCCCGGCGTCGGCGCCAGCGACTGCGTCAGCGTCAGCGCGAAGGTCTTCTTCGCCGCGTCATAGACGCCCTTCGCGGTGATCGTCGGCGTGCCGGCCTGGCGGTACCAGCGGCGGAACTGCGTCAGATCGCGGCCGCTCGAATCCTCGAAGCACTTGACCCAGTCCTCGACCGTCGCCGCCTGGCCGTCATGGCGCTTGAAATAGAGATCGGTCGCCTTGCGATAGCCCTCCGGCCCGACCAGCGTCTGGAGCATGCGGATGACCTCGCTGCCCTTCTCATAGACCGTCGCGGTGTAGAAATTGTCGATGGTGATGTAGCTCTGCGGCTGCACCGGATGCGCCAGCGGCCCGGCATCCTCCACGAATTGCCGCATGCGCAGCGCCTTCACGTCGTTGATGCGGCACACGCCGTGGGACCGCATGTCGCCGGAAAAGCTCTGGTCGCGGAAGACGGTGAGGCCCTCCTTGAGCGAAAGCTGGAACCAGTCGCGGCAGGTGATGCGGTCGCCGGTCCAGTTGTGGAAATACTCGTGCGCCACGACGCTCTCGATCCGCGCATAGTCGTCGTCGGTCGCGGTTTCGGGCGAGGCCAGCAGCAGCTTGTCGTTGAAGATGTTGAGGCCCTTGTTCTCCATCGCGCCGAAATTGAAGGCGCTGACGGCGACGATCATGAAGATGTCGAGATCGTATTCGCAGCCATATTTCTCCTCGTCCCAGCGCATCGCGCGCTTGAGCGAATCCATCGCATAGGCGACCTTGGCCTCGTTGCCGTGCTCGCAATAGATGCGCAGATCGACCGGCTTGCCCGAGCCGCGCGTGTAGCTGTCCTTCAGGACGCCCAGATCGCCCGCCACCAGCGCGAACAGGTAACAGGGCTTGGGGAACGGATCGTTCCACACCGCGAAATGGCGCCCGCCGGGCAGATCGCCGCTCGCGGTCGGATTGCCGTTCGACAGAAGGATCGGATAGGCCGTCTTGTCCGCCTCGATCCGCGTCGTATAGACGGCGAGATTGTCCGGCCGGTCGAGGAAATAGGTGATGCGGCGGAAACCCTCCGCCTCGCACTGCGTGCAGAACATGCCCTTGGAGGTATAGAGCCCGTTCAGCGTCGTGTTGTGCTCCGGCGAAATCTCGGTGACGATTTCGAGCGTGAAGGCGTCGGGCAGCTTGGGCAGCGTCAGCGACGTCTCGCCCAGGACATACTCGTCGGCGCCGAGCTTGCGCCCGTCGATCGCGACCGACAGCAGTTTCAGTTCCTCGCCGTCCAGTGTCAGCGGCGCCCCGGCCGCGCCGGTGCGGGTCACCTTCGAGGTCGCGGTGACGCGGGTCGCCAGCGGATCGAGCGCGAAGTCGAGCGAAATCTCGGCGATATGGTAGTCCGGCGCGCGATAATCCTTGAGATGGATGGCGCGCGGTTCCTCGGTGCGCATGACGGATCCTTGTGTGGGGCAGGGCACCTTATCCACCACAACCACCGCTGTCATGGCCCGCGAATGCGGCCATGACGCCGTGCGTTGGTTCAATCCCACCCCAGACAGCGCAAGGAAATGCCGCTCTTCCAGGGCCTGAGGCAATCTTCGCCCGGCGTGATCGGCCCCTTGTCCTCCGCCCGCAGGCGCGCGGCGCGGGCGGCCGTGTCGGGGTGATCGCCGATCCAGCTCGGCGGGCAGCCGTTCTTGCCGCACAGCTTCTTGTCCATCCGCTCCAGCAGATCGGCCATGTGCGACGGCTTCTCGCCCATGCGGCGCAGGGTCGCCGCGCCGTCGTCGTCCGCCTGCTGCTCGAAGCCGCGCGAATAGGCCGACTGCACGACGATCCCCGGCAGGATCGCGGAGATCTGGCTCATCTGGCTCATGTCGCCGGTGAAGATCGCGATCGTCGCTGGAATCAGCGAGGCCTCGAAGATGCGCTGGAGCTGGTGGGCGTGATCGACATGGCTCATCTCGTGCGCGAACACGCCCTCGATCTCCGCGTCGTTCTTCACCAGCGCCCATAGCGGATCGGTCATCACGATGGTGCCGTCCGGCAGCCCGAACGCGTTGGGCCCGATCCTGCCGCCGCCGCGGAAGATCAGGCGATAGCCGCTCGCCGCGCCCCTGGCATGCGCCGCGACGCGGTGGAACAGCGCCGCCGCCTTCGCCTGGTCGGCGGGCGCGAGCTGGGTCGGCGTCAGCGCGAAGCGGTCGAGCGTCAGCAGGGTCTGCTCGGTCATCGCATGGCCGACCGTGGGCAGCGCTTTCAGCGCCAGCCACTCCGCCGCGAGCGGCACCGCCTGCACCACGATGTAATAGCCGAACAGCAGCGACACGATCAGCGACACGCCGACCGCCGGCCAGGCGCGCTCCAGCCGGTCGGTGAAGCGGCCGCGGCGGCGCTTGCGAAGCGCGCGCAGCAGGGCGTCGGCGCCGTCATTGTCGTCGGTCTCGAAGCGCGATCCGTCCGGCAGGTCGAACCGGCGCATCAGGCGCGCGAGCCGCGACGTCACCTTGACGCGCCTCGCCGGCGCCTCCGCCAGTGTGTGGCCCTCTTCGTCCGCGACGCGCAGGATGCGTTTCGGCTCCGCGCTGGCCCGCGCCGGCACATGGCGCGCGGCGCCCGGATAGAAATAGCGTCCCTCGATCGTCCAGCTCATAGGCCGAACCCGAGGTCGAAGAAGCCGGCGATCTCCTGGCCGATGGCGCTCTGCGCCTCCAGCGCCTCGGAGGTGAAGTCGTCGAGGTTGCCGCTGGCGATCAGCGCGTATTTGCGCATGCGGTAGCGCGCCAGCCGGACACGGCCGAAGGGATAGAACAGGCCGAGCGTCGCCAGGGTCAGCAGCGCATTCGTCACCACGATCCAGGCGACGCGCAGGCCAGACGCCTTGGACGACAGCTTGAAGCCGCCTTCCAGCGTCGCGTTGCTGACCGACAAATTGGTCACCAGCGTGGTGACGAAGCTGGCGACGAACGCCGTGCCGATGCCGAACAGCACGAGCACGATGAGCGAGAAATTCTCCGGCCCGAGCGGGATGGAGAACCGGCCGAACACATTGTGGACATGGGTCGCGATCTCGACGGCGGCGCCGGCGATCGCGATCACCGCGAGCAGCAGGACGACGATCAGGATGAAGCCGAAGAGATAGATGAAATAGATGCGCCGCGCCGCGAACGCCGTCTCGAAGCCGCGCCCGCCGAAGCGATGGTGGTTGATGTAGAAATAGTCGTGGACCCGGCGGGCATAGGGGATCAGCGGGAAGAAGGCGAGCGCCGCGACGCTCCACACCACATAGGCGATGAAGGTCTCGAAATAGGTCGCGTTGAAATTGAACCGCACATTGCGCCACGAGGTGTTGCGCGCGCCAAAGCGGGTCGAGGTGTTGGCGAGCCAGGGCAGCGCCGCGCCCAAGATCAGGAACCAGATGCCGAAGGTGAGCGGCACGAACACCACGCTCAGCGAATAGCCGAGGAACAAAGTGAGCGCGATGGCGCGGCCGATCAGGATGCGCCAGGCGCTGGCGTGATATTCGAAGGAATGCCCGGCGAGATAGGTGTTGCCGTAGAAATAGCGCTGCGTGCGCACCTTCGCCCAGGCGGTGTAGATGCCCAGCGTGAGCACCGACAGCGCGATGTTCACGATCCAGATGCGGAAATACTCTCCGCCCCGGCCGCGAAATTCGACAGTATGGATTGTCGGCGCGCCGTCCGGCTGCGCAGGCAGATCCGGCATCGCCCAGCTCCCCACTCGGGCGGCACTATGCGGGGGCTATGCGGCGGTTTCCACCGCCGTTCTCCAAGCAAGGTTAGGGAACGTCGTTAATTCTGGCCCTCGATGGACGTGAGAACGTCCTGCGCCTCATGCGCGAGTTCCACCAGCGCGTTCGGCATGTCCTCGCCGGACTTGCGGGCCCAGTCGATCAGCCCTTCGGCGAAGGCCATCAGCCTGGGCGAACACGCGATCATCCGCGCCTGGCGCTCGATCCGCGGCGGGTCGAGGTCGTATTCGGCGCCCGGCACGCGCCAGCCGCCCCATTCCGCCTGGCCCGTCACCACGACGGGATAGGTTCCCGGCACCGGATGGCGGGCGCAGTCTTCGCTCGGCTGCCACTTGTTGCGCGCGCGCACGACGCGCCAGAAATCGCCGTCGGCTTTCTTCTCGCCGGTCAACGGTTCTTCGGCCTGCAATTCGTCGGCGGTGAATTCGCGGCCGAGGCCGACGTCGTAATGCACGCGGATCGGCTCATCGAGGCCCTTTGCCCAATGCGGCACGACGTGCTCGATCAACGCCCATGTGCCGACCGGCTTCACATAGACGCGCTGGCTCTTGTGAAATTGTGCCTTCGCCATGACCAACCTGCGTTTACCCAAGGTAAGGCTGACACAGCGCGATTAAACGCGCGTTAAGACGCGACGGACTGGCTTTGAGCGCGCGGCGTGTTCTATCGTCGGTTAACGCCAAGAGATAACGGGGCAGGAACCGCCAAGATGAATTTCGATTTCTCCGACGACCAGAAGATGCTGAAGGACCAGGCGCGGAAGTTCCTGTCCGAGAAATGCACGACGAAAACCGTGCGCGCGGTGTTCGAAGGCGATGCGCATCACGACGCGGCGCTGTGGAAGCAGGTCGCGGAGATGGGCTGGACCGGCACCGCGATCCCCGAGGAATTCGGCGGCCTCGGCCTCGGTTATCTGGAACTCTGCGTGATCGCGGAGGAATTGGGCCGCGCTTTGGCGCCGGTGCCGTTCTCCTCCACCGTCTATCTCTTCGCCGAGGCACTGCTGATCGCGGGAACCGACGAACAGAAGAAGCGGCTATTGCCCAAGGTGGCGTCGGGCGAGATCGTCGGAACCTTCGCGCGCGCCGAAGGTCCGGGCGCGGTCCTGCCCAAGAACGTCCGCGCCACGCTGAAGGGCGGCAAGCTCAATGGCAAGAAGATCGCGGTGATCGACGGGCCGATCGCCGACTACGCCGTGGTGCTCGTGCGCGGTTCCGACGAGCCGGGCGAGCGCGGCCTGCAACTCGCATTGGTCGATCTCAAAGGCCCCGGCGTGAAGCGCACGACCTGCGACACGCTCGACGCCAGCCGTGGTCACTCCGACATCGTGTTCGAGAACGCCAGCGCCGAACCGCTCGGCAAGCTCGGCGAGGGCTGGAGCGACGCCAGCCGCGTGCTCGACCGCGCCGCGATCCTGCTCGCCTTCGAGCAGGTCGGCGGCGCCGATGTCTGTCTGGCGCTCGCCAAGGACTACGCGCTCAATCGCTACGCCTTCGGCCGGCCCATCGCCTCGTTCCAGGCGATCAAGCACAAGCTCGCCGACATGTACGTCAACAACGAGCTCGCCCGCTCCAACGCCTATTACGGCGCCTGGGCGCTCTCCACCGGCGCGCGCGAATTGCCGCTGGCCGCGGCGGCGGCGCGGGTGTCGGCGACGCAGGCCTTCGACTACGCGGCGAAGGAGAACATCCAGACCCATGGCGGCATCGGCTTCACCTGGGCGATGGATTGTCACTTCTATTACAAGCGCGCGAAGGAGACCGGTCTGGTGCTGGGCCCGCAGCGCGCCTGGAAGGACAAGCTCGTCACCGAACTCGAAACCAGCAACGCCTAAGCGCGCTCGCGATCAGAACAGAATACGGGAGAACATCATGGACTTCGAAGACAGCCCCGAGGAAGCCGCGTTCCGCAAGGAGGTTCGCGCCTGGCTCGACGCCAACGCCAAGAAGCGCACCGGCAAGCGCGAGATCGGCGCGGACGAATTGGAGAACGGCGCCGAAGGCGAGATGGCCGCCTCCAAGGCGTGGCAGAAGACCAAGGCCAAGGCCGGCTATGCCCGCATCACCTGGCCCAAGGGCATGGGCGGCATCGGCGGCACGCCGATGCAGTCGATCATCTTCGGCCAGGAGGAATCCAAATACGACGTGGCGAGCGGCGCGCCCTTCGCGATCGGCCTGGGCATGTGCATCCCGACCCTGATGGCCTATGGCGACGAGGCGGCGAAGGCGCGCTTCGTGTGGCCCGCCGTGCAGGGCGACGAGATCTGGTGCCAGCTCTTCTCCGAACCGGCCGGCGGCTCCGATGTCGCGAACCTGCGGACCAAGGCGGAGAAGCATGGCGATACCTGGACGATCAACGGCTCGAAGATCTGGACCACCGGCGCGCAATTCTCCGACTACGGAATAATCCTCACCCGCACCGATCCCAACGTGCCCAAGCACAAGGGCCTGACGATGTTCTACATCGACATGAAGGATCCGGGCGTCGACATCCGGCCGATCAAGCAGGCCTCCGGCGGCTCCGGCTTCAACGAGATCTTCTTCACCGACGTGAAGGTGAAGGACAGCCAGCGGCTCGGCGAAGTGGGGCAGGGCTGGACGGTGGCGCTGACCACGCTGATGCATGAGCGCCTCGCGGTCGGCGGCGGCGCCGGCGGCGGCCTCGACGTGCCGCAGCTCATGGCGCTGGCGCGCGAGCTCGAACTGGAAGACGGCCCGGCGATCAAGAACGCCGCGGTGCGCGAGAAGATCGCCGACTGGTATGTCCGCTCGGCGGGCCTGCGCTACACCACGTTCCGCACCATGACCGCGCTCAGCCAGGGCAAGCAGCCGGGACCGGAGGCCTCGATCGCCAAGATCGTCGTCGCCACCAAGCTGCAGGACCTCTCGGCCTTCGCGATGGAGCTCGAGGGCGAGGCCGGCGTCCTGCAGGGCGCCGAGGCGCCGATGCACGGCCTGTTCCAGGGCGGCTGGCTGTCGGCGCCCGGCCTGCGCATCGCCGGCGGCACCGATGAGATTTTGCGCAACATCATCGCCGAGCGTGTGCTTGGCCTGCCCGGCGACATCCGTGTCGACAAGGACGTGCCGTTCAACAAGATCCCGACGGGGCGCTGACCCCGGCGATCCATCGCGCGAATTTCGGCTGGGCGCCCGCTACGCCCAGCCGGCCTTGCGGGCATTCGCCGCCGCCTGGGCCAGGTTGCGCGACTCCAGCACATCCGCCGTCGCGTCGCGCGCCGCCAGCAGCACCTTGCGGATCGAGCAGGTCGCCTCGTCCACGCAATCCTCGCATTTGTGATAGGCGGTGACCGACACGCAGGGCGCCAGCGCGAGCGGCCCGTCGATGGTGCGGATCACCTCCGCGAAGCTGATGTCCTTGGGGGCGCGGCCGATGAAATAGCCGCCGGCGCGGCCGCGCTGGCTGCGCACGATGCCGCGCTTCTTGAGATCGACCAGGATCTGTTCGAGGAATTTGCGCGGCACGCGCGCCTCCTCCGCGATCGTGGCGATCTGCATCGGCTGCTCCACGGAGTGTTCGGCCAGGACGATCAGCGCGTGCAGCGCATAGCGGGCCTTTTGCGACAGCATCTCGCGATTCCCTATTTGGCTTCGGGAGTTTAGCGCGAATCCGTCCGGACCTCGAATCGTCGCATCCCCGCAACGGGCCCGAACCTGTGTTAGACAGGGATGGGGATTGGACCGATTGGGACATGCGCAAAGGCACGCTCGCCCGCGTTGAGATATTTCTGAGCCTGGCGGCGGTCGCGGTGCTGCTGGTCATGGCGGGATACGGCCTGGTCTCGGCGCTGGCGGACCGGCTCGACCCCAAGGTGCGCGCCTGCGTCGAGCGCAGCCTGCAGACCGCCGCCAACAGCGGCAAGCCGCCGGATCGCGGCTATGCGATCAAGCTCTGCAAGCATCTGGAGGAGATCGGGGCCTTGCCCTGACGGGGCGGATCGAGCGGTCCGGCCGCTGGCTTTCCAGCCCGCCGCTACGGTAACGTCTTCGTGTCCCCAGGGCGCCGCCGGCGCCTATAAGCTTTTCCGACCGAAACCGGGAATCACCATGCATCGTCTTGCGAAAATCGTCCTTGCCACGACCGCGCTCGGCGCGGTCCTTGCCGCGTCCAGCGCGGCGACCGATGCTCCGGCCAATCCCTTTTCCGCGCCCAGCACCCTGCCGCTGCAGGCGCCGCCCTTCGACAAGATCAAGGACACCGATTACGAGCCGGCCTTCCTGGAGGGCATGCGCCAGCAGCGCGCCGAGATCGACGCCATCGCCAACAACCCCGCCGCCCCGACCTTCGAGAACACCGTCGTGGCGATCGAGAAATCGGGCCGGATGCTGGAGCGGGTGGCGCAGGCGTTCAACGCCGTGGTCGGCGCGAACACCAACGATACATTGGACAAGGTTCAGTCCGCCATCGCGCCCAAGCTGGCCGAGCACCAGGACGCGATCAATCTCGATCCCAAGCTGTTCGCCCGCGTCAAGGCGCTCTACGACACGCGCGATACGCTCAAGCTCGATCCGGAATCGCTGCAGCTCCTGAACGTCTATTATCTGCAATTCGTGCATGCCGGCGCCAATCTTTCCGGCGCCGACAAGACGGCGCTGATGGACATCAACCAGCGCGACGCGACGCTGGAAACGAACTTCCAGCAGAAGCTGCTCGCCGGCACCAAGGCGGGCGCCCTGGTGGTCGACACCAAGGAGGAACTGGCCGGCCTCAGCGACCAGGAGATCGCCGCCGCCGCCTCGGCCGCCGAGGCCCGCGGCCTCAAGGGCAAATATCTCATCCCGCTGCAGAACACGACGCAGCAGCCGCTGCTGGTGTCGCTGTCCGACCGCGCCGTGCGCGAGAAGCTGTTCGACAATTCCTGGACCCGCACCGAGAAGGGCGACGCCAACGATACGCGCGCCATCATCGCGGAGATCGCGCAACTGCGCGCGCGCAAGGCCAAGCTGCTCGGTTATCCGAGCTATGCCGACTATGTGCTCTACGACCAGATGGCGCATACGCCGCAGGCGGTGCAGGCGTTTCTCGGCCAGCTCGTGCCGGCCACGGCGGCCAAGGCGGCGGACGAGGCCAAACAGATCCAGGCGGCGATCGACAAGGACGGCAAGCATTTCGACCTGAAGCCGTGGGACTGGGAACGCTATGCCGAGCAGGTGCGGCGCGAGAAATACGATCTCGACCAGAATGCGCTGAAGCCCTATTTCGAGCTCAACAACGTGCTGGAGAACGGCGTGTTCTATGCCGCGACCCGGCTCTACGGCATCACCTTCAAGGAGCGGCACGACATCCCGGTCTATCACCCCGACGTGCGCGTGTTCGACGTGATCGACAAGGACGGTTCGCAGCTCGGGATGATCTATTTCGACTACTTCAAGCGCGACAACAAGAACGGCGGCGCCTGGATGAGCAATTTCGTCAACCAGTCGCACCTGCTGGGCACCAAGCCGGTCGTGTATAATGTGGCGAACTTCACCAAGCCGGCGCCGGGCCAGCCGGCCCTCATCAGCTTCGAAGACGTCACGACGATGTTCCACGAATTCGGCCATGCGCTGCACGGCCTGTTCGGGAACGAGCGCTACGAGACGCTGTCGGGCACCTCGGTGGCGCGCGACTATGTCGAGTTTCCCTCCCAGTTCAACGAGCATTGGGCGCTCTATCCCGACGTGCTCAAGCACTATGCGGTGAACTACAAGACGCACGAGGTCATTCCCCAGGCGCTGGTCGACAAGATCAAGGCGTCGCAGACCTGGAACCAGGGCTATGAGCTCGGCGAGCTGCTGGCGGCGTCGGAGCTGGACCTGCAATGGCACGCCCTTGCGGCCGATGCGCCCCGGCAGGATGTCGATACCTTCGAGACCCAGGCGCTGGCCGCGACGCACACCGACTTCCCGAACGTTCCGACGCGCTATCGTTCGAGCTATTTCCTGCACATCTGGGGCAACGGCTATGCCGCCGGCTACTACGCCTATCAGTGGACGGTGATGCTGGACGACGACGCCTTCGCCTGGTTCGAGGCCCATGGCGGATTGACGCGCGAGAACGGCGACCGTTTCCGCGACCTCATCCTGTCGCGCGGCCACACCGAGGATTACGGCCCGATGTTCCGCAGGTTCTACGGCAAGGATCCCGATATCGGCCCGATGCTGGAGCATCGCGGGCTGGTGCCACCGGCCAAGTGACGGCGGCGGATTAAAGACGGCATGGCAAGAAGGGGTGGGCATGATGGGTGAGAATTTCGGCAGGTGGATCTATATCGCGGCCGCGCCGGTGGTGGCGCTTCTGGTGGCGATGGTGGCCTTCGCGGCCGACAAGCCGTCGCCGCCGGCCAACCGGGCGGACCAGTACTCCGGCAAGTTCTTCAAGGCGGAGGAGACCGTCACCGAGGGCTCGGTGAACGGGACGTCCTATGAGGCGATCGCCGGCACCATCGTGGTGCACCCCGACGACTGGAACGACGCGGCGCAGAGCGGCGGCGCGAAGAACCCGGACGCGAAGGCCGACGAGACCTCCGCCGAGGCGTCGATGTTCTTCGTCTACTACGCCAAGCGCGGCGCGGCCGCCGAGCAGCGTCCGATCACCTTCCTCTACAATGGCGGTCCGGGCTCCTCGACCGTGTGGCTGCATATGGGCGCCTTCGGGCCCAAGCGCGTCGTCACCAACAACGACACCCACACCGCCGCGGCGCCCTATCGGCTGATCGACAACGCGTCGAGCCTGCTCGATGCCAGCGACCTCGTCTTCATCGACGCGCCGGGCACCGGCTTCAGCCGCATCGCCGGCAAGGACAAGGAAAAGGCGTTCTACGGCGTCGATGTCGACGCCAAGGCGTTCGCCAATTTCATCAAGCAGTTCCTGGCCAAATACAGCCGCTGGAATTCGCCGAAATATCTGTTCGGCGAGAGCTATGGCACGCCGCGCTCGGCGCTGGTGGCCAACTACCTGGAATCCAACGACAGCATCGACCTCAACGGCGTGATCCTGCTGTCGCAGATCCTGAATTTCGACCTGTCGGTGGACGGGGCGGAGGCCAATCCGGGCATCGACCTGCCTTACGAGCTGGCGCTGCCGACCTATGCCGCGACGGCGTGGTATCACCACAAGCTGCCGGGCAAGCCGCCCGCCGACCTCGTGCCCTTCGTGCAGTCGGTCGAGCGCTTCGCGATGGGCGACTACGCCTCGGCGCTGTCGACCGGGCTGAGCCTGTCGCCGCAGCGGCGCGCCTATATCGCCGGCAAGCTGCATGACTACACCGGACTGTCGCTCGCCTATATCTACAAGGCCAATCTGCGGATCGAGGGCGGCGAGTTCGAAAAGAACCTGCAGGACGATAACGGCCTGACCACCGGCCGGCTCGACACCCGCTTCTCCGGCCCCTCGCTCGATCCTCTGAGCAAGGAATCGGAATACGACCCACAGTCGGCGGCGATCAGCTCGGCCTATGTCTCGGCCTTCAACGACTATGTGCGGGCCACGCTGAACTACGGCCTGGGCAGACGCTTCCTGCCCGAGATCGATGCCTACAAGTCATGGGACTTCAAGCATCAGCCGCCGGGGGCGCCCTTCGCGCTGCCGAGCGCGCCCAATGTGATGCCCGACCTCGGCAACGCGATGAAGCAGAATCCGAACCTGAAGGTGATGGTGAACGGCGGCTATTACGACCTGGCGACGCCGTATTACGAAGGCTGGTACGAGATGCATCATCTGCCGATTCCGCTGAATCTGCAGGCAAATATCTCCTATCACTACTATCCGTCGGGCCACATGGTCTATGCCAATGAGGAATCGCTGAAGGCGCTGCACGACGCGGTGGCGGACTTCATCCGGCAGACGGACAATGTGAAATAGGCGCGAGGCTTCGATCGCCGGTGCGACGCATCGTCAGCGACGCATGTTTTCGCTTTACTATACCAATTCGATAGACTTTAATTCGCGGGTCGTCGCTTTCGCCCTCTCGGAGGCGACGTGTTTCCTCCCTGAACTTGGCGGGCCGGCTTGTCCGGCCCGTCCCTTCCGGGCCCAACTGGCCAGGATGCGAACGGGCCGGCCGGCGCGACCGTCCATGCGACAACGCCGAGCGGTACCGCGCCGCATATATTGATTATCATTCGCATATTGACGATTCGGCGACCGGGTTGCGCATCATGACGCTTGATCGACGCCATCTCCTCCAGCTTGGCGCCGCCGCGGCGCTCTCGGGCGGCGTCGCGCATGCCGCGCACCCAAGTCCTGCTCCGCGGTCTTTGCCGCATGGCCAGGCCGCGGCCGACCACACGATCCGCATCGCGACCGGCCTGGTGGAATTGGGACCGGACGCGGCGGTCTCGACCAAGCTCTATAACGGCCAGTTTCCCGGCCCGCTGCTGCGCCTGACCGAGGGCAAGCGCGTCGTCGTCGATATCCACAACGACACCGATACGCCGGAGCAGCTTCACTGGCACGGCCAGTTCCTGCCGGCCGATGTCGACGGCGCCGCCGAAGAGGGCACGCCGTTCATTCTGCCGCATGGCATGCGGCGCGTCGCGTTCACGCCCAAGCCGGCGGGCCTTCGCTTCTATCACTCCCACCTTGCAGCCAAGACCGATCTCTCGGCCGGTCTGTACAGCGGACAGGCCGGTCTCGTTTACGTCGAGCCGCGGCAGAACCCCGGCGCCTATGACCGCGAGGTCTTCCTCACGCTCAAGGAGTTCGCGCCCTATTTCAACCGCATGGAAATGGCGCTGGATTTCCTGTCGCCGACCAACATCGTTCCGGAACTCCGCGCCGCTGCGCTGAAGGCGCTCGACGCCTCGACCAAGCGCGGCCTGCCGCAAGCCTTTGAGCTCGGCTACGACTTCCTGACGATCAACGGCCGCATGCTCGGGCAGGGCGCGCCGATCCGCGTTCGCGCCGGCGAGCGCGTCCTGTTCCACATCCTCAACGCCAGCGCCAGCGAGATCCGCAGCCTGGCCTTGCCGGGGCATGTCTTCACCGTGCTCGCGCTGGACGGCTATCCCGTGCCGCGTCCGGCGGCGGTGCCGGTGCTGTGGCTCGGCCCGGCCGAGCGCATCTCGGCGATCGTCGAAATGAAGCAGCCGGGCGTGTGGACGCTGGGCGAGCTCGACGACGACGCAAGGGCGCACGGCATGGGGATCGTCGTCGAATATGCCGGCCAGAAAGGCGGGCCGGCTTGGCAGAAGCCGGCGCCGTTCCGCTGGGACTATCGGCGCTTCGGCAGGGCGTCCGGCGCCTCGCCGCCGCCGGACGAGACCATCACCATGACCTTCGCGGCGCGCCCGGGCGCGCGCGACGGCTTCGACGAATTCACCGTCAACGGCGTGCCGTTCTCGATGGAACGGATGGAGCCGCTGTTCCACATCGCGCGCGGCCGGCGCTACCGCCTGCGCCTGCGCAACGCCACCGACGACATCCATCCTTTGCATCTGCATCGCCATGCTTTCGAGCTGACCAGCATCGCCGGCTTTCCCACGGCGGGCGTCATGAAGGACGTCGTCATGATCGGCGGATTTCAGGAGATGACGGTCGACTTCGTCGCCGACCAGCCGGGGCTCAGCCTCTTCCACTGTCACATGCAGCAGCACATGGACTATGGGTTCATGGCGCTGTTTTCCTGCGCGTAGGCACAAGGCCGCCCCTCCGCGCAGCGCGGATGGAGCGTTTCGTCGCAGGCACTATGACCGGTTTCGCGACCGGCCGCCGCAGACGCCGTTATTGCCGAACAATAATGGATCGAAGCCGGCACAGGACCGTTGTTCAGGCGAGCGAGCACGGTCGATGCTCCCCTATCTGGCGCTATCATGACAGTTCTCGTTCATCTGGCCGCGGGCAACAAACCCCTGGACGCGTGTCGAAACCCGAAATCGCCGCGCCGACCACCACCTGGAGGCCGCCAGGGCATACCGCCGTTATCATCGTGGCGTGAGCGCCGCCACGCCGACGTTCCGCGGCTTCCGTGGAGCGATTCCGCAAAAGGACAATTGTCATGAGCTATCAAAGCTTCAATCCCGCCACCGGCAAGCTTCTGAAGTCGTTCGACGAACTGACCGACAAGCAGTTGGAGAGCAAGATCGCGGCGGCCCAGGCCTGTTACGAATCCTGGCGGCACAAGACCTATGCCGAGCGCGCGGCCATCATCGCGAAGGCGGCGGAACTCCTGCACGCGAAGGCGGCCGAGTTCGCGCATATCATGACGCTCGAGATGGGCAAGCGCATCGGCGAAGCTGTCGGCGAGGTGGAGTTCAGCTCGAACATTCTCTCCTACTACGCCAAGAACGCAGAGCGTTTCCTGGCGCCGGTAAAGCTCCATCCGTCGCTCGGCGAGGGCCACATGGAGAGCAGCCCGATCGGCGTGGTGTTCTGCGTCGAGCCGTGGAACTTTCCCTATTACCAGCTGGCCCGCGTCGCCGGCCCGCATCTGATGGCGGGCAACGTCCTTTTGGTGAAGCACGCCGGCATCGTGCCGCAATGCGCGATCGCCTTCGAGAAGCTGTTGACCGAGGCCGGCGCGCCCGCCGGTCTGTATACCAATTTGCTGATCTCGCACGATCAGTCGGACCGCGTCGTCGACGACCCGCGCGTGAAGGGCGTGGCGCTGACCGGCAGCGTCGCGGCCGGCCGGAGCATCGCGGCGCGCGCCGGAAAGAATCTCAAACCGTCTTCGATGGAATTGGGCGGCAGCGACGCGTTCATCGTCCTTGAAGACGCCGATCTCGAACACACCATCAAGTGGGCCGTGTGGGGCCGGATGTACAACACGGGTCAGACCTGCTGCGCCGCGAAGCGGTTCGTCGTCGTCGAAAAACTCGCCGACACGTTCCTGGAGAAGTTCAAGGCCGCGCTGGAGGCCCTGAAGCCGGGCGACCCGTTGGACGAAAAGACGACGCTGGGCCCGTTGTCGTCGGAATCGGCCCTGGTCGATCTTCTGAAGCAGGTCGACGGCGCGGTCTCCCACGGCGCGAAGGTTCTCATGGGCGGCAAGCGTATCGACCGTCCGGGTTCCTACATGCAGCCCACCATTCTGACGGACGTCAAATTCGACAACCCCGCCTTTCGCGAGGAATTCTTCGGGCCGGTCGCGCTGTTCTTCCGCGTCAAGGACGAGGACGCGGCCGTCGCGCTCGCCAACGATTCCGATTTCGGCCTGGGCGGCTCGGTCTTCACCAAGGACGTCGCCCGCGGCAAGCGCATCGCCAGCCGCGTCGAGACCGGCATGATGTTCATCAACAACATCTCCTGGTCCGATGCCGAACTGCCGTTCGGCGGGATCAAGGACTCCGGCTATGGCCGCGAGCTCGGCGACATGGGCATCCAGGAGTTCGTGAACAAAAAGCTGGTCCGCTATGTGGCAGCCGAGGCGCCGCTGTAGGACGCCGCGGTTTGTGAGTCCGCCGCGGCACGGGCAGGAGAACGCGCATGCAAGTCCTCGTTTATACCGACCATAATGTCCAAGGGGGTGAGGAATTCTCTCACCTCACCGAGGCGGAGCTGCGCACGGCCTTGCATCGCTACGTCGACGAGATCACGCGGGTCGAGGTCTATTTCAGCGACGAGAACGGCGCGAAATCCGGCGACGGGGACAAGCGATGTCTTATCGAGGCGCACCTTGCCGGCCATCAGCCGTTGACCGCGCGTCACGACGCGGCGACCTCGCCGGGCGCCTTCGACGGCGCCGCCAGGAAGATGGCGCACCTGCTGGAGTCGACGCTGGGACGGCTGCACCATCACAAGGGCGAGGCGTCGATCCGGACCGAAAACGTCATGGAATAACCGCGTCCGCTCCCATGTCGGCGTCGGCGCCGATGCCGGCCGAACCCAGTTCCGAAAACAGGAGTCCCCATGGCTCATACAATGCACGCCGCGATCGTCGAACAGTTCGGCAAGCCTCTGGTCCTTCGCGAATGGGACATACCGACGCCGGGGCCGGGCCAGATCCTGGTCAAGACGGAAGCCTGCGGCGTCTGCCACACCGATCTTCATGCCGCGCAGGGCGACTGGCCTTTGAAGCCCGCGCTCCCGTTCATTCCCGGTCACGAAGGCATCGGCCGCGTTGCCGCGGTGGGTTCCGGCGTGACCATCGTGAAGGAAGGCGACCGGGTCGGCGTGCCCTGGCTCTATTCGGCCTGCGGGCACTGCGAATATTGCCTGTCGGCCTGGGAGACCGTGTGCGCCGAGGCGCAGTTCGGCGGCTACACCAAGAATGGCGGCTTCGCCGAATATATCCTCGCCGATCCCAATTATGTCGCGCACATTCCGGCCGGCCTCGCGGCCAAGGAGGCCGCGCCGATCATCTGCGCCGGCATCACCACGTATAAAGGGATCAAGGTAACCGATGCGCGGCCCGGCGAGTGGATCGCGATCTCCGGCGTCGGCGGTCTCGGGCATCTGGCGATCCAGTATGCCAAGGCCATGGGCCTCAAGGTCTGTGCCGTCGACATCGATGACGGCAAGCTCGCGCACGCCAAGCGCCTCGGCGCCGATCTGGTATTCAATGCCAAGTCCGGCGATCCGGCGGCCGCGCTGAAAAAGGAAACCGGCGGCGGCGCGCATGGCGTCCTGATCACGGCGCCCTCGCTTCCGGCCTTCAAGCAGGGCGTCGGCATGACCCGCAAGCGCGGAACCTGCGTCCTGGTCGGATTGCCGCCGGGCGAGTTTCCGGTTCCGCTCTTCGATGTCGTGGCGAACTGCATCACCATTCGCGGCTCGTTCGTCGGCACGCGGGAGGATATGGCGGAGGCGCTTGCCTTCGCGGCCGAAGGCAAGGTGAAGGCCGATATCGAGCTGCAGCCCCTGTCGAACATCAACAAGGTCTTCGACCGGCTCGAGCATGGCGATGTCCCTTCGCGCGTGGTTCTCGATTTCTCGGCGCGTTAGAGCGGAAACGCTGGGCACGGGAATTTCGCAACCGCTTCGAGGAGCATTCGCCATGGCGATACTTGTAACCGGCAGCACCGGCACGATCGGCTCCCAGGTCGTTTCGCATCTGCAGGGTAAGGGCGTCGAAATCCGCGCGCTGACGCGTTCGCCGGAAAAGGCCCAGGCCAGGGCCGGCGTCACGCCGGTCAAAGGCGATCTCGCGGATGTGGATTCGGTGCGGGCCGCGCTGGCCGGCGTCAGCACGCTGTTCCTGCTGGTCCCGAATGTCGCCGACGAACTGACCGAGGCGATGCTGACCTTGAACCTGGCGCGCGATGCGGGGATCAAGGGCGTCGTCTATCTGTCGGTGTTCAAGGGCGAGGACTATACCGATGTCCCGCATTTCGCCGGCAAATACGCGGTCGAGCGCATGATCGAAGACCTCGATCTGCCCGCGACGGTGCTGTGCCCGGCCTATTTCATCCAGAACGATCTTCGCCAGAAGGACGCGCTGCTCGGCGGCGGCGTCTATGGCATGCCGGTCGGCCAAAGGGGCATTTCGATGGTCGACACGCGCGACATCGGCGAAGCCGCCGCGATCGAGCTTCTGCGCCGCGACCGCGCGCCGGCGGCATTGGGCCGGGAAACCTACGAGCTGGTCGGGCCCGACAGCCTCGGCGGCGAAGACCTTGCCGCGATCTGGAGCGAGACGCTTGGCCGCTCGGTCCGTTACGGCGGCGACAATCTCGATGTGCTGGAGCAGAGGTCGAAAGCCTTCCTGCCGCACTGGTACGCCTATGATCTGCGGCTGATGTTCCGCCGGTACCAGGAAGACGGTGCCGCCGCGACGCCGGGCGATCTCAAACGTCTGGCGGGCCTGCTCGGCCGGGCGCCGCGAAACTATCGCGATTTCGCGAAAGCCGCCGCGGCCCAATGGGCGAAGGGCTGATCTTCCGCCCAACCATCAAGGAATTTTGTCCATGGCAAGGAACGCCTCGTGGAGAGGCTCGGTCCGGTCGGCGGAATTTCCCTTTGCTTCCTGAGGGAACACCGGCGCAAAATCACCATCAAGGAGAAGTCCATGTCTCGTGCAGTGCGATTTGACACGTATGGCGGCATCGATGTCTTGCGCGTTGTGGAGGTCGACCGGCCGGTCCCCGGCCCCGGTCAGGTTCTCGTCCGCGTCAAGGCGGCGGGCATCAATCCCGGCGAGGCCGCGATCCGCGAAGGCGCCATGGCCGAGCGGTGGCCCGCGACATTTCCCTCCGGCCAGGGCAGCGACCTTGCCGGTGTCGTCGAGGAAGTCGGCGGCGGCGTCAAGAACGTCACGGTCGGCGAAGAGATCATCGGGTTCACCAACAACCGGGCCAGCCAGGCCGAACTGGTCGTGGTGGACGCCGACCATCTTGTCCGGCGTCCCGCGCATGTCTCGTGGGAGCAGGCGGGTGCTCTGTTCGTCGCGGGAACGACCGCCTATGCGACCGTGCGCGCGGTTTCGCTGAAGGCCGACGATACCGTGGTCGTCTCCGGCGCCGCGGGCGGCGTGGGCTCGATCGCCGTTCAACTGGCCAGGATCGCCGGCGCCAAGGTCTTGGGTCTTGCCGGCGCGCAGAACCATGCCTGGCTCACCGCTCACGGCGTGATCCCCATTGCCTATGGCGACGGCGTCCTGGAACGGATCCGCGCCGCGTCCGGCAACAAGGTCGATGCCTTCATCGATACGTTCGGCGGCGGCTATGTCGAACTGGCGCTTCAGCTCGGCGTCGCGCCCGGCCGGATCGACACGATCATCGATTTCGCGGCCGCCGCGAAGTACAAGGTCAAGACGGACGGCAACGGCGCGGCGGCGAACGCCGAAGTGCTCGCGGAACTCGCCGGCCTGATCGACACCGGCCGCCTCGAGATCCCGATCGCCAAGGTCTATCGGCTGGACGATGTGCGCGAGGCCTATCGCGATCTCGCGCGGCGTCACACGCATGGCAAGATCGTGCTCGTGCCCTGACGATTTCATTTCTTCGCCGGGATCGACAGGAGCGAGAACGACATGGCCGACCCGCCGGCGCCCAAACGCCCGAGTCTCGATCTGCAAAGTCATCTTGCGGAGCTCGAAGCGCAAGGACTGCTCGTCCGCGTCGACCGTCCCATCAACAAGGACACCGAACTGCATCCTTTGGTACGTTGCCAGTTTCTCGGCGGCATTCCGGAGGACGAGCGCCGCGCCTTTCTTTTCACCAATGTCGTCGACACGCAGGGCCGCCATTACGACATTCCCGTCGTGGTGGGTGCTCTGGCCGCGTCGCCGAGGATCTATGCGATCGGCCTGGGCCGGGCTGTCGCGGACATCGGCGCCGATTGGCTTCACGCCATCGCCAACCCGATCGCGCCGGTGATGGTGAGCGCGCCGCCCTGTCAGGAGATCGTGATCACCGGCGATGATCTCAAGCGGCCGGGCGGCGGGCTGGCGAGCCTGCCGGTGCCGATCTCGACGCCGGGCTTCGACGCGGCGCCCTATCTTACCGCCACTCTGTGCATCACGGTCGATCCCGACAACGGCATCCGCAATGTCGGCACCTATCGGGCGGCGCTCAAGAGCCCCACCCGCCTGGGCGTGCGCATGTCGTCGCGGCTTGGCGGCGCCGGCGGCTATATCCATTGGCGCAAATATCGCGAGCGCGGCGTGCGCATGCCCTGCGCCATCGTCATCGGCGCCGCGCCGGTGATCGCCTATACCGGCGCGCAGAAGCTCGCCATCGACCAGGACGAGATCACGGTGGCCGGCGCGCTCGCCGGCGTTCCGATCCGGACGGCGAAGGCGCTGACCGTCGATCTCGAAGTCCCGGCCGATGCCGAGATCGTCATCGAAGGCCTTATCGATACCGACATGCTCGAGCCCGAGGGGCCGTTCGGCGAAAGCGACGGCTATGTCGCGCTCGAGGACTTCAACATGTCGATGGAGGTGACGGCGATCACCCACCGGCGGGCGCCGGTGTTCATCTCCATCATCAGCCAGGTCACGCCGAGCGAATCCAGCGTGATGAAGAAGCTGGACCTGGAGCCGCTGTTCCTCAACCACCTGCGCAACGACCTGTCGCTCAAGAGCGTTCGCCGCGTGGCGATGCACGAACCGCTCAGCAATGTGCGGCCGGTCATCTTCGTGCAATTCGACGACGACACGCCGCGCACCGAAGTGTGGCGCGGCCTGCGCGGCATCTCCGCGCGGCAGGCCGATTGCGGCAAGATCGTCATCGCGGTCAGCGAGGACATCGATCCCGACAACACCGACGCGGTGGTGTGGTCGCTCGCCTACCGCTCCAACCCGACGGAAGACGTGCAGGTCGAGCCGTACCGGTCGATCGGCCACGCGCCGAAATCGGGGCCGGGAAACATGGATTCGACGCTGCTGATCGACGCGACCCGCAAATATCCCATGCCGCCCCTCGCCTTGCCCGGACGCGAATTCATGGAGCGCGCGCAGGGTTTGTGGAAGGAGCTCGGCCTGCCGGCCCTGAACGTCCGGGCGCCGTGGCACGGCTATTCGCTGGGCGACTGGACCGACGCGTGGGAGGGGTTCGCACGCAAGGCCGTTGCCGGCACTTGGGCGGAGAACGGGGAAAACACCTGGGCGCGGCGGCGCGGTGGACTGACGCCGGAGACGCCGGTACGAACGGTCGAGCCCGCGGCAAAGCCGCAAAAGTGAGGCGCGGGAATCCCGTCTGCACGGTACCAAGGCGCTTCGCGTTCGGTGCATGGCCGGGATTGGTATAGGCTGCGACGCGTTTTGCCGCCAGGAGATCACCATGGGACTGTTCGACAATATCGAAGCGAATTTGGGCACCATCGCCGAAAAGGTCGGCGTCTCGCCGGAGCAGGTGAGAGCCATAGCCAATACGTTCCAGGCCAATCTGACCAGCAGCGACGGCAATCCGCTCGCCGCGATCGAGGCGACCGCCGCGCAGCAGGGCGTGCCGACGGCGACCGTTCACGAGATACTGAATCTGGGAGGAGGTCTTGAGAACGAACTCGGCGACTTTGCCGGCAACCTCTTCAAGGCGGGACGATAGCGGCATTTGCGCCAACATACCGGCTGGATGGCGACCCCGGCCCGATTCGAACGGGCGGCCTACGGTTTAGGAAAAAGATAAATCTCTGTTTCAGCGTGTTTGACGCGGTTTCACCGTGCTCGCGAAGCCTTGTCAAATAAGGGCGCACCCGCGCCTTCCGCACTATCGGACGCGTGGGTCTGCGGCGCTCTCGTCGCGTTTGCCTTTCCCGTATTGGTCTTGGAACGCCATTTCGCGGGGCAGGGCGCCCGTATCGCGCCCGACGCGCCGGCCCTTACCAAGCTCTTGAGGCTATTGCTGTTGAATCTTCTGGCATGTGCCGTCGTGTTTCTGCTGCTTTGGCTCGAGCTGTCTTGGACGGTGTTAGTCGAGCACTCGGTGATCTCGAACAGCGGCTGTCTATGCTGGACGCCGGAACAAAGCTCAAGCCTTGTACCACTTCGCGCCAACGCTGGAGCTGAGTGTGGTTGATATGACCGTCTTCGGTATGCCTGCATTTCGCACTTCGGAAGGCGGGGGCGCAGACAATAGGCGAGATTGCTGCCAATTGGAGCGAAATTCATTTTTACCTAAGCTGAATGGATGGTCAGATGTTGAAGTGTGCCCTCTGCTTCTGGGCGACCAGTGATGCCTCGACAGGGAGCTGCGCGACGAGCATTCGATGCCGACGGCCAAGGCAATGAACAGGAAAATCGTACAACTGAAGGGAGATGTGGGTTGTCAGACCTCATGGGAAAGAGCCTTCCTCTTCTGATATATTGCCTCACGATCAATCGGATCGGACTGGTTGGCCATGTGTATAAGGGGTCATGAACATTGACGTTCGAGGGCTTTGGGGCAGATGACCATGTGGACACAAGGCAATCGCCGCGAAGATGGCTATACGTTGGTCGAGTTGCTTGTCGTTCTGGCCATATTGGGCCTGCTTGCGACCATTGCGACGACGCAAGTCTTGAAATACCTCGCATCGGCAAAGATGAGTACGGCCCATGCGCAAGTGGAGAGCCTGTCATCCGCCCTCGACCTCTACAAGCTCGACATGGGCCGCTATCCGACGACGCAGGAGGGCCTCGCTGCGTTGAAGACCAAGCCCGCGGTCGCCGACAATTGGAACGGTCCCTATATCAAGAGCACGACAAGCCTCAACGATCCTTGGGGGCGCCCCTATGATTATGCGTCCCCCGGCAAGCACGGCGAATTCGATCTTTACAGCGGCGGTCCGGACGGTACGACAACTGCCGGTACCGATCCGCCTGTGCGAAACTGGTAGGCGCCGGGCCGCCGAGACCGTTGGGGAGTATGGCGGACAGACACCGCCCGCGTCAGCCCGGAACGAGAGGGCCATACAGCCAGACAAGCCAAGTCGCAGCCGCCAGCGCCGGTCCGAACGCGACGCGACTTGTGGCTTCGATCGTCCTGCCCCTGAACCGCTCTACGAGAACGAGCGCCATTCCGAAGAGCGCCGCGAGAAGGACGACGCTCGGCAAAGCGATCCAGGAAAGCCAGGCGCCCGCGGCGCTCAACAGTTTGGCATCGCCCAATCCCAGACCAGCCCGACCCCGAATCCGGCTGTAGATCCCGGCTAGCGCCACGAAACCGGCAAATCCAGCCGCCGCACCGATCAAGTGATCGCCAAGGGCCGGGCCATCGATGAGAAACGCCGTCAGCAAGCCGGCGCCGATGAGCGGCACAGTCAGGATGTCGGGAAGAAGGCCAGTCCGCCAGTCGATCGCAGCGAGCGTCAGCAAGGTCCAGCCCAATATGCAACTGGCGGCGACGATCCATCCCGAGGTCACGATGGCGGCCCACACCGCGACCGTGGTGGCGCCGATCTCCACAACCGGATGCAGAGCGTCGATCGGTGCCCCACAATGGCGGCAACGTCCGCGCTGGAAAACAAAGCTGAGGAGCGGAATCAACTCTGCAGGTCCTAAGATGTGCTTGCACGCATCGCAGGCGGAACGTCCGGTTACAATGCTCCTTCCGCCGACCAGGCGCATGATCACGACAGCCAGAAAGCTCCCAACGAAGGGGGCAACCACGATGGCGATGATGGGAATGGCGCTCTCGACGATCATAGCGACTTTCAGCGATACAGACACTTGGCTGGCGAGACTAACGCCATAGCAGCAGGAGATAGGGTCGGGTCGGACTACTTGTCAGCATTACGACGGCTTCCCGGCTGATCCTTCGCTGTCCGACGGACGCAGTAGCTGTGATATCAAATGTCCGGCCGGCAAGACCGTACGTCGAGGCGATCGTGCCGGGCACGGCGTCCAACGTGTCACCCGATCCCCCGCCGCGCGTCTTCAGCAACTCGGAGACGCGCTCCGGCTGGTCGGGATAGTAGGCCAGCAAAGCCTCGCGCGGCGCGACGGCCGTGTCGATGGCCGGGTGATGCGAATAGACCGTAAGCGCCGCCCTGATCCGCGCGAACAACGCCGAATTCATCCCCAGGACGAGCCGCAATTCGTCGACGCTTTGAAACGCACCATGCCTAGGCCTGTAGGCCAAACCCGCGCTCGCGTAGAGATCGTCCGTTCCGCCGTGCAGACGTGACAGGCCGTCGTCGCGTTCCCGCCAGCTCAAAATCCGGTCGGTCAGCGTTTCGGCATCGGTCTCGGAAACGCCGGCCGACCGCAGGAGCTGGCGCAGCAGCGAACCATCCGCGGCGTTCAGGTCGATCCGGCCGAACTCATCCTGAACCGCCATTCGCAACACATATCCATCGAACTCGAATGTTTGCGGCACGCCGTCGACGCGCCAGCGGTGGTCCGGTCTCGCATCGCCCAATCCCAGCACGGCGCGCGCGATCGCGGCGTCGAACACGGCGTCGATCTGCGCGTCGTCCAACTGCCGTCGCTCGATCCGCGCCGAGTTGAACGACAAGGACTGTGCCGCCGCCGCCAGCATCGCCAGGACCGCGATGGTCCAGAGCACGGACACCAGCGCCCAGCCGCGCTGGTCTCTCATGACCTTCGTTTCGCCGTCAGGGCGCACGGCTGAGCAACGGCTGCACCGCCGGCAATTTCTGGCGCAACTCGTCGGCGATGGCGCGCGCCGCGGAGACGCTGTCCACCACGTGCGGGGTCAGCAGAACGACGAGCTCGGTCTTGGTGCCGCTGTTGTGCGTCTCGCGGAATAGATTTCCAAGAACCGGTATATCCTGCAGGAACGGAATGCCGTTGCGATCGCGCTCGCGGTTGTCGACGATCAGGCCGCCCAGTGCGACAGTCTCGTTGTCCTGCACGGCGACGGAACTGTTGATTTTGCGCTCATGGATGGTCGGCGAGTCGATTCCCGATGTTTGGACGTTGGCGACTTCGCTGACCTCCTGGGTGATGTCGAGCATCACGAGGCCGCCGCGATTGACGCGCGGCGTCAGCTTCAGGATCACCCCGGTGTCCTCGTATTGCACGCTGTTCACCAGCGGCGCGCCGGACGATGCCGTACTGATGGCCTGCTCGGTGATGATGGGCACGCGATCGCCGACCTGCAGCGTTGCGGTCTGATTGTTGAGGACGAGGAGCTTCGGCGAGGAAATCACTTCGACATGGGTCTTGGACGCCAGCGCACTCAAGATGACCTTGATGGAATTGCCGTTGGTGAAGGCGTAAGAGAATCCCGGCAACGCCGGCGAGATTGCCGTCGACGCAATATCGGTGAGAACGACGGAGTTCGAGCTATTGGGCTGATAAAAATATTGCAGCCCGTATTTGAGGTCGTCGGTCAGCGTGACCTCCGCAATGGAAGCCTCGAGGAAGACCTGAAGCGGCGTCGTGTCGAGTTCGTGGACCGCGGTCAGAAGACCGCTGTATTCCTGCGGCGTCGCCAGAATGACGAGCGCATTGTTCGGCTCGCTGGTGGTGATGCTCAGTCGATTGGTTCCCGGAGAATTTTCGGCGTCTTCCGGCCGTGGCGGCGCGGCGGAACTCGTCGCTGCGGGCGGCGGACCGCGATCTGCCGGGCCGGCGGGCGCCTGGTCGGGCGCGGCATCCGATGCCAGACCTTGCGCGAGCTTTTGGCCGTAAACACGCATGAGCGTCGCCGCCAGGTCGGAGGCGCGACCGTTCTGGACATGGTAGATGAAGACCCGCCTCTCGCTCCCCTGTCCGGGCCGGTCCAGGCGCGCGACCCACGCCTGAAGTTGTTCGATGTAGCGGGGCTGCGGCGAGATCGCCAGGACCGCGTTGAGGCGCGCGATCGGCACCAGTCGTACCACGCTCGCAATCGGACTGTTCAATCCGCCCAGTACCTGCGCCAGTTCGCGGTCGAGTTCGACGGCATCGACATATTGGGGATTGAACACCGCGAACGACATCCCAGCCATCCAATCGACATCGAACATCGCGATGTCGTCGAGGAGCGTCTGTCGCTCCTCCTGCGTACCTTCGATGATGAGGACATTGCGCGCCGAATCGACATGGACGATCCCTTGGGCCGGCGCCAGGGGCTTCAGGAGCTTTTCCATCTCGGCGGCGGACAGGAAGTGGATCGGAACGACTTCGATTCCGTAGCCCATCTGGCCGCTGCGACCGCGGGCGTGCGATAGCGCATCGATCGTGGGGCTCACCTCGGCGATCGGGGCTACTCTATAGATGCCGTGGGATTCGACGACCGCCATTCCGTTCAGGCGCAGGACCTGCTCGAAGATCGGCATGACCTGCGATCTGGTGAGCGGCTGACTGGTTTGGATCGTGACCGTCCCTTTGGCGTCGTCGGCGATCTCGTAGTTGAGGTGCAGATAATCGCCGAGAACCGCCTTGGCGACGTCCTTCACGTCCGCATTGACGAAATTCAGCGTGATGTTGGCCGGCTCCCCCGGATTGCCGAAGGTATGCCTTGGCGGCGCGCCGACCAGACGGCCATTGCCGCGAACGATCTCGCTTGGCGACGCGCCGGCGGACGGCGTGGGGACGCTCTGCGCACCGGCCGGCCCCGTCATGCCGGAGGCTATGCATAAACCGAGTAGGAGGATGGCCGAACGGCCTCCCCGGTGCTTTATCATTGGTCCCCACTCTCGGTCGGCGCGGCCGGTGTCTCGATGGTGTTGGTCGGCGGCGGCGGATTGCGTCCCTGTATCGATGGGGCGGTTCTGCCCGGTACGCCGTCGCTTGGCGCCATGCTTGGCGTTCCGGCATGCGCTGCGTTGAGGGCGATCGGAAAGTCCGCCGCTCCCGCGTGAAGCACGATGTGATCCGGCTCTATGGCGACGATCTGCCAGCCGTTGATCTCGCCGCCCACTTCGACACCGATCTCCAGCGGCGAAGACGGTGTGTGCAGCATTGCGAGGCGGCGGTCGCCCTCGATGATGACGCCGATCAGGCTGATGTCGGTTGGCGGCGGCGTTGCCGCAACGGCGGATGTCTGCGGAACCTGCACCGGCTTGCGCGCTGGATTGAACAGCGGGCGCGCATCGATGGCGGCAAAACTCTGGGATGCCGGAAACGGCGTGGCCAGCGCCAGAGGCCCGGGCTGCGCCGGCAGTCGCCATTGCAGAACGGGCACATCCAAGGCGGCGGCAGGCATGGCGAGTTCATAGCCGAGCACGAGCGCGAGGGCGCTGCAGAGACCGGCGAGCAGGATATGGTTGCGGCTCAGAAGGTCGATCATTTCGGATCGCTCCGGCGATAGGCCGATACCGTCCAACGCGCCTCTATCCGCGGCTCCGGCGCCCTGGGATCGCTCGGCCAGGTTTGAGGTGCGGCGATGTCGACGGACGAGAGGAACAGATAGGGCAAGTGGCTCTCGATGGCATAGAGGAGCCCGCGCAGCTTGGTGACCGGCAGCGTCACATCGTATTGGATCGACAGGGCGGCCAATCCGTTCTCCGGGGCCGGGGGCAAAGCGAAGGAACTGCGCACCTCTCCGCCATTCGCTTCGATCATCGATTTGAGTTCGCCTTGCAGCGCAGAAAGCGCCAGCGCGTCGCTGTCGCCTTGGAGCAATCCGGGCTGCGCCTTGGCTTGGCCGCGCAGCGCCACGACGGCGCGTTCAACCTGAGGCAATGCGGATGCCTCCGCCTGGAGCGCGGCCAGATGCTGGAGGGCTTCAGTCTCGTCGCCGGGGACAAGCGCCGCCGAGAACGTCCAAAGTGCCAAGCCGAGCACGACGGCAAGACCGGCGCCGACCACGGCGAGCGCGGCGTTGCGGCCCAAAAGGATCGCTGGGACCGTCATGGCGCGCCCATCGCCTTGACGGTCAGATCGAACCGGTCCGTCCCGTCGGAATCGTTGCGGACCAGCGGCGCGGCGAACTGCGCGTTCGTGAAGCGGCCGGAACGGTCGAGCTTGCCGATCAATTCGGCGGCCGCGTGCGAATAGCCCTGGATGTGCAGCTTGCCGCCGTCGAACTGGATGTCGGTCAACCAGGTGCCGTCGGGCAGCGTATCGCTCAGCGCCGCGAGAAGGTTGACCAGCGAGGGTCGCGATTTGCGGGCCGCAACGGCGGCGGTCTGCTCTCGGATTGCCGTCATGGCGCGCTCGAGCCGCGCGACGCCGGCCGCGCGCAGTTCGGCGTCGGCGATGCGTTCGTCCAGGGCGTCGGCCTGCTGCGCTGAGCGCGCCGAGACGGCGAGAAGGATGGCCAGCATTAGCAGTCCCGCAACCGTCGCCAGCACCACGCTTCCCCATTGCTTCCACCGTCCGCGCAGCCAGGCGGGACGATCGACCGGAAAGTGACGCCAATCGGCGAGCGCTGCGTCCTGACCGAGCGCGATGCCCGCGACCTCGAAGCCGGCCTGATGCACGAAAGCGACGGCCTGGTCGACGGCGCGCCGGCGTATCGCGCGCGATGCCAGGTTTATCCGGTTCGCGCCGTCGGCCGTTCTTCCCGCTGTGAAATCGAAGTAGAGCTCCATCGCCGGTATCGGGCTCAAGCGGTCGAGCTCGAAGCCGAGCGCGCCGCGCAGGGCGCGGCGCGCGGCGCGCGGCAGGTGCGTCTGCGCGCGCAGGACCGCCGCTTCTTCGAAGTGAAGGATAACATCGGACGGAACGTCGCCCCGCGCCCCGATGTTCTTTAGGTGCACCTCCAGAGCGTCGGCGCCGGAGACGCTGTTCTCGAAACGGCCGAGTTCATGCGCTCCGTATCGCGCGACGATCTCGCGCTGGGCGACGGTCAGCCAAAGCAGGTCGCGCCCGGTCGCGCATGGGCGGTCTCGCCAATCGCGCGCCAGAGCCGCGATCTCGTCGCGCCAGTTCCGCAGCACAATGCGGGCGGCTTCGCGCCAGCCCTCGGCCTTGGGGAGCACGGGCTCGATCGTCATCGGCCCCCCCGACAGGCGTTGGTCAGCGCGTCTAGTACGCAGCCGGCGTCGCCTGCCAGCCGCGGCGCCACGGCAATGTCGCGCGGCGCGATCGCCGGATCGCGAAAACGCAGGCGGATGCGGACCAGTTCCGGCAGCCAGGCCTGGTCGTACCAGTCGCCACCCCAGCGCGGCGCCTTGTCCTCCGCGCGGCGGCCGAAATATTGGATATCGAGCGCGGCGACGCCGGAGAGCCTGTCGATGGTTGCCGCCGCAGCAGGGGCGAGCTCATCGCTGGTCGCGACGTCGACCTCTGTCACGCCGCCGCGGGCGTAAAGTCGAAGTCGTGTCATTCCGCCGTTTGCGGTCCGCGCCGCCGACAGCCATGACAGCGCGTGAACGCGTCCGTCGAAATCGATGCGCGCGTGTCCCGCATCGTCGTGAAGCGGCAACGGATAGGCTTGTGCGATATTCGACAGGAGAAACCGGGAGATGGACTGAAGCACCTTTTCGTCGACATAGGATTGCTGCGTCCGCTCCCAGACTCGCGTTCCGAAACGCAGGCCGCCGAACAGAAGAACCGTCAGGAAGCCCAACAGGGTCATCGCCACGAGCAATTCGACAAGTGTAAATCCGATCTCCCGGTTCGACGTCGACATCATCGTGCGCCATCCGCCGCGATCGGCCGCAGCGTTCGCAGCGACAGGCCGTACGCCCGGCCGTTCATCCGCCACTGCACGGTCGCCGTGACCTGTGCCGGCGCAAAGCGCCACGCTTTTCGGTCGGCGTCGCTGCCATAAGGTGCGACCCCCAGGCTCCAGGACAGGCCGTCGCCGGCGACCCCTTGCTTCGCGATGGGGTTCTCCGCGCCGGCCGAAGTGCTCTCATCGAGCAGCGCGGTCGCGAATAGCCGCGCCTCGGTCTGCTTGCGGCTCAATTGTTGCCGGTCAAGGTCCTGCGAGAACGCGGCGAGCAGTACGCCCAGCGCGATGCTCAGTATCGCCAGCGACACGATCATCTCGATCAGCGTGAATCCCACCTCTGGACCGATCGTGGTCGAAGCCTTCGGGCGCGCGCGCCGAGCCGACCCGATCATTGCAGCGCCAAATCGTTGACGCTAAGAATTGCAACGAGCATCGAAGCGATCAACCCGGCGACCACGAAGCCAAGCAATATCGTAAGCACCGGTACCAGCAGCGCGAGAAGCCTGTCGAGCCTGTGGCGGATGCGCTGTCCATCGAGGTCGGCTTGCCGCAGCAGCATCTCGTCAAGCTTGCCGGTCTCTTCGCCGATCTGAATCAAATCCAGCGTCAGCGGCGGAAACGATCCGCTGCTTGCCAGGTGCCGGGACAGGCTCTCGCCCTCGCGCAGGCCCTTCGCCGCGCCGTCGACCGCCGCGCGCAATTCGCCGTTCCAAAGAACGCCGCTCGAGAGTTTCAGGGCGAGCGGGAGCGCGACGCCGTTGCCGGCAAGCGTGCCCAGCGTGCGGCAGAAGCGTTCGATCTCCATCGCGCGCAGCAAATCGCCGACCAGCGGCAGTCGCAGCAACGCGCGATCCAGCTTTAGCCGCAAGTGAGGACGGCGCAACGCGGCGCGCGCACCGGCAATGCCGGCCGCCAGCACCGGCGCGAACAGCCACCAATACGTCCGCACGGTCGCGCTTGTTCCCATGATGGCGCGCGTCGGCCAGGGCAGGGCACGCCCGGACTCCGCGAAGAGCGGCTCGAATTCGGGGAGAACAAACGTAAGAATGATGACGATCGAGGCACCGGCCGTCGCCAGCAGGATTGCAGGATAGACGAGGGCCGACACGACGGCGTCGCGCAAAGTCTGTGCGCGTTCGAGATAGTCGGCAAGCCGCTGCAGCGTGGTGGAAAGCGTGCCGCCCATCTCGCCGGCACGGACCATGTTGACATAGAGCGGCGGAAAAGCGGCATCCTTCTCCATCGCCTCGCTGAAGCTCGTGCCGCCCCGAACGGATTGGCGTGCCTTTTCGAAGGACGCATGCAGTGAAGCGACATCGGCGAGGTCGCTCAGTGTGCCCAAGGCGCGATCGAGCTCCAGTCCGGCGCCCACCAGCGAAGCCAGTTCCTGCGTCGCCGTCGTAAGGACGCGTCGCGGCGGCCGGCCCTTCCGACGAAGGATGCCCATCAACCGGCTTGCCAAGGAAGACGCGCCGACCTCCGATGCTGAGACCGGGTAGTGACCTTGCGCGCGCAACTGTTCGGCCAGGAGCGCCGCGCTGTGTGCCTCGCCCATCCCCGTCACGATCGCGCCGGAACCGGCGATCGCCTTGTAGCGATAGAGGGCCATTATGGAGCCTCGAGCGTCACGCGCAGAACCTCGTCGATCGACGTCAGGCCCACCAACGCCTTTGCGAATCCATGACGCTGCATCGGCACCATGCCGGACGAGGACGCCAGCGAGCGCAGCTCCCCCGCTCCGGCTTTTCGCATGATGGCATCGCGCAGCGCGTCGGATATGGCGAGGATTTCGACGATGGGTGTGCGGCCGCGATAGCCGGTGCCGCGGCACGTCCCGCATCCGGTCGCGCGATACAGTTCAACGCCCCGGCCATTGGCGGCCGCGACGAGTTCCAAGCGCTCGATCAGTTCGGCGCCGGGAACATAGGCTTCGCGGCAGGCAGGACAGAGCGTGCGGACCAGTCGCTGCGCGACCACGCCGTTCAGCGTGGCGGTCAGGAGATAGTCCTCGAGCCCCATGTCGATCAGGCGGGCGATCGCGCTGGGCGCGTCGTTGGTATGCAGCGTGGAAAGGATGAGATGTCCGGTCAATGCCGCCTGCGCCGCGATTCGCGCCGTTTCCAGATCGCGGATTTCGCCGATCATCATGATGTCGGGATCGTGACGCAGGAACGAGCGCAGCGCATTGGCGAAGCTCAGCCCGATTTGCGGCTTGACTTGAACCTGATTGATCCCGTCGAGGCGATATTCAATCGGATCCTCGATGGTGAGGATCTTGCGGTCGACCGAATTCAGCTCCGACAGAGCCGTATACAACGTGGTCGTCTTGCCGCTTCCGGTGGGTCCCGTGACGAGCACGATCCCGTGCGGCCGCTGGGTGAGCCGGCGCAGACCGGCTACGAGGTGATCCTCGAAGCCCAGCGCGCCGAAGTCGAGCGATAGCTGGCCGCGGTCGAGCAGGCGCAGCACCACGCTCTCGCCGTGAACGGTCGGCGTAGTCGCCACGCGGAAATCGATGTCGGTTCCCCGCACGGCGAGCGTGATGCGGCCGTCCTGGGCCAGGCGGCGTTCGGCGATGTTGAGTTTCGCCATGACCTTGATGCGCGACACGATCGGCGCGGCAAGGCCTTTGGCCGGCGAGTCCGCGCGTTGCAGCACGCCGTCGACGCGATAGCGCACGACCAGCTCGTTTTCCATGGGCTCAATGTGGATGTCCGAGGCCCGCATTTCGGCGGCGCGTGCGATGATAGCGTTGACGAGCCTGACGACCGGTGCCTCGCTCGCCTGGTCGCTGAGCCGGTCGACGTCGTCGGCGACGCTGCTCTCCGGCGACGATGCATTCTGGCGCGCTATGCCGTCGTCGCGCGCGTCGCCATATAGCCGCTCGAACGCGGTCTCGAATTCCGATGGATAGGCGACACATACTTCGATCGGCATTTCGGCGGCGAACCGGAATGCCGAGATCGCGTAGTCGTCGAGCGGATTGACCATCGCAACTCGCAGCCGATCCGCGGCAAGCCGGAGCGGAATTGTCCGCATGTCGCGCAAAAACTTCGGGCTTAGTCGGTCTTCGAGCACGGGAACAGCCGGATAGTCCGTCGCCGACGCGATGCGAAGATCGAAGGCGGCGGCGATTGCGCCCGTGAGGTCTCGTTCGGATACGAGCCCAAGACGCGTCAGGACCGTCTCGATACGGTCACCGCTTTCCCCGGCGGCTTGCGCGGCGCGCTCCACGCCGCCTGGGGTGATCCTGCCGGCAGCGATCAGGTGGGCGATCAGTCTTTCGGGCTGTCGTGCGGCCTTCTCGCGCGCAGTCGCTCGTTCGGCTTGAACCATTGCCACGGACGCCCCCGACGGTACCAGTCGGACTACACCCGCTGATCTCGAACACACTCCCGATTTCTGGCCAAGCCTAGCGTCAAAGGGTGTTTTGGCAAAGGGCGTCGCCCGTTGCCCGTGATCAGAACGGCACCACCGCGGTGGTCGTCACCGAAATTGCGTGACCGTCCTGCATCGCCGGCCTGTAGCGCCAATGCGCCTGCACCCAGGAAACCGCGAGCGCATCCAATGCCTGCAGGCCACTGGAAGTCTCGACCACTGCTCCGGCAATCGAGCCGTCGGCCGCCACTGTGAGAAGCAGGCGCAGCTGGGCGCGATGCGAAGCCGCGAGCATGATCCCGGTCAACGGCGGCGCGCTGTGGAACTCGCCGATCGCTTCGGCGGGGACCGTGACCGCGGGTCCGCCTGTCGCCGTCGCCATCGAGATTGCCTTTTGCGGCGGGTCGGCGACGATCACGATATCAGGCGGGAGAACAGCCGCGTCGTTCGGGGATTTCAGATCGAGTTTGGGAGGCATACCCCGAGAGAGACGCGGTCCGCCGGGACTTATCGAGATCGTCATTCCGGGAAGCGCCTTCGCAACAGGGGCGGGCCTCAGCGGGTCGATGAGCACGAGTACCAGAAGCGCATGGATGACGAACACCATGGCGAACGCCGTTTCGCGTCGCCGCATCCAAGAGAGGCCGGCAACCCATGAAATAAATGGCCGAGCCCGGGAAACAGGGCTGTGGAACAACCGCCAATCGCCATTTGTGTTGGTGAAAAAGCTCATCTTCTTATCTGTATTTGGGTTGATTTCGGACACATCGTCTTACGCGTATGTGCGAAGTAAAGAGAAATACTCCAGGCACCTATTTTTCAGGCGTTATGGAGCGTCCCGCAGAGTGAACATCGGAGGCCATTTTCCGCTTCGAGCCGGCGATCCTGCAAAACATAAGCTCCAACCCTAATATTATTGGCAGGAATTCCGACGCTCCATTATGTCAGAAATATTCTGCTCCTTGGATATCTTGATCTCGCAGATCGATCGATGTTAATCATGAGTTACTGCGCATGCGTTCCACGTGCGCCTCAGTAACAGTTCGTGCGCGTTCTGATTGCCCGGCCGAGTCGGCAGGGGAAGCGGGTGATTGCTGCGCGAATGTTTTCGCGCATCGCATGATTTGGGGGGCGTCGATGCGAATTTGCGTTCTTGTGGCATTGCTGTCTGTGCTTGGGCTGACGGCTCCGGTTCGCGCGGCGGATGCACCTCCGGCGATGATCGTCCCGGGCCAGTTCGCTGTGAGCTCGACCGGCGCGGCGACCTACATGATTCCGATTACGGTTCCGCCGGGCACCGCTGGCATGGTCCCGGCGCTTTCGCTGAGTTATTCGAGCCAGAGCGGAGACGGTATCGTCGGATGGGGATGGGCGCTCTCCGGACTCCCCTCGGTTGTAAGATGCCCAAAGACGCTCGCGCAGGATGGCGTCCATGGCGGAGTCCGCTACGACTCGAACGACCGTTTCTGCCTAGAGGGCCAGCGGCTGGTCGCGATCAGCGGTACCTACGGCGCCGACAGCACGGAGTACCGCACCGAGATCGATGGATTCAGCAAGATCGTGTCTTATGGTGCTGCCGGCTCAGGGCCTTCCTATTTCCGCGTTTGGACCAAGTCGGGTCAGATCATGGAATTCGGCAACTCGACAGATTCGAAGTTGCTGGCCGTCGGCACCAGCACCGCGCGTTCCTGGGCCGTCAACAAGATCGGGGATCGCAAAGGCAACTATCTCACGGTCAGCTATACGAACGACGCGACCAACGGTCAGGCCTATCCGACGCGCGTCGATTATACGGGCAACGCTTCGGCCGGGCTCGGTCCTTACAATTCGGTGCAGTTTGTCTATGCGACGCGCGGCGATATCACGCCCACCTATCAGGCCGGTTCGCTGCAGCAGACGACCGTCGTCCTCACCAATATCAAGACCTATCAGGGCGCCAATCTGGTTTACGACTATCGCCTCGCCTACCGGACCGGCACTTCGACGGTACATTCGCGGCTGACATCGGTGACGCTGTGCGACGGCGCCGGCGCTTGCCTCGCGCCGACAACGTTCGGCTGGCAAGGCGGGACGGGCACGCTAAGCTATTCGACCGCGGCGCTGAGCCTGATGACCGGGACTGGAACCTATGCGGCCCCCGGAGACTTCAACGGCGACGGGCTGACCGATCTTGCGATCAATCTCGACGCGACCATGACATGTCCGACGGGCGGCTCGATCTACGATGTGACTGCCACCGGCACCTACACTCAAGCCAATATGGGGATGTGCCTGACGGGCGCCATGCTCTCCAATCAGAACGCCGACGGCTACACCGACCTGGCGCTGGACTCCGCCTCTGGAGCATTTTCGCCCGCCTGGACGTATCTGTATACGAACAATCGCACCGGCGGGTTCACGCTCTCGCAGCTGATCACCTCGGGCAGATGGGTCACGTTCGGAGATTTCAACGGCGACGGTTACGGCCTCGACTATGTCCATAACGGCACTGTGTCGGGCACGACCGACGTCACGTCCTTCGTCGGGTCGCCCTATGGCGGCACGACGGTTACGCTGTCGACGCCCTGGGTTGCGAATTTCATTACCGGCGATTTCGATGGGGACGGCTGCGACGATGTCTGGGCACCCAATCCGGCCAATAAGATCTATCTGATCTGCGGTCCGTCCGTGCCGACCATCACCGTGCCCAACTGGTCGGCCTATAACGTGGTGCTGGGCGACTTCAATGGCGACGGCAAGCTCGACGTCCTGGCCGTTCCGGCCAGCGGAGCCGGCACGATGCGGCTGTCGACCGGCACCTCGCTGGTGGCGACAAGCTTCACGGTTCCGACCGCCTGGGACGGCAAGAGGATCGCCGCAGGCGACTGGAACGGGGACGGAAAGACCGATATCGCCGTCATCGACACGACCACGACCTTTTACCTGTCGACCGGCACGGGATTCGTTTCGGTTACCACGGCATCGACGACGGGCACGATCTACAACGCCACGCGCGGTGACTGGAACAGTGATGGGGCGGACGATCTGTTGATCCGCAAGTCCACCGGCGACGTGCAGATACTGTTCTCCAATGCGCCCGAACTGATCACGTCGATTTCCAACGGCGTCGGATCGACAACGGCGGTAAGTTACGATCGGCTGAACAAGAATGGCAGCTTCTACGCACGGGACACCAGCGCGAGCTATCCGACGGAGGACGTCGATGGACCGCTTTATCTGGTGAGCCGCATCGATCAGTCCAACGGGGTCGGCGGTACCTATAGCTCGACCTATGCCTACGGCAGCGGCAAGACCGGTTTGACCGGGCGTGGCTTCCTCGGCTTCGCCAATATGACGATCACCGATCTTCAGACCGGCGTCGTGCAGACGACGAATTATCGCACCGATTTTCCGTATGTCGGCCTGACCGCCTGGCAAACCAAGACGGCACCCAAGACCGGCGGCGGCACGGTCACGATCAGTTCCACCGTGAATACCTATGAGGCGGTCACGCTCGGCAGCGGGGGCACCGCGCGGAGCTTTGTCGCCCTGACTCAGAGCGTGGTCAGCGGCGATGACGAGGATTTCGCGACCGGCGCCACCTACGCGATGCCGACCACGACGACGAATTACACATTCGATTGCGATTCCAATCCCAACCCTTGCTATGGCGAGGCCACGAATGTCGTCGTTTCGACGTTGTATGGCGCCGGCACCTCGACCAAGACGAACGGCAACGCCTATGCAGACGATGCCGCGAACTGGATTCTAGGGCGCGTCACCTACAGCACGGTCGAGAGTGTGGTCGGAAGCTCCGACATCGTCCGCCACACCTGTTTCCAATACGAGAGTGGAACCGGCGTTCTGACGCGGGAGGAAATCGAGCCCAGCAGCTCGGCTTGCAATTCCTCGTTCGGCACCTACACGGTCGAGATCGACTACACCTTGGATTCGTACGGCCATCGGACGGCCACGGCCACTAGCGGCGATGCTATCACGTCCCGCTCATCGGGGGCCGGCTTCGACAGTTTCGGCGAATTTCAAACGTCCGGCACCAATGCCCTCTCGCAAAACGAAAGCTGGACCCACAGCGCCGCTTTCGGGAGCTCGACCAGCCATACTGGGCCCAACGGGCTGACAACGTCTTGGACGTACGACACCTTCGGGCGCATCACGCAGGAGACCGTTCCCATCGGAACCAAGACCAACACCTCCTACGCCTACTGCTCGGGCGTGAACGGCGGCAGCGCGTCTTGCCCGACGAACGGCGCCTTCCTGCGGAACGTGACGCCGGTCGCCTCCGACGGCGTGACCCAGATCGGCCCCAAGGTGACGACCTACTACGACTGCCTGTCGAGGGCGATTGCGATGGACGGCCAGGGCTTCGACGGCAGCACCGTCCGCCAGGCGACCCAATATGACGCCGATGGCCGCGTCCAGCAAACCAGCCGTCCCTACTTCCTCTCGGGTGGAACGGCGAAATGGACGGTGTTCACCTATGACGCCCTCGGACGTGTCACCCGCGCCGATCTGCCGGACGGCAGCCACATGGGAAATACCTTCCAGGGCCTCACTACCGTCGCGACCAACGCGCTCGGACAGACAACGACCTCGACGAACAATGCGCAAGGGCAGATCGCCTCGGTCGCCGACAACGCCGGCCATACGACGAGCTATGTCTACGATGCGCTCGGCAATCTGAAGACCGTCACCGACTCGGCCGGCAACGTCACCTCCACCACCTACGATCTGCGCGGCAACAAGACGGCGGCATCGGATCCCGATCTGGGCTCCTGGTCGTATACCTACGATGTGTTGGGCGAGATGCTGACGCAGACCGACGCCAAGTTGCAAACCGCCACGCTGACCTACGATCTGCTCGGCCGCGTCGCGACCCGCAACGAGAACAATCTCTATACTGCCTGGACCTATGGCACCTCCGCCGCCAGCCACAATGTCGGCCAGCTCGTCGAGGTGAAGGCGTGCACCAATTCGGGATGCGGGTCGGTCGTGTCCGACAAGACGATCGCCTATGACAGCCTCGGCCGGACCTCGACCGTGTCGCTGGCGACCGGCGGATCGACCTACATCACCACGACGACCTATGACGGCTACGGCCGCGCCGCCACGGTGGCGAGCCCCTCGGGCTTCGTGCAGCTCAACGTCTATACCAGCCTGAGCTACCTGTCGCAGATCAAGGACAACGGCACCGCTGCGACGCTTTGGACCGCCAATGCCCGCGATGCGGAGCTTCACCTGACTCAGCAGACGGCCGGGAACGGCGTCGTTACGACCGACACCTACGATGCCAATACCGGTCTGCTCACCAACGTTCGCGCCGGCCCGTCGGACTCGGTGGCGGCGTTCGACTACACCTATGACAGCCTCGGCAACCTCACCTATCGTTCGGACAATTATCAGGGCGTCTTCGAGCGCTATTGCTACGACAATCTGAACCGGCTGACGAACTCGGCGACCGGCGCGAGCGGGGTGTCAAGCTGCACCTCGTCCGGCGGCGGCATCACGACCAAGACGGTCGGCTACGATGCGCTCGGCAATATCACCTCGAAGTCAGACATCGGCACCTACAGCTATCCGTCGGCCGGCTCGGCGCGGCCGCATGCGGTCGCCTCGATCGTCGGCACGGTCAACGGCGTGACCAATCCCGCATACACCTACGATTCGAACGGCAGCCTGACGGCGGGCGCCGGCCGCACGGTCAGCTACACCGCCTTCAACATGGCCGACACGATCACGCAGGGCGCGACCAGCTCCGCCTTCGCCTATGACGGCGACCACGCCCGGCTGACGCAGACCCTGACTGTCGGCGGGACGGCGACGACCACGACCTATCTCTACGGCACCGGAACGATGGCGGAGAAGTCGGTCACCGGCGGCATGACGACGTGGCACGACTATCTGATGGCCGACGGCAAGATGGTGGGTGAGCGCTTCTGCACCGGCGGCGCGCCGTGCACGAGCGGGGCCATCTGGTTCTTCTTCGTCCTCGACCATCTGGGCTCGATCGCGGTGATCGCCGACGGCTCCGGCGCGGTGACGGAGCGACTCAGCTATGACGCCTGGGGCAGGCGGCGCAATTCGAACGGAACCGATAACACCTCCTGCGGCGTCGCCAGCGGCACCACGCGCGGCTTCACAGGCCAGGAGGAGATCGACGCGGTCTGCCTCGTCAATCTGAACGCGCGCCTTTACGATTCCACCCTTGGCCGCTTCATGTCGGCCGATCCGATGACGGAGAACTGGTACAACCAGCAGATCCTCAACCGCTATTCCTATGTCGGCAACAATCCGCTTTCCTTCACCGATCCGTCGGGTCTGTGTTTCCTTGGCTGTTTCTGGAAGCACATTCCCATCTTGGGCTCGCTGATCGACGCCCTGATCGCCAAGCCGATCTGGAACACCTATCTCGCCATAAAGACAAACCCGCTGAAGTTCGCGCTTTATGAAATCGGCAAGATCGTGGTTAGCTACGTGACGGCCGGCATCACGGACTTTCTCGAAGATGAGTTCGATATTGCCTCGATGCAGCTAGGCGGGGTTTCCGGAGACGTACTCGTCAGCAGTACGTTGAACAGCGCCGGAACCGCCGCAATCGGCACGGGCATATACGGCGGCAACTGGAACTACGTATTGCTCGCCAGCGCCGATGGAGCCGTGACGCCGATTATCAATGCACAATTCGCTCCCGCATTCGATGATCCGAATGGTGCCGGAACCGGTGGAGGCTTGACGCCCGATCAGATGAACAGCACCCAAATCGATTGGGGCGGTGCGGCGGAACACGCCCTCGCCATGGGCGCGAAAGACGCCGCCATTGCATACGCCCTGGGCAGAAATGCTCTCGATGCGTTTTCCACTGGCGCCGTCGGAACATTCTCCTCCGATGTCTATCGCAGCTACGTGCATCAGGATCCGAATTTGATCGGGACCGGCGATGGTGGCGTGGATAAGTTGGGCAATAACTGGGTTATTGGGTACGGCGTGAACAACTGGGGCCGCTGGTGGTCAAGTACCGAAGGTCCGCAAGCCTTCTACGAGGAGGGTGGATGGCTCAGCCAGTTTATGGACGTTCTGCCAGGCATGGATCCAACCTCGATGCTGCATGACGTCTGGTCGGTCCAATATCTGAATACCGACTGTTTCGGGATGGACACGTGTCCGACGATGATGGCGCCCGCATACTATGTATCCGCGATGGCGCTTTCGTCGAAATATATCCCGGCTTACGGTCTGCCTGGGAAAGATTGCCGAAAATCAGACGAACACCACTGCTGAGGGGCGGGGCGATGCAAATGCGATATGTCTTGGCGCTTTGCCCTT